>DATJLC010000210.1:0-5792 GCA_035490755.1 Sphingobium sp.
GTATCAGAACCTTGCCGACCGCATCGGCGAGGCGCTGGACTTCATGGCGGCCTGCGGGATCAACCCCGACACCGTTCCGCAACTGAAGGGCACCGCATTCTACACCAGCCACGAGGCGCTGCTGCTCCCTTATGAGCAGGCGCTGACCCGGCGCGACAGCACCACGGGCGACTGGTACGACACCAGCGCCCACATGCTGTGGATCGGCGACCGCACCCGGTTCGAGGGGAGCGCGCATGTCGAGTATCTGCGCGGCATCGCCAATCCCATCGGCATGAAATGCGGGCCGAGCCTGGAGCCGGACGCGCTGCTGCGGATGCTCGACATCCTCAATCCGGCGCGCGAAGCCGGGCGGATCACGCTCATCACGCGCTATGGCCACGACAAGATCGAGGCGGGCCTGCCCGCGCTCGTCCGCGCGGTGCTGCGCGAAGGCCATCCGGTGGTCTGGTCGTGCGACCCGATGCACGGCAATGTCGTCAAGGCGGCCAATGGCTACAAGACCCGGCCGTTCGAGCGCATCCTGGCCGAGGTGCGCGGCTTCTTCGCGGTGCATCGGGCCGAGGGCAGCTTTGGCGGCGGCATCCATGCGGAGATGACCGGGCAGAACGTGACCGAATGCACCGGCGGCGCCATCGCGATCACCGACGAGGCCCTGGCCGACCGCTATCACACCCATTGCGACCCCCGCCTCAATGCGGCGCAGTCGCTGGAGCTGGCCTTCCTCCTGGCTGAAATGCTGAACGAGGAACTGGCCGAGCGGCGCAAGGCGGCGGCTTAGGACTAGTATTGTCTCACGCGGAGACGCGGAGGCGCGGAGAGTGTATCCTGCGCCGCAGGCTCTATTGTGCTCCTCCCGCCCGGATGCGGTAAGGCCACCGATAATATAGCGGCCGTTGCCGCGGATGTTCCATCTCCGCGCCTCCGCGTCTCCGCGTGAAAAATTCCCATGAAAATCCGTTGCATGAACCGCGCTGATTTGTAGACATCGCGGGGCGGCAAGGGGGGAACAGCGGCATGGCGGACGTGCGCATCGGCGCGGCGGAGGACCAGCCTTCCGTTGCTCAATCTTCCATCGTGCATCCCATCATCAGGCGCATCCGCCGGGTTTTCGAGGAGGCGGGCGCTGTGCGTCTTGCCGCTACAGCCTTGCTCCTCGTCCTGGCATTGCTCGTCGGCCGCTACAGCTGGCATGTGCCGCTGCTCGACCAGGCGGAGCGCGCCTTCTATGACCTGCGCATGGGCCTGTTCGCGCCGCGCGTCGATCAGGACCAGCGGATCGCGATGGTCGTCTATAATGACCAGACCCTGATCGACACGAAGAAGCGCTCGCCGCTCGACCGCGCGACATTGGCCCGCGCGCTGACCGCGCTTGACGGCATGGGCGCGAAATCGATCGGCATCGATATCCTGATCGACCAGCCGCAGGACGAGGACGCGCAGCTCATCGCCGCCTTCCGGACGATGCGCACGCCGACCTACATTGCCTTTGCCGACACCGCGTCCAACCAGGACCAGCTGATCTATGAGCAGCAGCAATATCTGAAGCGGTTCCTCGCCCAGCTGCGGGGGAGCAATGTGCACCCCGCCAGCATCCGGCTCGAGACCGACCCGGACAATGTCGGGCGCAGTTGGCCCGCGCATCCGCCCGGCCTGCCGCCGATGCTGGTCCTCTCGATGGCGCCGTCCCCCGCCTTCGCCCATTACCGGGGCAGCATCGCCTATCGTCTGCCGAAGTCGGACGACCGCCCGGTGTTCGCCTCGCTGCCGATCGACCTGTTCGCCAATCCCGACACCGCGCCCGCCTTTGCCGAGCAGATTCGGGGGCGGCATGTGCTGATCGGCGGCGACATCGTCGACCTGGACCAGTTCGAAACGCCCCTGACCCCGCTGACCGGCCGGATGACCATCGGGCTGGAGGTGCATGCCCATATGCTCGCCCAGATGCTGGACGGGAAACTGGCCCGGACCATGCCGGTGCCATTCACCTGGCTCGTCGCGGCGCTGGCGGTGCTGGCGGCCATGCTGACGGCATTGCTTTCGGTGCGCTGGTGGTGGCTGCCGCTGTTCATCGGCGCCCAGCTCGCCCTGTTCGGCGGTCTGCCTTTCTGGCTGCAGGCGCAGGGGCTGGATACGCAGCATCTGCCGGCGCTGGGCTGGGCAGTGGCCTGGGTCATCGGCTTTGCCGCGACCAGTTCGGCAGCGCGCGCCGTGGGCTCGGAGCAGCGGCGCTTCGCCCAGTCGGCGCTCGGCAAATATCTGCCGGCCGACATCGCCAATCAGATCCTCGCCGAGCCCGACAGGCTCGCGCTTCATGGCGAACGGCGGCCGATCTTTGTCGTGTTCACCGACCTGGAGGGCTTCACCAAGCTCAGCCACGCGATCGAGCCGGAAACGGTCGCGGCCCTCCTCAACCGCTATCTCGATGCACTGAGCGAAGTGGTGCTGCGCCATGGCGGCACCATCGACAAGTTCGTGGGCGATGCGGTCGTTGCCTTCTGGGGCGCGCCGGTCGCGCGGCCGGACGACGGCATGCGGGCGGCGCAGGCGGCCTATGCGATGTGGCAGGCGGGCGAGGCGTTCCGCCGCTCCGTCGACCCTTCGCTGCCGCCCATCGGCAAGACCCGCGTGGGCCTCCATCATGGCGATGCGATCGTCGGCAATTTCGGCGGCGAGGGGCGCATCCAGTACACCGCGCTCGGCGATAGCATGAACACCGCCGCGCGCCTCGAGGCGGCCAACAAGAGCCTCGACAGCAATGTCATGGCGAGCCGTGAGGCGATGGAGCGCTCCGGCCTCGACTGGTGGCGGCCAATGGGGCGGATCGTCCTGCGCGGCCGCGCCACGCCGGTCGACATATTCGAGCCCTGCCCCGATTTTCCGACCAGTGACAGGGATCACTTAACCACAATGCTGTATCGGCTAAAGGAGGATCGCGAGGGCGCGATCGCCGCCATCAGGGATATCGCGGCGCGGCATCCCGATGACGGGGCGCTCCGCAATTTGATAGATCGGCTGAAAAACAGCGCAGCGGGAGAAGCCTATGTCCTCGGTTAGATTGCATCGCATGCTGGCGGGCCTCGCCTCTTGTGCCGCCATCGCTGCTGCCTGCCCGGCCGCGGCGGAAACGCTCGTCGTGCGCGCGTCGGGTCCCTCGGCGGGCAGCTTCGCGCCGGGCAAGAAGCTTGCCGATAACGCGTCCGTGACGCTCAAGGCGGGCGATGTCCTGACCCTGCTCGACGGGCGCGGCACACGCACCTTGCGGGGCCCCGGCGTGTTCGGCACCGGAGCGACGGCAACCGCCGGCGGCGGCGCTTCGATCGCCAGCTTCATCGGCACCCGCAACACGGCGCGGGCGCGCACCGGGGCGGTTCGGAGCGGTGCCGTGGTCGCCGCGCCGCGCAGTCCCAATCTCTGGTATGTGGACATGAGCAAGCAGACCACCGCCTGCGTGCCCGATCCCGCCAACATCAAGCTCTGGCGTCCCGCCGCGACCGACGCCGCGACGGTCATGGTCGCCGGCAAGGGGGTGAGCGGCAAGATCGCCTTTGAGGCCGGACAGGCGCTGACGGCATGGCCGGTGGCCGAGTTGCCGGTGAGCGAGGGCGCCTCCTACACGTTGAGCGGCGGCGGCCTTGTCCGGCCCGTCACCATCCGCTTCACCATTCTTGGCCCCAGTGCCGAGGGCATCGAAGGCACCGCATCGACGCTGATCGCCCGCAAGTGCGACGCGCAGCTCGACCTCCTGATCGAGACGGTGGCCTTGCCCGACCCCGCGCCCGATAACCCGAGCTGACCGGCCCAGGCTTGTGCCCGGCCGGGCGGCGCTCTACGGTCGGGCCAAAGCGCTGCGGCGACAAGAGGGCTGGGGAAAATGAAGGCGTCGGACCTGTTCATCAAATGCCTCGAAGAGGAAGGCGTCGAATATATCTTTGGCGTGCCGGGCGAGGAAAATCTCGACATGCTCGACTCCCTGAGCCGGTCGAAATCGATCAAGCTCATCCTCACCCGCCATGAGCAGGGCGCGGGCTTCATGGCCGCCACTTATGGGCGGCATACCGGCAAGACCGGCGTCTGCCTCGCCACGCTCGGCCCCGGCGCGACCAATTTCGTGACGGCCGCCGCCTATGCACAGCTCGGCGGCATGCCGATCCTGATGGTGACGGGACAAAAGCCGATCAAGAAGTCCAAGCAGGGCCGCTTTCAGATCCTGAACGTGGTCGACATGATGCGGCCGATCACCAAATACACCCATCAGCTCGCCAGCGCCGACAATATCCCGAGCCGCATCCGCGAGGCCTTCCGGCTCGCCGAGGAGGAAAAGCCCGGCGCGACGCATCTCGAATTCCCCGAGGACATCGCCGAGGAGCAGACCGACAGCCTGCCGATCAAGGCGAGCATCGCCCGCCGCCCCTCCGCCGAGGCGAAGGCGGTGCGCGCGGCCGTCCGGCGGCTGGAGGAGGCGAAATGCCCGGTGCTGGTGATCGGCGCCGGCGCCAATCGCAAGGTGACCGGCCGCATGCTCCTCCAATTCGTGGAAAAGACCGGCATTCCCTTCCTCACCACCCAGCTCGGCAAGGGCGTAATCGACGAGATGCATCCGCTCTTCCTCGGCTGCGCGGCGCTGTCGTCGGGGGATTTCGTCCACCGCGCGATCGAGGACGCCGATGTCATCGTCAATATCGGCCATGACGTCATCGAGAAGCCTCCCTTCTTCATGAAGCAGGGCGGCGCGGAGGTCATCCACGTCTCCAGCCGTTCGGCCGAGGTCGACCCAGTCTATTTCCCGCAGATCGAGGTGATCGGCGACATCGCCAACGCCATCTGGCAGATGAAGGAGGATATCGTTCCTTCCGCCCGGTGGAATTTCGACCATATGCTCGCCTATCGCGCGGCCGAGGTCGAGCATAGCGCGAGCCTGGACGGCGACACCCGCTTCCCGATCTTCCCGCCCCATCTGGTCCAGCAGGTGCGCGCGGCCATGCCCGCCGACGGGATCATCTGCCTCGACAATGGCGTCTACAAGATCTGGTTCGCGCGCAACTATCGCGCGCGCCAGCAGAACACGGTGCTGCTCGACAATGCGCTTGCCACCATGGGCGCGGGCCTGCCCTCGGCCATGGCGTCGGCGATGGTCTATCCGGACCGCAAGATCATGGCGATCTGCGGCGACGGCGGCTTCATGATGAACAGCCAGGAGATGGAGACAGCGGTCCGCCTTGGCCTCAACATTACCGTCCTCATCCTCAACGACAACAGCTATGGCATGATCCGCTGGAAACAGGCCAATATGGGCTTCGAGGACTGGGGCCTGACCTATGGCAATCCCGACTTCGTCAAATATGCCGAAAGCTATGGCGCGATCGGCCACCGGGTCGAAAGCGCGGCGCAACTGCCGGGCCTGTTGCGCCACACGCTGGAAACGCCCGGCGTCCACCTCATCGACTGCCCGGTCGACTATGCCGACAATGACCGCATATTGAACCGGGACATCAAGGAACTGAGCGCCAGGCTCTAGGTCTGCACCCGAATAACCGCCGCCCCGGGACTTGATCCGGGGTCCAGTGTGGCTAGTTAGTGCCCGTGGCTCTGGATTCCCGCGTCGGCGGGATGACTAGGATATGAAGAATGACCCAGCTTAAGTCCGTCTACCCTCTTTATCTCAACAACAAGGCCCAGCAGCCGAACGCCGACCTGGAGGTGACCGACAAGTTCACCGGCGAGGTCGCGTTCAGGGTCGCGCAGGCGGATGCCGCGACGATCGACGAAGGCATAGCGGGCGCGGTGCGCGC
>DATJLC010000211.1:0-3359 GCA_035490755.1 Sphingobium sp.
CCCGCCCATCACTTCGAGCAGTGGATTCTTTTCCAGCTCTTCGCCGATAAAGGCATCAAGCTCGACATTGGAAAGGGCCAGCAGGCGGATGGCCTGCTGCAATTGCGGCGTCATGACCAGCGACTGGCTTTGCCGCAGATCGAGGCGCGGGCCTAAGGCCATCGCGGGTCAGCCCGCTCCCGTCACAGCGAGAAGCTCTCGCCCAGATAGAGCCGCCGCACCTCGGCGTTTGTGACCAGTTCCTGCGGGCTGCCGGCGAACAGTACCTTGCCGTCATAGATGATGCAGGCACGGTCAACGATTTCGAGCGTCTCGCGGACATTGTGGTCGGTGATAAGGACGCCGATGCCGCGCGTCTTCAGATCCTTCACCAGGTCGCGAATGTCCGCGATGGACAAGGGGTCGATGCCGGCGAAGGGCTCGTCGAGGAGTACGATGGACGGGTTGGCCGCGAGCGCCCGCGCGATCTCGCAGCGCCGCCGCTCGCCGCCCGACAGCGAAAGGGCGGGGCTGGAGCGCAGGCGGGTGAGGCCGAACTCGTCGAGCAGGGATTCGAGCCGCGCTGCTCGCGCATGCTTGTCCGGTTCGGCCAGTTCGAGGACGCAGAAGATATTTTGCTCCACCGTCATGCCCCGGAAGATCGAAGTCTCCTGCGGCAGATAGCCCAGGCCCAGCATGGAGCGGCGGTACATGGGAAGGCCGGTGATATCGGTGCCGTCGAGCACGATCCGCCCGGAATCCGGCTTCACCAGGCCCATGATCGAATAGAAGCAGGTGGTCTTGCCGGCGCCATTGGGTCCTAGCAGGCCGACAACCTCGCCCTTGCCGACCGCAAGGCTGACATCGGCAAGCACCGCCCGGCGATCATAGCTTTTGGCAATGGAAATGACGCACAGGCCATTGTCCAGAGTCGCGCTCGACGCTGCGCTTTGGGGTTCGGCAATCAGCATATCACTCATGACAACCGGTTCCTGAGGCCCAGGGGCAGCGCGGGGGAAACAAGAGGATAGCCGATGACCGCCCGCCCCCTCGCAATCCGGTCCGCCTGCTCACGACATGACGCTTTGCGGCCCAGTTCGCAAGTCTGGCGTGAAACATGCATGCCGCAAAAGGCCTTCACTGCGGCGCATATCTCGCAGATGCCTTATTGCTTGCGAACTGTGAACGTGCCCGAAACGCGGCCGCCCTGGTTGACGCCCGGTGTAGCCCCTGGGCGCCCATCGACGGACGAGCGGTTGGTCCTGAGATCGATCAGCAGCCGCCCGCCGCTCAACCGGTTTGCCCCCTGGGTCAGCTGGACATTGCCCAACATGGTGATGATGCGCCGGTCGAGATCGTAGATGGCGACATCGCCGCGCGCTGTCTCGTTGGCGCGTGTCACCACAACCCCGCCCATGGCATCCAGGCGGTTGATCTCGATGCCGCCCGCCCGGCTATAGGCAACGGTCAGGCGATCCGCAGTCAGGCGCAGATTGCCCTGGGTCACTTGCACATTGCCGGAGACGACCACGCGGTCGGCGCGGTCCTGAACCTCGATGCGGTCGGCGGAGAAGTCGACCGGCGCGTTGCTGTCATGGCCACTCAGCACCTGCGCCTGAACGGCAAGCGCGCCCATCATCGCTGCGGCGCCGGCCGCCAGGGTCCAGGCAAGCGCCCTTTTTCGCATATTCATCTCGCTCTCATTCCGTTCTGGTCGATATGCAATCTTGCATTGCCGCTCAATGTAACCGTTCGCGCCTTGAGGTCGGCGCTGAGGTGATCGGCGCGGAAGGCGCCCACCGGCATGCGCCCGTCGACCCGTTTTTGGCTGTGCAGCCGCCGCGTCTTGAGGTCTATCTCGACATCGCGCGTGGTGAGCCGATAACCGTCGGATGACTGGAACTGAATCGGGCCCACGATCGACATCTGCTCGCGGTCCATGTTGTAGAGGCCGTGGCGCGCGGCCACCACGCTCGCATTGCCGTCGATCTTCAGCCGTGCCTCAAGATCGCGCAGCTGCACGATCGGCTCGCGCGAGCTTTTCTGAACGGCGGAACCGGCGCGCAGCGAGAATGGCTGGCCATTGCTGTCCTCGCCCCGGTAGAGCGCTTCGACCACCTTCAGCCGTTCGCTGGCGACATCCACCTTCTTCTTGTCCAGGACAAAGCTGACTTCCCGGTCCTGGGCGAAAGGCGCGGTCGCCAGAATCGCGGCCAGCAGGCCCACTACCGCCGGCAGCGCGGCCTTGAGGAAGCCGATGACGCGGTCGTGCCGACCACCGGGGGCGGCCCAGTGCTGGCGCGCCGTGCGCTGGCGATCAGCGGCGACAGACATGGCCGTTCAGCCTCTCAGACATGCGAGAATATGTCGACGTCCGGCCAGCCGGCGAGGTCGAGCAGGGCGCGGTGCGGCAGGAAATCGAAACAGGCCTGGGCAATGGCCGTGCGGCCTTCCCGTTCGAGGCGCACGTCAAGCGCGGCCTTGAGCGCGTGCAGATGGCGGACATCCGATGCCGCATAATCGCGCTGCGCGTCCGACAGGACCGGCGCGCCCCAGTCGGAGGTCTGCTGCTGCTTGGAAATATCCTCGCCCAGACATTCACGCACCAGTTCCTTGAGGCCGTGCCGGTCAGTGTAGGTCCGGACCAGGCGCGAGGCAATCTTGGTGCAATAGACAGGCGTAGCCAGTACGCCGAGATAGAATTGCAGCGCGGCGATATCGAATCGGCCGAAGTGAAAGAGCTTCAGGCGCGATGGATCAGCGATGACAGCCTTGAGGTTGGGTGCGTCATAGCGGCTTCCCGGCGAAAAACGCACGAGATGCTCGTCTCCCGAGCCGTCGCTGATCTGGACAACGCACAGCCGGTCGCGGGGCGTGATGAGGCCCATGGTTTCGGTGTCGATGGCGACGGGGCCGGGGCGAAGCACGTCAGCCGGCAGGTCTTCTTCGTGGAAATATATAGTCATGGGCTCATCCCTTAAGGCGGCCGGGATGACAACTCAATCAGCCATTCAGCATATCCCGGCAGTGTCTTGCCGCATGGCGCTGCGGCTGTTGGGATGGCGAAACAAAGATGGCAACGGTCAGTGCCATTAAAATGTTCGCGCTCGATTGTGATTCGGGTTATAGCCGAAAGTTGCCCACTAATGTTTGCGGGCGGTTCCGTGTGCGTTTCGTCCAGCGTGCGGTCCAGTAGAGGTGGACGAACGAAGGCGATCAACAGGGCATGAGTTTTGACAGAGGACGCCGCGGGCGCGGCAAGGACAAGCGGGACAGTTTCGGCGACGAAGGTTTCGGCGGTTATGGTGGTGATTTCGGCGGTGGCTATGGGGGTGGTCAGCGCGGAAGCGACAGAGGTGGCTTTGGCGGTGGTTTCGGGG
>DATJLC010000212.1:0-3838 GCA_035490755.1 Sphingobium sp.
GCTTTCGCGGGGATGACGGTGGAAGGTGAGATGACATGAAAAAAAGGCGCCGAAGCTTTCGCCCGGCGCCCCTTTCTCTGAACTTGCCTACGCTCAGGCTGCGGGGAGCGCTGCCTTGGCCTGGGCGATGATGCCGCTGAACACTGCCGCTTCGTGCATGGCGATGTCGGCCAGCACCTTGCGGTCCAGCTCGACGCCCGCCAGCTTCAGCCCGTGCATGAACTGGCCATAGGTGAGGCCTTCCATGCGGACCGCCGCGTTGATGCGCTGGATCCAGAGTGCGCGGAAAGACCGCTTCTTCACCTTGCGGTCGCGATAGGCATACTGGCCGGCCTTTTCGACCGCCTGCCGCGCGATGCGGATGGTGTTCTTGCGACGGCCATAATAGCCCTTCGCCTGTTCCAGAATGTTCTTGTGCTTGGCGCGGGTGGTTACACCCCTCTTGACGCGTGCCATGTGCCTCTACTCCTTACTTCAGGCCGTAGGGCGCCCAGAGGCGCACATGGGCGACGTCGGCGTCCGACAGCACGTCGGTGCCACGATTCTGGCGGATATACTTGGCGTTGTGGCTGATCAGGCGGTGCCGCTTGCCAGCGACGCCATGCTTGACCTTGCCGGTGGCGGTGAACTTGAAGCGCTTCTTCACACCGCTCTTGGTCTTGAGCTTGGGCATTTTCGTCTCCTGTTGTCTGTTGCGCGGCCCCTTGAGGGGACGCAGACGATTTGCGGACGAACACGGCAGCCCTTACAGCCGGCCCGTCCCACCTGTCTTTCCACGAGAGGCTGAGCCCCCGCGCGGAAAGGCGGCCCTATAGGCGGGCGGGCGTGCCAAGGCAAGGGTCAATTGGCGGGCATGACTTGCGTCGATGGCGGATCGGAGGGATACTCCGCGGAAGGTTGCGGCATGGCCAAGAGCCGTTGCGCGTAACCGTGGAGACAGGCCATGAAGACAATTCTTCTGATGGTGCATGATGATGCCGGGCAGGAGTCCCGCCTGCAATGTGCGCTGAACGTGGTGCGCGCGAACGAAGGCCATCTTCTCTGCCTCGATGTCCTGCGGATTCCGGTGGTGGTGGACGCCTATGGCATCGGCGTGGGACAGGCCGCCGTCATCATGGACGAGAGCGACCGCGAGGACAGCCATGTCGCCAGGCTCGATGCCCGCCTCGCGGGCGAAGGCATCAGCTATGAGTTCGTGCGCATGCGCGGCGAGTTCGACATCGCCATTGCCGACGGCGGTCGCCTGGTGGACCTGATCGTCGTCAGCGGACAGGGCGTGGACGACCTCAAGGACCAGGGCGACCTGCCCGCCCGCCTCGCCCAGCTGACCACGGCGCCGATCCTGGCCGTGCCTCCCCAACAGAAGGGGCTGGACCTGACTGGCAAGGCGATCGTGGCGTGGGACGGTTCGTCGCCAGCGGCCGCCGCTATCCGCGCCGCCGTGCCCATGCTGATACGCGCGTCGGAGGTTGACGTGCTGACCATCGCCGACAAGGGCCATAATGCCGACCCCGAGGATGTGGCGCGTTACCTCGCCCGTCACGGCTGCAAGGTCACGGTGCGGACTATCGACCGCGCCGGTGCGGTGGGCGCCCAGCTCCTGCAGGAACTGGAGGCGTCGGGCGCGGCCTGGGGCGTGATGGGCAGCTATGGCCACAGCCGGATGCGCGAGCAGATATTCGGCGGCACGACCCGCAGTCTCCTGACCAAGAGCCCGATCCCGCTGCTCATCTCGCATTGAGGGCGCGCGATCCCCTTTCACGGTCGCCTCTGTCATGGCGTTGGCGAATGGCTCAGAGTTCCTATTTAGGGCGATGCGCCTTGCGCGCTCAACTCGAGGGAGCCCAGTCTATGACCGACCGCCAGACCGATACCGCGCTTGACCGCCTGTTCCTCGACCGCTGGTCGCCGCGCGCCTTTGATGGCTCGGCGATACCGGCCGAGGACCTGCGCACGATACTGGACGCCGGACGCTGGGCGCCTTCCTCCTATAATCATCAGCCCTGGCGTTTTCTCTATGCGGTGCGGGACGATGCCAACTGGGCGCGTTTCCTCGACCTGCTGGTCCCAGGCAACCAGGTCTGGGCGCGCAATGCCTCGGTGCTGGTGTTCTTTGTCAGCGACAGGTTCATGGGATCGCCAGACCGTCCCAATCATGTGCACAGTTTCGATGCGGGCTCGGCCTGGGCGATGATGGCGCTGCAGGCGACGATGATGGGCTATCATGCCCATGGCATGGTCGGGGTGGACTTTGAGCGGGCACGGGTGGAACTGCGCGTGCCGGAGACGTTCCGGATCGAGGCGGCGGCTGCATTCGGCCGCATGGGCGATCCCGCGACGCTGCCCGAACATTTGCGGGCGCGCGAAATCCCGAGCGGGCGCAAGCCGCTGGACGAGGTGGCGTTCGCCGGCAATTTCGTGGCGTAACCAATCCCAGCCCTATCCTGTCTCCCGACCGGCCCAGCCGGGCGGCAGGCTGCGGACATGAATGTCCTGTTGCGGAAACGGTACTTCGATGCCGTTTTCGGTGAACAGCACCCACAGGCGGTTGAGAATATCCGAACGGACGCCGCCGATCCCCAGTTCCGGGTCGTCGATCCAGACAAGGATGTCATGCTCGATCCCGCTGTCGCCAAAGGCCCTGAGCCAGACCACAGGCTTGGGATCGGTCAGGACGCGCGCGGCGGCGGTTGCGGCCTCGATCATCAGCCGCTGCGCCAGCGCGACGTCGCTGCCATAGGCGATCATGACGGGCACGTGCACGCGCACATTGCGGCTTGAATAGGACCAGTTCTCGACCTGTTCGGTCATCAGCTGCTCATTGGGGATGAGATGTTCCTTGCCGTCGCGGGTGACGACCGAGATGGCGCGCACCCCGATCTTGCTGACCGCGCCATAGGTCTCCCCCACGACGATGACGTCGCCCGGCTTGATCGACCGGTCCATCAGCAGGATGAGCCCGGCGATGAGGTTGCCGAAGGTTTTTTGCAGCCCGAAACCGACCGCAAGGCCCGCCGCGCCGGAAAAGACCGCCAGCGCGGTGAGGTCGATGCCGAGCAGGTCGATGCCCAGCATCACCGCCAGGGCGATTACGCCGATGCCCGCCAGCTTCTGGACCAGCACGCGCTGCGAGATATCGAGCGCGCTCGCCCGGCCAATGAGGTGTAGGAGGATCCGGTTGGCGGCGCGCGCGATCACATAGAGAAGCGCGATGATGATGACCGCGTTGACCACCGCCAACAGCGTGATGCGGCGCGCGCCAACCGAAAAGGCGGCGCCTTGCAGACCCTGGGTGAGGGGTTGCATGCCGCCGAGCGCGCCCGCCGTCGTGGCGACCAGCGCGATGACCGCCAGCACGGCCGCAGTGACGAAGCCGATGCCGAATGCCCGGATCAGCCGGAAGGCGAGCAGTGCCACCGCGATCCCGAGGGCAATGGCGATGAGCAGATGGGCCAATGGACTGTGGCCAGCGGCATTGACCGCGACGAGGAGCAGCAGGCTGATAACGCCATATTGCAGCACCGCCGCGACCAGCTTGCCGGTGATCGATCCCGTCGCCCCGTTCATCAGATGCAGGCGGTTGGCAATCGGCGGCCCGGCCCGATGGCCAACAAACCAGCCGATCACGACCGCACCCGCGACCAGCACAACCGCCAGTGCGAGCGATTGAATATCAGGTGAACCGGGCAGGGGAACACCGAGCCTGCCTATCCACTGTTGCCAGTCCATGCTTTGCCTCCCTACCTCCGCGCGCGCCGGCTCCTCGCCCCTTTTTGGTGCCGCTATATCATCGTGTGATAAATTGGCCCCAAACACCCGTTCGGGCTGAGCGAAGTCG
>DATJLC010000213.1:0-4181 GCA_035490755.1 Sphingobium sp.
CCGCCGGTTCAACGGCAGCACCGCCGAAAGCTATCTGGTGAGCGCGGCCCAGCCCACCGCCGCCCCGCGCCTCGTCGCGCCGCGGATGCCCGACCTGCGGTACACGGTCGATCACTGGAACGACAGGCTGGTGATCCTGACGGATGTCGACGGCGCTGTGGACATGAAAGTGATGACCGCTCCGATCGACCGGCCGGAGCGGGAGAACTGGCAGGAACTGGTACCGCACCGGCCCGGCCGTTCGATCGTTGCCTTGCACCCTTTCCGCGACGGCATGGTCCGGCTGGAATGGAAGGACGCCAAACCGCAATTGGTGGTGATGCGGCCGGACGGGGGCGAGCAGGATGTCACGTTCGACGAACAGGCCTATACACTGGATCTGCCGCGCGGGCAGGACTGGGACGCGACCTCGCTCACATTCGGCTACGAATCGCCCCGGCTGCCCCGAGAAACCCGGAGGTTGACGCTATCGACCGGCGCTCAGGCCGCGGCGAGCCCGGCGATCCGTTCGGCGAGCTTCGACCCCAACCGCTTCGTGGTGGAGCGACTGGAAGTTCCCTCGACCGACGGGGTGCGAGTGCCCGTCACGCTCCTGCGCCGCCGCGATGCCGCGCGCGACGGACGCAGCCCGCTCTATCTCTACGCCTATGGATCGTACGGCGCGATCCAGGAGGCCAGCTTCGTGCCCGCGAATCTGGCGCTGGTGGAACGCGGCTGGACCTTCGCGATCGCACATGTCCGGGGTGGTGGCGAACGCGGAAGCCAATGGTGGCGCCAGGTTCTGCGGACGGGAAAGAAGCGCAGTTTTGAAGACTATCTGGCCTGTGCCGACCATCTCGTCCGCAATGGATATACGGCTGCGGGGCGGATCGTCGCGGAGGGCTTCTCCGCTGGCGGCCTGTTGATCGGCAATGCGGTCGTCGAGCGGCCCGAACTGTTCGCCGGGATCGTCGGGCGGGCCGCCTATGTCGATCCGCTGGGAGCCAAGGACATCAAGGACCATCCGCTCGGCCCCAGCGCAATACCGATCTGGGGCGATCCCGCCAATCCGGCCGAATATGCCTATATCGCCAGCTATGCCCCCTATGAGCATCTCCGGAAGGCGTCCCTGCCCGCGATGCTGATGGTCAGCAGCATCGCCGACGACAGGGTGATGTATACCGACGCGCTCAAGTTCGCGCTGCGCGCACGCGCGCTGACGACCGGGGGACAGCCGATGATGGCGAAGATCGCGTCGGTCGGCGGTCATGTCGGCCTGCCCGGCCCTGAGGCCGCGGCCGAACGCAAGGCGCTCTTCCATGCCTTTGCCATCTGGGCAGCGGATCACCGCTGGGGCGAAGTCCCGCAGCGCTGATGCGGCGACCCGTCAGACGCGCTCCTCGGCGATTTTCATCGTGGACTGCGATTGCTGGACAAGGACGCGAGAATGGTCGCCTATCCGCGAGAGCCGCATAGTTTTCGAGCGAGCATCAGTCCCCAGCGGCGGGTACTCGCCTGGTTTGACGCGCATTTGTGACGATGGAGATTGACATAATGAACACCAAGCCTTTGCCCTCGTTTCAAATGACGCGCCGCGAGATACTGGCGGCGGTGCCGGCGCTTGTCGCTACATCGCCCGCTCTCGCGGCTCAAAACGGAACCGGTTCGATGAACGAAATCATGGACATGAGTGCGGTCGACCTAGCCGGGGCGCTGCGGAAAAAGGCCCTGTCCGCGCGCGAGTTGATGGCCGCCCATCTCGCGCGCGTCGATGCGCTCAATCCCCGTTTCAACGCGATCGTATCGCGGATCGATCGCGAGGCCGCGCTCAGGCAGGCCGCCGAACTCGACGGGGAAGCGGCCGCGGGCCGTTTCCGCGGGGCGCTCCACGGTTTTCCACACGCGGTGAAGGACACGGCTGCCGCGAAGGGGCTTCCCTACACACAGGGTTCGCCGATCCTGAAGGATAATGTGCCGACTGCGGACTCGCTGGTCGTCGGTCGCATGCGCGACGCCGGGGCCGTCTTTATCGGCAAGTCCAACGTGCCGGAATTCGCACTGGGATCGCATTCGTACAATCCGCTCTTCGGCGTCACCGGCAATGCCTATGATCCGGGCAAATCCGCGGGCGGCAGCACCGGAGGCGGCGCGGTGGCGCTGGCGCTGCGTATGGTGCCGCTGGCCGATGGCAGCGATTTCGGCGGATCGTTGCGCAATCCAGCCGGGTGGAACAACATCTTCGGTTTCCGCCCGTCCTGGGGCCGGGTGCCTTCTATCCCCAACAGCGATCTGTTCTGGCAGAACTTCGCGACATCCGGGCCGATGGCACGGACGGTGGCTGACATCGGCCTGTTGTTGTCGGTGCAGGCCGGGCCGGACCCGCGCGCCCCTTTCGCGCAGCAGGACGATCCCGCCATGTTCGCCCAGCCGCTGGCGCGCGAGTGGAAGGGCAAGCGCATCGGCTGGCTGGGCGATCTGAACGGCGCGCTGCCGATGGAAGCGGGTATTCTGGAGACCTGCGAACGGGCGCTTGCGGCGTTTCGTGCGCTCGGCATGCAGGTCGATGCAGCGAAGCTGGCCGAGCCCGCGGACGAGATGTGGCGTACCGCCGTGACGCTACGTCATTGGTCAGTCGGGGCCGACCTGGAGGGCTATTATGACGATCCGGCGAAGCGGCGGGTGATGAAGCCCGAAGCAATCTGGGAGGTCGAAGGCTACAAGAAGCTGACCGGACCGCAGATCAATCAAGCATCGGAAGGACGCACGCGTATTTTCGAGGCGTTCCGTAAGGCATTCGAAACATTCGATTTCCTGGCACTACCGACCGCGCAGGTATTTCCCTTCGATGTGGAGCAGCACTGGCCTCGCGAGATCGCCGGTGTGGAGATGGATTCCTATCACCGCTGGATGGAGTTGACGCTGCCCGCGACAATGGCCGGGCTGCCCGCCCTTGCGATCCCCGCAGGGTTTGGCGGCGCGAACCGGCTGCCGATCGGCATTCAGCTCATCGGTCCCAGAAACGCCGACCTCGCCGTCTTGCAGATGGGCCATGCCTATGAGCAAGCGTCGCCATGGATCGCACAAGCCAAGCCGGCCGCGCTGCGTTAGAATAGGTGCCGATGACCGGCTGGTAACACGCCTCGAAGAGGAGACCCGGATTGGCCAAGGCGGGGCCCTAGCGGCGCAGCTGTCGCGGCTCGACCTGATACTGTTCGACGAGCTTGGATCTCAGCCATTCGCACGCTCGGGAGGACAGCTGCTGTTCCACTTCATCAGCAAGCTCTATGAGCGCACCAGCGTCATCATCATCACCACGAACCTCGCCTTCGGCGAATGGCCGACCGTGTTCGGCGATCCCAAGATGACCACGGCGCTGCTCGACCGCGTCATCCATCACTGCGATAGCGTCGAGACTGGCTCCATCAGCAATGTCGTTTGCGATTTGAGGGCCGAGCAGCGGTCTGGGCACTGCAGTTTTGACGTCAAGCAACGGCTTGATGGAAGCCATCAGATTGGCGAGGTGGGTCCCAAAAAGCTGATCCTCACTTTTGGGCAATAGGCATCATCGCCGACAACGGAAGAAAGAGACTCCCAGGACCATCTGGATTAAACGCGCTCCTGAATAACCGCGGAAGACGGAAGGCCGATATATCTCCTGCCGCGGAACCTGGCCGATTGGGGTCAGGCGGCTTTCAACTCCGATTCCAGATAAGCGGACATTCCGTAGCGGTACGACAATGCCGTGGCCCCTCGTTTCTTGGCGCGGCCTGATCGGTACACTGCGCTAGATCAATCTCGGACCGTTCTTCCGATCCCTTTCGCCAACGTCCGGTCGAACCGGCATTTTTATTTGCGCGGGATGTCACAGCGGAGGGATCCCGCTCGTCAGCCATGGTGACGCCGATATCGGCTCAGGAAGAAAGGAATATCAGATGAACCGGTTGAATTGGTCCGAAGTCGCTCCCGCCGGAGCGAAGGCGCTGTACGGTGTGCACCATTATGTCACCAACAGCACTGCCCTGCCGGCAGAACTGATTCACCTTGTCTTCCTCCGGGTCTCCCAGATCAACGGATGCGCTCACTGTATCGATCTGCATACCCGGGACCTTCTCAAGACCATGCCGATCGACAAGATCGCGCTGCTTCCGGTGTGGGACGAAGTCCCGCATCTGTTCCCCGACCAATATCGCGCGGCTCTGGCC
>DATJLC010000214.1:0-4218 GCA_035490755.1 Sphingobium sp.
CGCCGCCCCCCCCCTCCGTCACGCGCTTCGCGCGCGCCACCTCCCCGTTCCGGGGAGGATTGATTCAGGGGATGAGGACGGCGGCGCCTTCGACCTTGCCGGTGCGCAGGTCGTGGAGGGCGCGGTTGGCTTCGGAGAGCGGGTAGGGCGTGACGACGGTGCGAAGGCCCGCTCTTGCCGCGACCTCCAGGAATGTCGTGCCGTCCTCGCGGGTGAGATTGGCGACGGAGAGGATATGCCGCTCGCCCCACAGATCGGCATAGGGAAAGGCGGGAATGTCGGACATGTGGATGCCCGCGCACACGACCCGTCCGCCCTTGCGCACGGCCCGCAGCGCGGCGGGCACCAGGCCGCCCACCGGCGCGAACAGGATCGCCGCGTCCAGTTCCGCGGGCGGCATCATGTCCGAGCCGCCCGCCCAGACGCAGCCCAGCGATCGCGCGAAATGCTGGCCGGCAAGGTCGCCGGGCCGGGTGAAGGCGTAGATCTCCCGGCCCTGCCAGCGCGCGACTTGCGCCAATATGTGCGCCGCCGCGCCAAAGCCGTAGAGGCCGATGCGCTGGCCTTCGCCGGCCATGCGATAGGCACGCCAGCCGATCAGCCCGGCACAGAGCAGGGGCGCGGCCTCGACATCGGAAAAGGCGTCCGGCAGGCGGAAGCAATAGGCGGCGTCGGCGACGACATGGGTGGCATAGCCGCCATCGCGCGTCGCCCCGGTGAATTGGGGCCGGTCGCACAGATTCTCGCGCCCCTCCCGGCAATAGGGACAGGTGCCGCAGCTATGGCCGAGCCAGGGGACGCCGACCCGGTCGCCCGGCGCAAGGCCCGCCACGCCCGGTCCGATCGCGATCACCCTTCCCACGATCTCATGCCCCGGCACGATCGGGTAGCGGGCGGGAATCTCGCCGTCGAGGACATGGAGGTCGGTCCGGCACACCCCGCAGGCGCTGACCGCGAGCAGGATCTCGCCCGCGCCGGGCACCGGCATGTCGCGCGTCACCGGCTGGAGCGGCTGGCCGGGCGCGGCACACTGCATGGCGAGCATCGCGGCCATGAGGACTCCTTTCGCGCCAGTATGACATGGCTGGCAGGCGCTGCGCCATGGTTACAGCATCAAATGTCATTCCCGCGAAAGCGGGAACCCAGGTCACAGGCGCAGTTTCGCGTGGCTCTAGATCCCCGCATTCGCCGGGATGACAGTGTGAGATCCCTTTAGTGCTCCTGCGAAAGCAGGAGCCCAGGGTTATTCGGCGCGCCATGCTGCCCTGGACTCCTGCTTTCGCAGGAGCACGATTTCTTTCGCAGGCGTACGATTTGGCTTAGGCTGGTGCGAGCGGGATCGAGGGGGAGGGGCGGCGTTGGGGTTCGCATTGGCGCGATGGACGAAGGAGGGCATCTGGCCGGTCGTTCCCGGCCTGGTCGCCGTGATCCTCGTCGCGCTCTTGCAACTGGCGCATGTGCCCGCGCTCGACCGGATCGGGCTGCTGCTGTTCGACAGCTATCAGCGCGCCCAGCCGCGCCCCTATGAGGATGCGCCGGTGCGGGTCGTCGACATTGACGACGAGACGATCAGGCGGCTCGGCCAATGGCCCTGGCCGCGCACCGACATCGCGCGGCTGACGGAGCGGCTGGCCGATGCGGGGGCTGCGGCGATCGCCTTCGACATCGTCTTTGCGGAGCCTGACCGGACCTCGCCCGCGCGGATCGCCGAACGGCTGCGGCGCGATGGCGGGAGCGATCCGGCCATAACCGCGCTGACGGGACTGCCCGATCATGACGCGGTGCTGGCGGCCGCCTTTGCGAAGGCGCCGGTCGTCACCGGCTATTTCCTGCTGCACGGGGCCAAGGGGCCGGCGGTGCAGCTCAAGGCCGGCGTGGCGCTGGCGGGATCGCCGCCACGCGATGCGATTACCCAATATGACCGCGCGATCGAACCCATCGCCGCGCTGGGGGCTGCCGCCACCGGCAGCGGCTTTGTCAGCATGAAGGGCGACAGCGACGGCATCGTCCGGCGCGCCCCTTTGCTGGCGATGCAGCATGGCGAACTGCTGCCGTCGCTGGCGCTCGATGCGCTGCGGGTCGCCCAAGGCGCTGGATCGATCATGGTCAAGACCAGCGACGGCAGCGGCGAGACGCGCGGCGCGCCGGGCGATGTCGTGTCGGTGAAGGCCGGCGCTTTTGCGGTGCCTACCAGTCCCGATGGCGCGCTGTGGATGCATTATACCGCGCCCCGGCCGGGCCGCGTCGTCCCGGCCTGGAAGATCCTGTCCGGCGCCATCCCGCCGGCCGAGATGGCCCGGCTCTTTGGCGGGCGCATCGTTTTCGTCGGCGCGGGCGCCATCGGCCTGCGCGATCTGGTCTCGACGCCGCTGGAGGAGCGGACATCGGGCGTGCTGGTGCATGCGCAGGCGGTGGAGCAGATGGTGCTCGGCCGGTTCCTGGTCCGTCCGGACTGGGCCGAGGGGCTGGAGCGCAGCCTGCTGCTGGTGCTGGGCATCGGCATGGCCCTGTTGCTGCCGCGCCTGGGGGCCGCAAGGGGGGCGGTGCTGGGCGTCGTCCTGATCGCGGGGATGGCGTGGGGGAGCTGGCACGCCTTTGCGAAGTGGCAGTTCCTGCTCGACCCGACCTATCCGGTGATCGGCCTGGCGGCGGGCTATGTGGTCGAGAGCGCGCTTGCTTATTATCGCGAGGAACGGCGCCGGGCCTATATCCACAATGCCTTCGACCGCTATCTCTCACCCGAGCTGGTGAAGCGCATCGCCGATGATCCGGCCCGGCTGGAACTGGGCGGCGAGGAGCGCGAGATGACCGTGCTATTCTGCGACATCCGCAGCTTTTCACGCATGTCGGAAAGCATGGCGCCCAAGGACGTCATCCGCTTCCTGATCAGCTTCCTGACGCCGATGTGCGACATATTGCTGGCCCGCAAGGCGACGATCGACAAGTTCATCGGCGACGCCATTCTCGCCTTCTGGAATGCGCCGCTCGACGATCCCGACCAGCATGAGAATGCCGCGCGCGGCGCGCTGGAGATGGTGGCGCGGCTGGAGGGCCTGAACCGGGAGATGGGCGCACGCAAGGGTGAGCCCTGGCCGGGCGAGGTCAGGATCGGTGTCGGCCTGAACACCGGGCTATGCTGCGTCGGCAATATGGGCTCGGCGCAGCGCCTGTCCTATTCGCTGATCGGCGACACGGTGAACCTCGCCTCCCGGATCGAGGGGCTTACGAAATATTATGGCGTCCCGATCGCGATCGGCAGCGCGCTGGGCAGCCGCCTGCCGGGCTTTGCGCTGCTGGAGCTGGACCGGGTGCGGGTGGTGGGGCGGGACCGGCCGGAAACGCTGTTCGCCCTGCTGGGGGACGAGAGGCTGGCGGCCGATCCGGCGTTCCGGGCGGTGGCGGCGGGACAGGCGGAGATGCTCGCCCGGTTTCGGGGGCGCGACTGGGATGGCGCGCGCCACGCGCTGGCCGCGACGGAGGGGGACGGCGCGCGCTTTGGCCTGTCGACCCTGCACGCGCTCTATCGCGAGCGCATTGATGCCTGCGCCGCCAATCCGCCGGGCGCGGATTGGGACGGGGTGTTTCGGGCTACGGAGAAGTAGGGTGGGGGTTCACACTCCTCCCCGGCAACGGGGATTGTTGCAAAACCATCCTGTCATTCCCGCGAAAGCGGGAATCCAGGGTCGCAGGCACAGTCGCGGGTGGCTCTGGATCCCCGCTTCCCCGGGGATGACGGTAAAAAAAAGCGGCTCGGCCCCTCCGTCACGCGCTTCGCGCGCGCCACCTCCCCGTTGCCGGGGAGGATTGCTCTACCGCACCGGCCCCGGATATTTCTGGTTGGGATTCGGAGCGGTTGTCGATGTCGTTGGGGGAGGCGCCGTTGTCTGCGGGCTTGCGGTGGGGGCCGGCGCGTCGGTTTGCGGGCGTGGGCGCGGCTCCGGCCTTGGCGTCGGCAGGGCCTGCCAGCCCGGCATGCCGGGTTCGAAGGACGGCGGCGGCTCGTCGGTCATGCCCGGGCGTCCCCAGATCGGCAGGCGGCTGCGGGGGCGCGTGGCGGGCTGATAGGATGGTTCCGGGCCGGTCTCCGGCAGGGATGCGAGATGCTCCGCCAGCGACGGGAAGATGAGCGCCTGGACGCGGGCGAGGCCGGACAGGGAAATTTTGAACGGCCCGATCGGCGCGGCCCCGCGCGCGGGCACATAGGCGGCGAGCAGCGGC
>DATJLC010000215.1:0-26553 GCA_035490755.1 Sphingobium sp.
GAAAATTGGACAGGCGCTGTTCGCCGGAGGTACGGATTAGGAGGTCGAGCGGCGGCAGGTCGGCGGTATCCAGTTCCGCCGCGACGCTGTCCGGCGTGATGTCCTCGGCGGCCATCTCTCCGGCCGCGACCTTCCCCGCCAATGCACGCGCTGCCCGCACCAACTCGTTCTGCGATCCATAATTGAGCGCGACGACCAGGGTCGATCCGTCATTGCCCGCAGTCCGCTCCAGCGCCGCCTCGATCATCTCCACGGCCGAACCCTCGAACGCCCGGTAATCGCCGATCACCCGCAGGCGGACATTATTGGCGTGGAACTCGTCGAGATCAGCGGCGATGAAATGCTTGAGCAGGCCGGTCAGGTCGGCCACTTCCTGCTCCGGGCGCTTCCAATTCTCCGAGGAGAAGGCGTAGAGGGTCAGGCACTCGATGCCCATGTCGCGCGCCGCGCGGGTGGTGCGGCGCACCGCCTCCACGCCGGCCTTGTGCCCGGCCAGGCGCGGCAGCCGCCGTTTCGCGGCCCAGCGGCCATTGCCGTCCATGATGATGGCGACATGGCGCGGCACGCCGCCTTCCGTGGCCGCCGGCCGAGGCTCTGCCTTTTTGCGCGTCCAGGATCGGATCATGGCCGGGCTGCCCCCCTCCCTCTCAATGGCCCAGAATTTCCTTTTCCTTCGCGGCGGTCACTGCATCGATGTCGGCGATGATGGCATCGGTCATCTTCTGGACTTCGGTTTCCTTGCGCTTGCGCTCGTCCTCGCTGAGCTCGCCCTTCTTCTCATCGGTCTTGAGCGAGTCCATGCCGTCGCGGCGCACATTGCGGGCGGCGACCCGCGCCTTTTCGGCATATTGGCCGGCGAGCTTGGCCAGTTCCTTGCGCCGCTCCTCGGTCAAATCGGGAATGGGCAGGCGCAGATTCTGTCCGTCGACGATCGGGTTGAGGCCGAGCCCGGCCGAACGCACCGCCTTGTCGACCGGGCCGACATTGCTCTTGTCCCACACCTGGATCGACAGCAGGCGCGGCTCCGGCGCGGATACGGTCGCGATCTGGTTGAGCGGCATATGCGCGCCATAGACCTCGACCGTAACGGGATCGAGCAGCGCGACATTGGCGCGGCCGGTTCGCAGGCCAGAGAGGTCATGCTTCAGCGATTCAAGCGCGCCGGCCATGCGCCGTTCCAGATCAGCCTTGTCATATTGGGCCATGGCTTAAGTCCTTCCTTTATCGTTTCTCATCGCGACGCGCTGACGGTGGTCGCGGTGCCTTTTCCTTGCAGGACCTTCTCGAGATTGCCCTGCTCGCGGATGTTGAACACGATGATGGGAATGTTGTTTTCCCGGCAAAGTGCAACGGCGCTGGCATCCATGACCTTCAGATTGTCGTTGAGAACCTGGTCATAACTCACTGTATCATAACGGCTGGCATTGCTGTCTGTCTTGGGATCGGCGGTATAGACACCGTCCACGCTCGTCCCCTTGAACAATGCATCGCAGTTCATTTCCGCCGCGCGCAGGGCAGCGCCGCTGTCCGTGGTGAAGAACGGATTGCCGGTGCCGGCGGCGAAGATCACAATTCGCCCCTTCTCCAGATGGCGCACCGCGCGCCGGCGGATATAGGGTTCGCACACCGTCGCCATCGGGATGGCCGACTGGACGCGTGTCTGGACGCCCAGCTTCTCCAGTGCATTCTGCATGGCCAGCGCGTTCATGATCGTGGCCAGCATACCCATATAGTCGCCGGTCGTGCGATCCAGCCCCCGCGCGGCGCCCGCGATCCCGCGAAAGATATTGCCGCCGCCGATGACGAGGCACAGCTCATAGCCCGCGTCCTTGGCGCCCTTGATCTCCTCGGCGACGCGCTGAACCGTCTCGGGATCGATGCCGAACTGGCCGGTCCCCATCAGGACTTCGCCCGAGAGTTTCAGGAGGATGCGCTTGTAGTTCGAGCCAGGCATGGACAGTTAATTTCCGGTCGCGGACATGACAACGGCGCGGACCTTAGTCGGGCCGCGCCGCCGTGCCAAGCGTCACCATTAGGGGGACGCGGGATTATCGCAGTCCTGGCTTTGTCGCCCCCACAAAGCCCATCATGCTGAACTTGATTCAGCATCCATCGCGCCACCTGAAGCGGCGCCACGGCGGCGAAATGGACCCTGAATCAAGTTCAGGGTGACGGCTTTACGATGATGCGAACTTCGATTCCAAAGAAACCGGACGTCAGACGCCAGCGGCCGCCGCGACCTCCGCCGCGAAGTCGCTTTCTTCCTTCTCGATGCCTTCGCCGAGCTGGAAACGGACATAGTCGACCAGCGCGATCGACTTGCCGGCTTCCTTGGCCGCCTTGGCGACGACTTCGGCGACGGGCGTCTTGTTGTCCATGACGAACAGCTGGCTGAGCAGCGCGTTCTCCTTGGCGAACTTGGCGATGGCGCCATCAACCATCTTGGCGACGATCTCGGCGGGCTTGCCCGATTCAGCCGCCTTTTCCGCCGCGATCTTGCGCTCGCGCTCGATCACGTCGGCGGGGATGCCGGCGGCGTCGAGGGAGATCGGGAAGGCGGCCGCGATGTGCATGGCGATCTGCTTGCCGAGCGGCTGCAGCACGCCGGCATCCGCCTCGCTCTCCAGCGCGACCAGCACGCCGATCTTGCCGAGGCCAGGCGCGGCTGCATTGTGGACATAGTCCACGACCACGCCCTTGTTGACGCTGACCGCGCCGACGCGGCGCAGCGTCTGGTTCTCGCCGATGGTGGCGATGTTGTTGACGAGCTTCTCGCCGATCGTGCCGCCGGCGGGGTGGGCAACGGCGGCCAGCGCCTCGGCATCAGCCGCGCCGGTCTCCAGCGCCTTGGCGGCAGCGGTGCGCACGAAATCCTGGAACTGGTCGTTCTTGGCGACGAAGTCGGTTTCGCTGTTCACCTCGACGGCGACGCCCCGGGTGCCCGCAACGGCGACGCCCACCAGCCCTTCGGCGGCGGTGCGGCTGGACTTCTTGGCGGCGGCGGCAAGACCCTTGGCGCGCAGCCAGTCGACGGCGGCTTCCATGTCGCCATTGGTTTCGGCAAGCGCCTTCTTGCAATCCATCATGCCGGCGCCGGAGCGCTCACGCAGGTCCTTGACGGCGGCGGCGGTAATCTCTGCCATATTCGGCTCCTTCAGATACGTCAGCGGGGTCGAACGCGGGCCGGGGCCACGCCATCCTCTGGCGCAGCCCCTTGCCCTGTCAATGTTTCAGGCTCGGGACTCTTGCCCCACAGCACTCATGCCTCGGCGGCGACGACTTCTTCTGCCGGCGGCTCGTCGAGCGCGCCGAGGTCGATGCCCGATGCCGCCTGCGCGCCGCGATTGCCCTTGGTGGCGGCGGTCGCGACTGCATCGCAATAGAGGCGGATGGCGCGGCTGGCATCGTCATTGGCCGGGATCGGGAAGGCGATGCCCGACGGATCGACATTGCTGTCGAGGATTGCGACGACGGGGATGCCGAGCACATTGGCTTCCTTGATCGCCAGCTCTTCCTTGTTCGCGTCGATCACGAACATGACGTCCGGAATGCCGCCCAGATCGCGGATGCCGCCCAGCGACAGCTCCAGCTTGTCGCGCTCGCGCGTCATCTGCAGCACTTCCTTTTTGGTGAAGCCGTGGGTGTCGCCCGACAGCTTTTCCTCGAGGGTCTTGAGGCGCTTGATGGAGCCGGAGATCGTCTTCCAGTTGGTCAGCATGCCGCCGAGCCAGCGGTGGTTGACGAAATGCTGGCCGGACCGGCGCGCGGCGTCCGCGATCGGGTCCTGCGCCTGGCGCTTGGTGCCGACGAACAGGACCTTGCCGCCCGCCGCGACAGTGGACGACACGAAGTCAAGCGCGCGCGCCATCAGCGGCACGGTCTGGCTGAGGTCGAGAATGTGAATGCCGTTCCGCTCGCCGAAGATGTACGGCTTCATGCGGGGATTCCAGCGGTGGGTCTGGTGGCCGAAATGGGCGCCAGCCTCGATCAGTTGGTGCATCGTGACGACAGGTGCCGCCATAGGATAATCTCCTTCCGGTTAAACCTCTGGGACCCTGTGACCCGCGCAGCGGGCACCGGGATATGGTGAGTCCCATGTGGATTGAGGCTGCGCCCATAGAGCCGGCGCGCGCGACTTGCAAGCGTTGACACGCGCGAGGTTTGAGAACATAAGGTGAACACAAGGCGATTCGCGACAGACATGCGGGAAAAATCGCCAGCTGAAAGGGAGCTAATTCATGTTCGCCATGATCAGTGCCATCCTGTTTGTTTCCGCCGCGATTTTCGCGCTGACCGTCATCTGCCGGATGATGACGGGCTATGCCACGACGATGGCCGCCGCCCTGCAGGGGCGTCCCCTGCCCCGTACCCGTCCGCAGATACCCGCGCCTTATCGTGTCCGCCGGAACAGGGGCGGCTTTACCCCTCGGCGGCTGGCGCCCGTTCGCGCCGCCGCTTGATGGTGCGGTAGCTGAGCCAGCCGATGGGCAGCAGCACGATATAGCCCAGCACCAGCGCCAGCATCATCGGCCAGGGCGCGGTCAGCAGCAAAGCGGCGATCATGCCCGCCGCGCCGATGGCAAAGAGGCGCAGCGCCCGCGGCACGCGCAGCCGCTTCCAGCCTATGGTCGGCACGCTCGAGACCATCAGGAACGCGACCATGATCGTCCAAGGAAGGACGATGCGCCAATCACGCACGATCAGCCATTCGGTCGAAAACCAGGTCAGCACGGGCAACAATGCCAGGCCAGCGCCAGCCGGTGCCGGCACACCCATATTGAAGCCGGCGGCCTTCAGCGGCTGGTCCGCATTGTCGATATTGGCGTTGAAGCGCGCGAGCCGCAGCGCGCAGCACAACGCCAGGAAAAGCGCGCCGATCCAGCCGAATTTCGGCATGGTCTGGAGCGACCAGAGATAGAGGACGATCGCCGGGGAAACGCCGAAGGCGATCACGTCGGACAGCGAGTCGAGCTCAGCGCCGAAACGGCTCTCGCCGCGCAGCATGCGGGCAATGCGGCCGTCCAGCCCGTCGAGCACGCCCGCCAGCACGATGGCGACCACCGCCCGCTCCCATTCGGCGGAAATGGCATAGCGCATCGCCGTCAGGCCGAAGCACAGGGCCATGGCGGTCACCGCATTGGGGGCGATCTGCCGCAAGGTGATGCCGCGCCGCCGAATCGGAGAGCGAAGCGGGCTGTTCAATGCCGCAGCCCGCTCACAGGCACCTGGTCGCCGATCCGCCCCAGCACCGTCTCGCCGGCGACCGTGTGCTGGCCGAGCGTGACCTTGGGCGCGGTTCCGGCCGGCAGATAGACATCGACCCGGCTGCCGAAGCGGATGAGGCCGATGCGCTGCCCGGCCGCGACAATGTCCCCCGGCTTGACGAAGGGCACGATGCGCCGCGCCACCAGCCCCGCGATCTGGGTGAAGCCGATTCGCACGCCATCGGCGCGCTCGACCAGAAGATGCTGCCGCTCATTATCCTCGCTCGCCTTGTCGAGGTCCGCGTTCAGGAACTTGCCATGAATATAGACGACCGCCTTCACCGTACCCGCGATTGGCGTGCGGTTGATATGCACGTCGAACACGCTCATGAAGATCGAGACGCGCGTCATCGGCGCATCGCCAAGGCCATTCGCGCCCGCCAGCTCCGGCGGCGGCACGACATTCTGAATGAGCGTCACCAGCCCGTCAGCGGGCGCGATGATCGCATCAGGATCCTGCGGCACCGCCCGCACGGGATCGCGGAAAAAGGCGAAGACCCAGACCGTGACCGCAGCCAGCAGCCAGGCGATCGTCGACCAGCCAAGCAAGGCGGCAAGGAGGGTGATGCCGGCGGCGATCCCGCCGAACTTGCGCCCTTCGGGATGGATGGATGGGAAGTGCCACTTGACCGCGCCGGGCACAGGCTCGACTTGCGGGATCGGCGGCACATTGGCGGAAGAGCGCTGTAAGGGCTCGGGCATTTGCGGGAATGTAGGCTGCACCATGCGGCCTACCTAGAGCATTTCCAGCGCGATTGAATACCGCTTTTCTGTTTGGCCTTGCCTGGCTGTGCAAAACCCTATCGGTACAGGGGGCCCGACCGAAGCGGTTGAACATCCGCGCCGCTTTGCTAAAGGGCCATGATTCTTCCCTCCCCAGACTGGAAAGCGAACCCAAACCCATGACCAAGATCAACGTCAAAAACCCCATTGTCGAAATCGATGGCGACGAAATGACGCGGATCATCTGGGAATGGATCAGGGAACGCCTGATCAAGCCCTATCTGAACGTCGACCTGCATTATTATGACCTCGGTATCGAGGAGCGCGACCGCACCGACGACCGCATCACCGTCGATGCCTCCAACGCGATCCGCAAATATGGCGTCGGCGTAAAGTGCGCCACGATCACGCCGGACGAGGCGCGCGTCGAGGAATTCAAGCTGAAGAAGATGTGGAAGTCGCCCAACGGCACGATCCGCAACATCCTGGGCGGCGTCGTGTTCCGCGAGCCCATTGTGATCCGCAACGTGCCGCGCCTGGTGCCCGGCTGGACCGACCCTATCGTCATCGGCCGTCACGCATTCGGCGACCAGTATCGCGCGACCGACTTCCGCGTTCCCGGCCCGGGCAAGCTGCGCCTGGTGTTCGAGGGCGAGGACGGCAACACCATCGACGAGGAAGTGTTTCAGTTCCCCGCCTCCGGCGTCGCCATGGCAATGTACAATCTCGATGACTCGATTCGCGATTTCGCCCGCGCCTCGATGAACTATGCGCTGGATCGTGGATGGCCGCTCTATCTGTCGACCAAGAACACGATCATGAAGGCCTATGATGGCCGCTTCAAGGATCTGTTCGAGGAGGTTTTCACCAACGAATTCAAGGCGCAGTTCGACGCGACTGGCAACAGCTATGAGCACCGCCTGATCGACGACATGGTGGCGAGCGCCCTCAAGTGGAGCGGCAAGTTCGTTTGGGCCTGCAAGAACTATGACGGCGACGTCCAGTCCGACACGGTGGCGCAGGGCTTCGGCTCGCTCGGCCTGATGACCAGCGTGCTCATGGCCCCCGATGGCAAGACGGTCGAGGCCGAAGCCGCGCACGGCACCGTCACCCGCCACTATCGCATGCACCAGCAGGGCAAGCAGACCTCCACCAACCCGATCGCCTCGATCTTCGCCTGGACCCGCGGCCTCATCTATCGCGGCCGCTTCGACGGCACGCCCGAAGTCACCCGCTTTGCCGAAACCCTCGAGCGCGTCTGCATCGAGACGGTCGAGAACGGCAACATGACCAAGGATCTGGCGATCCTGATCGGCCCCGACCAGCCCTGGATGACCACTGAGCAGTTCTTCGAAGCGGTGCGGGTCAACCTCGAAGCGGCCATGGGCGACTGGAAGTAATGCTTCCGGCACGCGGTATCCGGCAATGACGACAAAGGGCAGGAAACGGCTCGACCTTCGAAACGCCCAGCCCTCTGACGTCGCCGCGATTCTGCGCCTGATCCGCCGTGTCTATCCGGACATGGCGAACTACGCCCCCGCCATGGTGCGGGGGCAGATCAACAACTTCCCGGAGGGCGTGTTCGTCGCCCTCTATGACAATCGCGTGGTCGGCTATTGCGCGACGATGCGCGTCAGCCAGCCAATGGCCTTTGGGGCGCATGACTGGGAGGAAATTACCGCCAACGGCTTTGGCACGCGCCATACGCCCGCGGGCGAGTGGCTGTACGGCTATGAGCTGGCGGTGGACCCCAAGCTCCGGGGCCTGCGTATCGGCCAGCGTCTTTACGACGCGCGCAAGGCGCTCGCGGAACAACTGGACCTGCACGGCATCGTCATAGCGGGGCGCATGCCGGGCTTCAGCCGGGCGCGGCGTAAGGTCGACGGGCCGGAAGACTATCTCGCCCGTGTCGCGTCGGGCAAGCTTTCCGACCAGGTGCTCAGCTTCCAGCTTCGCAATGGTTTCGAACCCATCGGCGTGCTCCACCGCTATCTGCCCGAGGACAAGGTTTCAGGCGGCCATGCGGCGCACCTGGTCTGGCGCAATCCCTATGTCGATCCCGACGAGGCGCCGGAAATGCGGGTGCCGCGCGGCGTGGAAAGCGTCCGGCTCGCCGCCTGCCAGCTGCAGGCACGCGCTGTCGAGAACTTCGATGAGTTTATCCACAATATCGAATATTTCGTTGATGTTGCAGCGGATTATCGCTGCGACTTCATCCTCTTCCCAGAGCTGTTCACCTTGCCGCTGCTGTCGTCGGAGAAGCAAAAATTGTCGCCGGCCGAAGCGATCGACCGCCTGACCGGCTATACCGCGCCCGTGACCAAGGAACTCGCGCGCATGGCGCTCGAGTACAATATAAACATCATAGGCGGGTCGCATCCCACGCGCACGGCCGATGGCGACATCCAGAATGTCGCCTATGTCGCCCTGCGCGACGGGTCGATCCACGAGCAGGAAAAGATCCACCCCACCCCCAACGAAGCCTTCTGGTGGAACATCAAGGGCGGCGACAGCTTGGACGTCATCCAGACCGACTGCGGCCCGATCGGCGTCCTCATCTGCTATGACAGCGAATTTCCGGAACTGGCACGCAGACTGGTGGACCAGGGCGCGCGCATCATCTTCGTGCCGTTCTGCACGGACACCCGCAACGGCTATATGCGCGTGCGCTATTGCGCCCAGGCGCGCGCGATCGAAAATCAGTGCTTCGTCGTCCTTGCGGGTAATGTCGGCAATCTGCCGAACGTCGACAATATGGATATCCAATATGCCCAGAGCTGCATATTGACTCCCTGCGACCTGCCATTCGCGCGCGACGGCGTGGCGGCGGAGGCCAGCGAGAATGTGGAAACGCTGACCATGTCCGACGTCAACCTGGCCGACCTCAGCTGGGCGCGCGCGGAAGGCACGGTACGCAACCTGCGCGACCGGCGCTTCGACCTTTACCACATCGATTGGGACAATCAGGCCGAGGGGCGGCCGCATGTGCCGTCCGGCGGCGCGATACCGGCAGGCGGACATAATTCGCCAGGAGGCGGCTGACGCATTTCGCCGCTGCCGCAAAGCGTATAACAATGGGCCATGGCAAGCGAACTGACGGAATCGGGCTTTCGTGACGCACTGGTGATCCTGGGCGCGGCGGGCCTCGTCATCCCGACATTCGCCCGGTTCCGGGTCAGCCCCGTCATCGGCTTCATCCTCGTCGGCCTGGCCGTGGGGCCGAGCGGCCTTGGCGCGCTGGTCCACGAGATGCCGGCGCTGAGATGGATCACCATAACCGACCCGGCTGGGATTGCGCCCTTTGCGGAGTTCGGGATCGTCCTGCTGCTTTTCTCCATCGGCCTGGAGTTGAGCTTCGCGCGATTATGGTCGATGCGCCGGCTGGTCTTCGGCATCGGCCCGGCGGAGCTGTTCGGCTGCGGCCTCATCATCGCGCTCGGCCTGTACCTGGCGGGCGAGCGTCTCACGGGGGCGATCGGTATCGGCATCGCGCTGGCTTTGTCCTCGACCGCCCTGATCCTGCCCATGGTCGGCACCAGGACCCCCATCGGCCGCGCCGCTTTCGCGATGCTGCTGTTCGAGGATATCGCGCTGGTTCCCATCATCTTCGCGCTGGGTGCCATGGCGCCTTTCGTGCAGGATGCCGGCTGGAGCGGCTTCGCCAACACCATCATCCTCGGCCTCGTGACGATAGCCGCGATGCTGGTCGCCGGACGTTACCTCCTCCCGCCCATGTTCTCGCAGGCCGCGCGGACCAAGAGCCCGGAAGTGTTCCTCGCCGCCAGCCTCCTCGTAGTGATGCTCGCGAGCCTCGCCACGTCGATCGCCGGGCTCTCCGCCATTGTCGGCGCGCTGGTCGCTGGCATGCTCATCGCCGAAACACCTTACCGCGGCGAGGTCGAGCTGGTCACCGCTCCGTTCAAGGGCCTGGCGCTCGGCGTATTCCTGATCACCGTCGGCATGCAGATCGACGTGCAGCAGATCGCGCCGATGTGGCCGCAGCTCATGGGCGCAACGCTCGCGGTGCTGCTCGTCAAGGCTGTCCTCACCGCATTGTTGCTGAATGCAACCGGGGCACGGCGCGCGGTCGCGCTGGAGGCCGGCGTGCTGATGTCGAGCCCTTCTGAAACGACACTGATTGTCCTTGGCGCGGCGACCACCGCCCAACTCATCGCGCCCGATACCGCCGCCTTTTGGCAGACCGCCACCGCCATCGGCCTTACCATCACGCCGCTGTTGGCACGGGTGGGCCATGACGTCGCCCGCCGGATCGAACTGCGCGGCGCCGATGTCGGCGTGCCCGATGAAACGACCGAGACCCCGCCCACCGCCGTCATCCTTGGCTTCGGCCGGGTCGGACGCATGGTCGCGGACATGCTCAAGACACATAACCAGCCCTACGTCGCCGTCGAAAGCGACATCGACATTGTGACCGAGGCACGCCGCGACGGCTATATCGTGATGTTCGGTGATGCCGCCCGCCCGGAACAGCTCGACCGTCTACGGCTCGGCCATGCGCGCGCGCTCATCCTGACCATGGACGATCCGGTGCTGTCGGTCGGCATCACCAGGCGCGTACGTGGCTGGGTGCCGGACCTGCCGATCATCGTGCGCGCCCGGGATGCCGATCATGCCGCCGAGCTTTACCGCGCCGGGGCCAACGACGCGGTACCGGAAACACTGGAAAGCTCATTGCAGCTGGCGGAAACCGCCCTGGTCGACCTCGGCGTTGCGATGGGGCCGGTCATCGCCTCGATCCACCAGCGCCGCGAGGAACTGCGCCAGAGCATCAGGACCGCCGGCGACCTCGACCATGCGCCACGCCTGCGCCGTTTGCGCCGGGATGAGGCGAACTGAATGAGCGCGCGTCCGGCCTTAGCTGGCCAGAATCGCCTTGACCGCGTCAACCGCCGCCGCTGCCTCTGATCCATCCGGGCCGCCGCCTTGGGCCATGTCCGGCCTGCCGCCGCCGCCCTTGCCGCCCAGTGCCGCGACACCGGTGCGAACCAGGTCGACCGCGCTGAACCGTTCCACCAGGTCGTCCGTCACGCCGACCGCAATCGTCGCGCGGCCGTCGCTGACCGCCACCAGTGCGGCAATACCGCTACCGAGTTGCGCCTTTGCTTCATCAACGAGGCCCCGCAGCATCTTGGGGTCGAGGCCGTCGATTACGCGACCGAGGAAAGACACAGCGCCGATCGTCTCGGGCTTGGCCGCATCCGCGCTGCCCGCCCCGCCGGTGCCCGCCATGGCAAGGGCGCGCTTGGCATCGGCAAGTTCGCGTTCCAGCTTGCGGCTCTGCTCGACCAGCGCCGCCACGCGGGCCGGGACCTCGTCCGGCGTGGTCCGCAGCGCCTGCGCCGTCGCACGCAGCTTCTCGTCCCGATCGGCCAGCCACAGCCGCGCCGCCTCACCGGTCAGCGCCTCGATCCGGCGCACCCCGCTGGCAACCGCGCTTTCAGCGACGATCTTGAGCAGGCCAATATCGCCCAGCGCGCGGACATGGGTGCCGCCGCACAGCTCCACCGAATAAGCGCGCTCGTCGGCATTGCCCATCGACAGCACGCGCACTTCCTCGCCATATTTCTCGCCGAACAACGCCATGGCGCCTGCCTCGATCGCGTCGTCCGGCGACATCAGCCGGGTCGTGACCTCGGCATTGCCCCGGATCTGCGCGTTGACCTCCGCCTCGACGGCCGCGATGTCATCCTGGCTCAGCGGCTCGGGATGCGAGAAATCGAAGCGGAAGCGGTCGGCCGCCACCAGGCTGCCCTTCTGCGTGACATGGGCGCCCAGACGATGGCGGAGCGCGGCGTGCAGCAAATGGGTCGCGCTATGATTGGCGCGAATCTGCGCGCGGCGGTCCGTGTCGATCGCCAGGTGGACGGTGTCGCCCGCGGCAATGGCGCCGCCCTCTATCCGCGCACGATGGGCATGGAGGCGGCCGAGTGGCTTGGCCGTGTCCTCGACGATCGCAACCAGTCCGCCCGGCCCAGTGATACGCCCGGCATCGCCAGCCTGGCCGCCGCTTTCGCCGTAAAAGGGCGTCTGGTTGGTGATGATGGTCACCGCCTCGCCCGCCGCCGCGCGGTCGACACGCTGGCCCTCGCGAACCAGCGCGACTACCTGCCCTTCGCCCTCGTCGGCCGTGTAGCCGATGAACTCGGTGCCGCCCTCGGCCTCGGCGATGTCGAACCAGACCTCCTCGGACGCCTTCTCGCCTGAGCCCTTCCAGGCCGCGCGCGCCGCCGCCTTTTGCGCGGCCATGGCGCTGTCGAAGCCGGCCTTGTCGACTGCCAGGCCCTGCGCGCGCAGCGCATCCTCGGTCAGGTCGAGCGGGAAGCCATAGGTGTCATAAAGGCGGAAGGCCGTTTCGCCGGACAGGGTCGTGCCTGGCCCCATGCCGGCGGTCGCCTCCTCCAGCAGGCGCAGACCCTTGTCGAGGGTCTGGCGAAAGCGCGTTTCCTCGCGCAGCAGCGTCTCCTCGATGAGGGCGCGCGCACGGGCAAGCTCGGGATAGGCGGCGCCCATTTCCGCCACCAGCCCCAGCACCAGCCGGTGCATCAGCGGCTCGGCCGCGCCAAGGAGATGGGCGTGGCGCATGGCCCGGCGCATGATCCGGCGCAGCACATAGCCGCGCCCCTCATTCGCGGGCAGTACCCCGTCGGCGATGAGGAAGCAGCTGGAGCGCAGATGGTCGGCGATGACGCGGTGACTTGCCCGCTGCGCGCCCTCGGCGCGGCTGTGGGTCAGCGCCTCCGACTGCGCGATCAGCGCCTTGAAGGTGTCCGTGTCGTAATTGTCGTGCACGCCCTGCAGCACGGCGGCGATGCGTTCCAGCCCCATGCCGGTGTCGATGCTGGGACGGGGCAGCGGCACGCGCGTGCCATCCTCGGCCTGGTCGAACTGCATGAAGACGAGGTTCCAGATTTCGACGAAACGGTCGCCATCCTCGTCCGGGGAACCCGGGGGACCGCCGGCTATGTGATCGCCATGGTCGAAGAAGATTTCCGAACAGGGACCACACGGGCCAGTGTCACCCATCGACCAGAAATTGTCGCTGGTGGGAATGCGGATGATGCGCTGCTCGGGCAGGCCGGCGATCTTGCGCCAGAGGTCGAAGGCCTCGTCGTCGGTGTGATAGACGGTGACGGTCAGCCGGTCGGGCGCAATCTCCCATTCGCGGGTGATCAGCGTCCAGGCATGATGGATCGCCTGTTCCTTGAAATAGTCGCCAAAGCTGAAATTGCCGAGCATCTCGAAGAAGGTGTGGTGACGCGCGGTATAGCCGACATTGTCGAGATCATTGTGCTTGCCGCCGGCGCGCACGCACTTCTGGGCGGAGGCCGCCGTGCTGTAGGGCCGTGTCTCCCGGCCGGTGAAGACATTCTTGAACGGCACCATGCCCGCATTGACGAACATGAGCGTCGGATCATTGTTGGGCACGAGCGGCGCCGAGGCGACCGGCTGATGCCCCGCACCGGCAAAATAATCGAGAAAGGATCGGCGGATGTCGTTGGTCGAGATCATGGGCAAGCGCTTAGGGGATGCAAGGCCCAGCGACAAGCAGGGAGTGCGGTTCGTCCTCCGGATCAGACCGGTTCATCGCTGCCATGCTCGACGACGAAGACCGACAGCGCATTGCCCGAGACCAAGACCCAATCCCAGTCCGACCATCGCCTCACTCCCCGTCGGGAACCTCGCCGTCATCGCCGCCCATCATGCCATCGGCGACATCGGCGGTGCGGGCGCGAATCGCCGCTTCGAGCTTGGCCGCCATTTCCGGATTGGTGCGCAGGAACTGCTTGGCATTCTCCCGCCCCTGCCCGATCCGGACCGAATCATAGGAGAACCAGGCGCCGGATTTCTCGACCAGGCCCGCCTTGACGCCGAGGTCGAGGATTTCGCCCAGCTTGGAAATGCCCTCGCCATACATGATGTCGAACTCGACCTGCTTGAACGGCGGCGCGACCTTGTTCTTGACTACCTTGACCCGGGTCGCGTTGCCGACAATGTCGTCGCGGTCCTTGATCTGGCCGGTGCGGCGGATGTCGAGCCGGACCGAGGCGTAGAATTTGAGCGCATTGCCGCCGGTCGTGGTTTCCGGATTGCCGTACATCACCCCGATCTTCATGCGCACCTGGTTGATGAAGATCACCATGCAGCGCGAACGGCTGATTGAGCCGGTAAGCTTCCTGAGCGCCTGGCTCATCAGCCGGGCCTGCAGGCCGGGCAAGGAGTCGCCCATCTCACCTTCGATTTCGGCGCGCGGCGTCAGGGCCGCCACCGAGTCGATCACCAGCACATCAATGGCGTTGGAACGCACCAGCGTGTCGACGATCTCCAGCGCCTGCTCGCCCGTGTCCGGCTGCGAAACGATCAGCTCGTCAATGTCGACGCCCAGCTTGCGGGCATAGACCGGGTCCAAGGCATGCTCGGCATCGACAAAGGCCGCGGTGCCGCCGGTCTTCTGCGCCTCGGCGATGGCATGAAGGGCGAGCGTGGTCTTGCCGGAGCTTTCCGGTCCGTAGATTTCGATGATGCGCCCGCGCGGCAGGCCGCCAATGCCCAGCGCGATATCGAGCCCCAAAGAACCTGTCGATATCGCCTCCACCTGCATCGCCTCGCGCGAGCCGAGCTTCATCGCCGACCCCTTGCCAAAGGCACGATCGATCTGCGCGAGCGCTGCTTCCAAAGCCTTTTGTCGTTCCATGGTCCCCGTCTTCTTGTCGCTGTCGATCAGCTTTAGCATTGCGGTCATCGTCCGTCCCCAACTGTTACAAGGTCAACGCGTCACAACGTCAATCGGCTCCCTGGCCTGATTGCGATGTACCGCATTTGTTCCAAGTGAACAAGTAGGGAACAAAATCATTCGGATTTTTTGTTCAGGCCTCAAGAAGAGCCGCCAATACGCGCTCCAGCGCGTCCAGCGAGAAGGGCTTGGCAAGCGTCGGTATGGCCGCCAGATCGTCCGGCGTGCCATAGCCGTCGTCTCCGCTGGCGAATATGATGGGAATAGCGCAGCCGCGCATCCGCCGCGCGACTGGCCAGATCGCGCCATCGGGCAGATTGCAGTCAAGGATCGCAACATCGATGGAAACGCCCGCATCAAGCGCGGCCTCGCAGTCGCTGACACTGGTGCACAGGCCCGCCATCTCGTGCCCCAAAACCTCCAGAAAGTCCTCGAGCATGAGGCCGATCATCGCCTCGTCCTCGACCACGAGCACGCGCAAAGGATGCCCGGCCGTCATGCCTGCTCGGCTGCTTCCGCCGCCGTGGCGGACGCAAGGGCATCCCGCGCAGCCTCGGCCAGCTGCGAGACGGAAAAGGGCTTGGGCAGGAAGCTGACATTGTCGATGTTGATCGACTTGCGCAGCTGCTCCTCGGCATAGCCCGACATGAACAGCACCGGCAGGTCGGGCCGCTCGCGCCGGGCCGCGCGCACCATCGCCGGGCCATCCATGCCCGGCATGACGACATCGGAAATGAGGAGGTCGACATGGTCCATCTCGGCCAGCCTCGCCAGGCCCTGCTCGCCATCATGAGCGACCGTGACGGTATAGCCCTGCCGGGTCAACGCGCGTTCGGCCACCTTGCGAACCATGTCCTCGTCCTCGACCAGAAGGATCGTGCCCGTGCCCCAGGTCTCCGGCGCGGCCTTGCGCGGGGCCGGGCGAGGTGTTTCCTCGCCGGGCAAAGCGGAATGGACAGGCAAATAGATGCTGAACGTCGTGCCCTTGCCCAGTTCCGAATCGGCAAAGATGAACCCGCCGGACTGCTTCACAATGCCATAGACGGTCGAAAGCCCAAGCCCGGTCCCCTTGCCGACCTCCTTGGTGGTGTAGAAGGGCTCGAAGATCTTGCCGATCGCGTCCGGCGCTATGCCGACGCCCGAATCGCTCACGCTGAGCCCGGTATAGTCGCCGATCGGCATGAACTCGCTGCGCATGGCGCGCACCTCGTCGGCGGGCAGGGCAAAGGTGCGGATCGTGACGGTGCCGCCGCCTGGCATGGCGTCGCGTGCATTCACCGCCAGATTGACGATCACTTGCTCCAACTGGCCCGGATCGGCACGCACCGGGCCCAAACCGCGCCCGTGCGACACGGCAAGGGTGACGTTCTCGCCCAGCAAACGCTTGAGTAGCGCGGAAACCTCCGAAACGACGTCGGGCAGTTGCAGAACCTGCGGGCGCAGCGTCTGCTGGCGGGAAAAGGCGAGAAGCTGCCGGGTCAGGCTGGCGGCACGATTGCTGTTCGACTTGATCTGCTGGATGTCGTCATAGTCGCTGTCGCCTGGCGTATGGCGCATCAGCATCAGGTCGCAATGGCCGATGATCGCGGTCAGCACATTGTTGAAATCATGGGCGACGCCGCCCGCCAGCTGCCCCACCGCCTGCATCTTGGTCTGCTGCGCCACCTGGCGCTTGAGCCGGGTCTCCTCACTATTGTCCTTGAGGCTGAGCAGCACCGACGCTTCGCCCAGCCCGCGCACGCCCGCCAGGCTCAGCGATACCGGCTCCACCGGCTGGGCGCGCAGGCGCACCTGGATGTCGCCCGACATCTGCGATCCCACGGCATAGCGCCGCACCGCCTCGGCGACGGCGGCCTGGTCCTCGGCGATGACGAGGTCGCCGGGATAGCTCGGCTTTTCGTTGGCGGCGATGCCGGCCACCCGGGCAAAGGCATTGTTGAAGAAGAGCAGCCTGCCGTCGCGGTCGGCCATCGCCAGGCCAAAGGGCAGCAGCGACAACAGGGTCTCGACATAGGCAAGCGACGACGCTGAATCGACCGACGACATGGCATCGTCCAGCATCACCAGGAGCAGGGGACCGGAGGGATCATTTTCGCGGATCGGCACCTGCACGATGCGGATCGGTACCGCATTCTCCTCCTCACGCGTGAAGAAGACCCGCCCCTTGCCGTCGACGAGCATGTAAGCGGCCAGGTCACGCCCGGCGACATTGCTGTCCACGCGGCCCGTCGCGCGCATCAGGAAGGCGGGATTGGCGGCGCGGATCCGCCCTTCCCCGCCGACCAGGACGGTCATCACCCCGGCGCTGGCCATCTGCTGGCCGGTAGGGCCAGAGATGATGCGCAGGCAGTCGTCCATGACATTGTCCTGCTGCACGGGTTGTAGCCGCCACAGCAGATAGTCGTCGGCGCGGCCGGTCCGGATGATGTCGGCATCAAGCAGCAGCGCGCCGCGTGTGATCCCTTCGACGCGCGCCTCACCGTCCCGCCAGGCGGCGCGTCCGGCGGCGGTTAGTCGTTCGACATCGCTCGGTGCCAGCTTGAGCTGCGGCGGCGTGGGATAGCCGGGAAACCACTCCCCGAACTGGTCGCTCGCGCAGATCAGGCGGCCATTGCGATCAGTGATCGCGATTGCGCTGTTGGTCGCTTGTGCGGCCGCCCGCGCCACCGACCAGTCGGTGACAACCGCCTGGTCGTTCACCCCCGCCGGCGGAAACAGGCGGCGCGCGTACCAGATCAGGAAGGTGCCAGCGATAATTGCGGCGGCGAAACCGCCGGCAAAGGCCGCATCCCGCACCGTGAGATAGAGGGCCAGCGCGCTCGCCGCAGCAGCGGCGGCCAGCGCCGGCAGCACATAGCGGCCGGGCGCGCGGCCCGTGATGTGGAGCAGGTCCTGGCGGTGCGACGAGGCCATGCGCTAAGCCCTCGGCCAGCCGCGCATGCGCCGGCCCGGCATCATGCAGGCATGTCCTTGTCCGCAGGATCTTGCTCGCGTGTGTGACGGCGCACCGTCCATTTGCGGGCGACGCGCGCGCGCCACAGCCAGTCCGCGATCAAATAGCCGAACGCCGCCGTGACGAGCGACACCACGAAAAGCCCGAACAACAGTGCCGGCGCCGTTTCGGACAGCAGCCATGCCGTCCACTCCTTCAGTCCCGCATGATGTTCGATCAGCGCCATGAAACGGGACATGTCCGCCGTCCGCCCCAGCATGAAGCTGCCGACATATAAGGACAGGCCGGCAATGAACGGCGTCGTCGCCGGGTTGGAGAGGAAAGTCATCGCCACGGCGAGCGGCACATTGGCGCGGATCGGCAGGGCAAGCAAGGCGGCGCCCGCGATCTGCAGGCCCGGTATCAGCAGGAATATGCCCACCAGCAGTCCAAGCGCGACGCCGCGCGGCACGGACCGCCGGGTAAAGCGCCACAATTCGGGCGCGAGGACGCGGTGCGCGACCGGCTGGATCAGCCGGTTCTCCGCAAGGCTCTCGCGCGTTGGGACGTTCTGCCGGTAAAGGCGCAGGACATGCCGCTTCACCATATCAACCGCGATCCCTCAACAGACGCCCCTGCTCCCGCTTCCAATCCCTTTCCTTGATCGCTTCCCGTTTGTCATGCGTCTTCTTGCCGCGCGCCAGCGCCAGTTCCACCTTGGCCCGGCCGCGCCCGTTGAAATAGACCGAAAGGGGCACCAGCGTCATGCCCTGCCGCGCGACCGCACCGTGCAGCTTGGCGACCTCACGCGCATGAAGGAGCAGCTTGCGGGGCCGCTTGGGCTCGTGATTGAAGCGATTGCCGTGGCTGAACTCCGGAATATTGCTGTTGATCAGCCAGACTTCCTCGCCGGCCACCTCGGCATAGCTTTCCGCGATCGAGCCCTCGCCGAAACGGAGTGACTTCACCTCCGTGCCCTTGAGCGCAATCCCCGCCTCGAACACCTCGTCGATGGCATAGTCGAACCGCGCGCGCCGGTTCTCGGCGACGGTTTTGATCTTTTCGAACGTGTTGGGACGCGGGCGGGCCATTATTACTCGTTGCTTGGCGTGCCTATGTAGGGCAGCGGCCCGCCTTAGACCAGCCCCGCAATCTCCAGGGCGCGATCGATCGTCGCGCGGGCGGCACCGGACGGCGGCGTTATCGGCAGGCGAACATCATCGGGCATGTCGGGGCGGATGCGCGACAGCGCATATTTCACCGGCCCCGGCGATGAGTCGCAGAACATGGCGTCATGCAGCGGGAACAGCCGGTCCTGCATGGCCAGCGCCTTGTCCCATTCCCCCGACTTGCAGGCGGCCTGGAAATCTGCGCACAGGCGCGGCGCGATATTGGCGGTGACAGAGATGCAGCCGACCCCGCCCATGGCGTTGAAGCCCAATGCGGTCTCGTCATTGCCGGAAAGCTGGCAGAAGTCCGCCCCGCAGGCCAGACGCTGGGCGGTGACGCGGCCAAGATTGCCGGTCGCATCCTTGACCCCGACGATGCTGCGGAACTCGCGCAGGCGGTGCATCACCGGGACGCCGATGTCGGTGATCGTCCGGCTCGGCACATTGTAGAGTATGATCGGTAGGTCGCAGCGCTCGGCCAGATAGGCGAAATGCTGATAGACACCGTCCTGATTGGGCTTGTTGTAATAGGGCGCGACCACCAACGCTGCCGTCGCGCCTGCGGCCTGGGCGGCGAACATATGCTCCAGCGCGATCCGCGTGTCGTTGGAACCGCAGCCGGCAATGACCGGAACACGCCCCGCCGCCTGCTCCACGCAGAGCGCGACGACCCGGTTATGCTCCTCGATCGTCATCGTCGCGCTTTCGCCGGTGGTGCCACAGGGGACGAGCGCGCTCGACCCTTCTTCGATCTGCCAGTCCACCAGCGCGCGGAACGCCGCCTCATCCACGGCGCCGTCGCGAAAAGGCGTGACCAGCGCGGGGATCGAGCCGGAAAACATCTACAAACTCCTTCAAATCGCACCGCTTTAAGCGCATAATGACTATCCGGCGCTCAAGGGTTCACCGTTTGGTCAGGAACGCATTGCCATAATGTCCACCATGGGAAAAGCCCCCCGCTTTGCGGCAATCTGCGTGATCAGCGGCGCCACCATTCTGGGCGCGCACAGCTATGCGACGGCTCAGGACGCTCCGGCAGCGCAAGCCCGGCCCGCCACGGCGTCGGCACCTGTCGTCGCGACCTCGGCCCCGGACTGGGAAACGACGCGCAGTCGGATGATCGAGCGCGCGGCGCCCGATCAGGCCATCCAGGCCACCATCGCCGAATGGCGCAGGCTCCAGCAGAGCGACATGCTTGGCTTTTCGGCCTATGCCAATTTCCTGGTGGCCAATCCCGGCTGGCCGGGCGAGGACCATCTTCGCGCTGTTGCCGAGCGTTCGGTCAATCCGAACAGCTATGATCCGGGCCAGACCATCGCTTTTTTCACCCGCTTTCCGCCGCGCACGGCCACGGGCCAGGCCCGCTTCGCCTTTGCCCTGGCCGCATCGGGCCGGATGGATGAAGCGCGCGTTGCGGCAAGGCGCGCCTGGACCGAAGGCGTGCTGTCACCCGATGATGAGCAGCGCATCCTTTCGCTTTTCTACACCAGCCTGACGAGTGAGGAGCATCTACGCCATGCCGATGTGGCGCTGTGGGCGGGCAACACGGGCGCGGCCGAGCGGATCCTTGCCTATCTGCCGCCGACGCGCCGCCCGGTCGTGGAGGCCCGCATCGCCTTTCAGCGGCGCAGCCCCGATGCGCCCGCCCGCATGGCCGCCGCCGACCCGGTCGGCGTCACCGATGGCGGCTATCTGGCGGACAAGTCCAACTGGCTGCGCGCCAATGGCGATGGCCTTGGCGCGCGTTCCGTTCTCGCCAACCGCATGGTGCTCACGACCCCTGTCGGGACGCCGGAGCGTTGGTACGAAACCCTGCTGAGCAACGCCCGGGGTGCGGCGGCGGATGGCCATTGGAGCGTCGCCTATGCCATCGCGTCCAAGGTGGACGACGCCTTGCCGGCGGGCGCCGATGTCAGCGAACAGCCGATCGGCGTGCGCGACGACTATACCAGCCTCACCTGGCTTGCCGGCACCGCTGCGCTCAACAGGCTCGGGCGACCGGCTGACGCGATCGGCATGTTCACGCGCTATGGCGGCGGCGCGCGCTCGCCGCAGACCATTTCCAAGGGCTTCTACTGGGCGGGACGCGCTGCTCACGCCGCCGGCCGGACGCGCGAGGCTCAGGACTATTTCCGCCGTGCCTCGACCCATGGCGACCAATATTACGGCCAACTCGCCCTTGAGCGTCTCGGCCTGCCGGTGCCGGCGCCCTCCACCGCACAGAATCCGGTCGAGATCAGCGCGGCCACCCGCGCCACCTTCGCCAACCGCAGCGTCGTGCGCGCCGCTCGCCATCTGGGCGCCACCGGCCAGTGGCAGGACCAGTCGCGCCTGCTGCGCGCCATCGCCGCCAATGCCGCCACGGATCAGGACCAGTTGCTGGTCGCCGATCTGTCGCGTTCGCTAGCCCGCCCCGATCTCGGGGTCATGGCTGGCCGCCGGGCACTGTCGTCCGGCCTGTCGAGCTATGCCGTCGCCAGCTTCCCAAGCGTTACCGTGCCGGACGAGCATAGCGGCAACTGGACCATGATCCATGCCATCGCGCGGCAGGAAAGCCAGTTTGACCGGCAGATCGTGTCGCGCGCCGGCGCGCGTGGCCTGATGCAGTTGATGCCGGGCACCGCGCGAGAGGTCGCGGGCAAGCTTGGCCTCGGCTATGAGCTGTCGTCGCTCAACGACCCGCATTACAATATCCGCCTCGGCAGCACCTATTTCCGGCAGATGCTCAATTATTATGGCGGCAGCTATCCGCTTGCCGTGGCGGCCTATAATGCCGGGCCGGGCAATGTGAACAAATGGCTGGCCGCGAACGGCGACCCCCGCCTGCCGGGCGGCGACATCGTCCAGTGGGTCGAGAACATCCCGATCTCCGAGACACGCAATTATGTGCAGCGCGTGCTTGAGAACGCCGTCATCTACGACCTCATCAACCCGCGCAACGGCGGCTCCCGCGTGTCGGCGCCACTCAGCCGCTATCTTGGCAAGCAAAAGCCAGGTTGAACCCGCCTTCCGCCTGCCATATTCCATTGGCACCTGACCGTTTACCATCCACCCCTGCATTTGAAGGTGCCATGACCGAAGCTGATTCCTCGCCCGCCGAAAACACGCCCGCCGCCGCCCCGGAAGACAAGAAGGAGGGCGCCGCGTCGGCCAAGTCCAACGCGATCTGGATGGGCACCGCGGTCGGCATCGGATCGGCAGCGCTTGTGGCCGCGCTGATGTACGCCCGGCGCCGAAAATAGCATGGGTGCGGGCGATCGCCCCAATTACATCACGCCATCGGGCTATGCGGCCCTGCGCGCTGAATATGACCAACTGCTCGGCGTCGAGCGCCCCGCCATTGTCGAGGTGGTGAGCTGGGCCGCCGGCAATGGCGACCGCAGCGAGAATGGCGATTATCTCTACGGCCGCAAGCGGATGCGCGAGATCGACCGGCGCCTCAAGTTCCTGGCCAACCGGATGAAGGCCGCCAAGGTCGTGGACCCGGCCGCGCAGCCGGACAAGGCCCGTGTCTGGTTCGGTGCCACCGTTACCATCGCGGACGAGGACGACAACCAGCGAACCGTCACCCTGGTCGGCGATGACGAGACCGACCCAGGCAACGGCCGGATCGGCTGGAACAGCCCGCTGGCGCGTGCCCTGCGCGGTGCAGGCATGGGCGACCTCCGGCGCGTGGTTCTGCCCGCCGGTGAAAAGGAATGGGAGATCATGACGATCTCCTATGGCGTTTAGTCATGACAATATCGGACCGAACCATTCCCATCCGTTCGGTTCGAGCGAAGTCGAGAGCCATCGCGCTCCTCCTTCTGCTGCTTGCCCCAACCCCAGTGTTGGCAACGGACGCCGCCATCGGCCTCTACAGCGCTGTCGAGGGACCGGAGCTTGCCTCGCGCCTGGAACTGCGCGCCGATGGCCGCTTCCGCTACCAACTCTCCTATGGCGCGCTAGACGAAGGGGCAGAGGGGCGATGGCAGCGCGAGGGGGCCGCGATCCTGCTCTTCACCGAACCCCGGCCCACACCACCCGTATTCAGGGCGGACTCCATGGTGGCCTCGGGCGATGCCGTCCTGTCGCTAACGGTGTTATGGCCCAATGGCCAAGGCATTGCCGGCATTGACTTCAGGATCGGCTTCGACAGTGGCGACCCGGTCGAGGGCTATACCCAATATCATGGCTGGACCCTTGATCCCTCGGATCGCCGCCGTCCGCTGTGGATCGAACTTAGCGAGCCGATCCACGGCATCGGTGCCCGGCGCTTCCCGATCAATGACCCAAAGATCCGGACGCTGCGTTTCACCCTGATTCCCAATGACATCGGCGTCGTCGATTTTCAGGGAACGAAGCTGACGACGGACGACGGCGATCGGTTGGTCCTTCACCACCGGAACGGTCCTTTGCGCTATGTGCGCGTCAAGAACCGGGGCGAGTAACCCCCACCTCGCGGACGGGCTCGCCTGATGCGGTCTTGTTTATCGAAAGGATCATCTCGGCCACCTGATCGGGCACTACATGGTGAACCATGTGTCCGGCGCCCTCTACGATCCGCAGCGTGCTGCCGGGGATTGCCGCCTGCAGGCGTTCGGCATGGCGCGGGCTGACGATCTTGTCTCCGTCGCCAGCCATGATCGCTACCGGCGTGGAGATAGCGCCATAATGAGGACGCAGGCTTTTCGCGCTCGCCATCATGAAGGTGCCATCGACGCAGGTGGCGCGGAGTTGGGACGGCCGCATGGCCATGGCCGTGGAATATTCCCGCCTGAACCGGGCCGTCAAAGGCGCCGGCGCAAACATGATCCGCTTGGTGAGCGGCATGGTAAGCCGACCCAGAAGCGGCGCGATAGTATAGCGCAATATGTCCCCCAGAAATGGCAGGGCGACCGGAGCCACGATCAGGGCGTCCACCCGAAAAGCGGGAAAATAATAGCCGGAGAGCAGCACAAGCCCTGCCATGTCGGCCGGGTAGCGGATCGCATATGCGAGGGCCACCAGCGTCCCCCAGCTATGCCCAACGACCACAACCCGCTGGACCCCCAGCTCCATCAGGGCCTTATGCAGCAGCTCCGCCTGCTCCATGGCTTTCCAGGGGCGCCACCGCGGTCGTTCGCTGTAGCCAAAACCGAGCCTGTCGAAAATGATGACACGGCAATCCCCCAGCAGTCGCTGGGCTACACCGCTGATGTTGTAATCGTCGCCCGTCACGGCATTGCCATGCAGCAGGAGAACGGGCGATCCGATCCCCCGGTCACTATAGTGCAACCGTACGCCGTCGACGTCGAGGAACAGGCCCCTGGGCGGATGCCGCCGCTCCGCCCAACGTGCGGCGGCGTAATTCACCGCCGCCAGCACGACGAGAATGATGGCAATGACCAGCAGGACAGTCTGCCAGGTCCACAGCTCTTGCATGTCTGGGTCCATGACCAAGCTCCGCTTGGTGCGATCCGATGGGCCGGAACGGGTCGAGGTCCAACGCGGCAACAGTTCATTTGGCTGCGGGGTGCGCGACGGAAATACCGCCACATGGATCAATGGCCGGACCATTCATACCTGCCGGCTGAACCCCCGACCGGACTGGATCACCCCTTGGGCAGGTACCCGAACGCCTGCCGCGCCAGTTCCACTAAGGCCGGATCGGCATCCGGCGCCGTCATCGGCACATAATGCTCCAACGCCTCGGCGACCTTGGTAAGCGCGGCGATGCGTGCAGCCTTGCGGTTGTTGCCGTCAATCACCGCCCAGGGCGCCCAACGCGTGTCGGTGCGGGCGAACATGTCCTGCATCGCCTCAAGATATTCGGCGCGCCTGGCCCGGTTGCGATAATCCTCCGGGCCGGTCTTCCACCGTTTCCAGGGATCGTCGAGCCGCTCGGCGAACTGCTCGTCCTGCGTTTCCTGGGTGATGTGGACGAAGAGCTTGATGATCGCCGTGCCGCTGTCGACCTGTTGGGCTTCGAACTCGTTGATCTCGTCAAAGCCGCGCTTCCACTCGGCCTTGGTGCAGAGGCCTTCGACCCGCTCGACCAGCACCCGCCCGTACCAGCTGCGGTCGAAAATCGCGATCTCGCGATTGCCGGGCAGCCGCGTCCAGAAGCGCCAGAGGAAATGGCGGCCCCGCTCCTCTGCCGTCGGCGCGCCGATCGGCCAGACATGGTAATAGCGCGGGTCCATCTGCGCGGTCATGCGCTTGATGATGCCGCCCTTGCCCGCCGCGTCCCAGCCCTCCAGCATGACGACGCTGCGCCGGCCGTGGACGACATGCGCGGTCTGGACGCGCTCCAGCCGCTGCTGCAGGTCCTTCAGCGCCTCGTCATAATCGCCCTCGAAGCGGACGCCCTTTTCAAAATCGGAGATGTCGATGGTCATCCGCCGCCCCTTCAGTCCACACCGACACAAGGCACGGCGTAAGCGGTCATCTCGCGATCCGACGTCAGCACTACCGCCTTTTCCGCCTTTGCCTGTGCCAGGATCATGTGATCATATGGGTCGCCGTGAAGAAATGGTAAGCTTTCCAGCTCTCTGATGTGACATGTTTCGACGCCGAGAACAGCGATATTCTGATCTGCGAGCAGATCGGCGAAGGCTGTAGCGTGCGCATGCATCTTGCCGACGCGCCACTTGATCGCGATCTCCCACAAGGAAACAATGCTGGTCATCACCTCATTGCCGGAATCGGCTATCAGGGCGCGAGCCCTCTGCCCCAGTTTCGGGCTGTCCTCCAGCCACCAGATGAGAGCATGGGTATCGAGAAGAAGCCTCATTTGAACCAGGGCTTGTAATTGTCCTGACCTTCCATGGCGTCGAGAAAACCTTCCGGCCACTCGTCCCAGTCATCCGCCATGTGGATCTTGCCCCGCAGGGCGCCGGGCTGGCGGGGTTTGCCGTCCTTCGTGAAGACCTGCTTGGCCGGCACCTGCTCCGGGCCGGCAGGCTGCGGCATATAGGGCATCTGCATATCGCGCACTCCGACCACCGGCACATCCCCCTTCTCGGCGAGGCGCGTCAGATAGTCCTTCACCAGGGCGGACAGCGACGTGCCCAGTTCGGCCGCACGGATGCGGGCCTTGCGATGGGTTTCATCGTCGAGCGCCACGGTGACATTCTTCATGCCACCGCAATATCACAGTTTCACAGTCGCCACAAGTTCAGCCCTTCGGCTGCTCGACCACCCGGATGCTGAGCTCGCGCAGCTGCTTGGGCGTCGCCACGTTGGGCGCTCCCATCATCAGGTCCTCGGCGCGCTGGTTCATCGGGAACAGCACGACCTCGCGCAGATTGGGCTCATCGGCGAGCAGCATCACCATGCGGTCGACGCCCGGCGCCGATCCACCGTGCGGCGGCGCGCCATATTTGAAGGCGTTGAGCATGCCGGAGAAGTTCTTCTCCACATCCTCGGCGCTATAGCCCGCAATCTCGAACGCCTTGTACATGATGTCGGGCCGGTGGTTCCGGATCGCGCCGGACGACAGCTCCACGCCATTGCAGACGATGTCATATTGCCAGGCGAGGATATCGAGCGGGTCCATCGTCTCCAGCGCCTCCATCTCGCCCTGCGGCATGGAGAAGGGATTATGGCTGAAGTCGATCTTCTTCGCGTCCTCGTCATATTCGTACATCGGGAAGTCGACAATCCAGCAGAATTTGAAGCAGCCCTGCTCGATCAGGCCCAGCTCCTCCGCCACCCGCGTCCGCGCCGCGCCCGCGAGCTTGGCGGCCTGCA
>DATJLC010000216.1:0-11277 GCA_035490755.1 Sphingobium sp.
CGCCCCTTCCGGAAGGCGGATACCCCTCCACCGCCTTCGGCGGTCCCCCTCCCCTTGCAGGGAGGATTTTACAAGGCCACCCGCTCCGCCAGGGCCATGGCGCCGGCCGGCGCGCGCACCTTCCCCTCGTGGATGACATAGGCATAGACATCGCCGTTGGCCGCAAAGTCTCGCAGCACGCCGGCCCAATGGTCGAGTCCCGCATCATCATAGGCCGTGGCGATGTCGTCCCGCCCGCGCATCAGCCGGACATAGGCGAAATCGCCGGTGAGGTCGGCAATCATCGGATAGTCGGCATGATCGGCGATCACGATCGCGACGTCATGGTGCCGCGCCAGTGCCACGAATTCGGCACAGGCAAAGCTCGCATGCCTGACCTCGATCGCATGGCGCAGCTTCAAACCATCGACCGTGCGGGGTAGGAGCGCCATGAACGCGCTCATGTCCTCCGGGTCGAAGCGCCGCGTCGGCAGCATCTGCCACAGCACCGGCCCCAGCGCATGGCCCAGCTCCGACAGGCCGGAGTGGACGAAGCGCTCGACCGCCTCCCCGGCCTCGCCCAGCCTCTTCTTCATCACAACATAATGCGACGCCTTCACCGAAAAGCGAAAGCCGTCCGGCACGCTTTTGCGCCATTTGGCGAAGCTCGCCGGGGTCTGGGTGCGGTAATAGGTGCCGTTGATCTCGATCGTGCCGAGACGGGCGGCGGCATAGGCCAACTCGTCCGCCTGCCGCAGTCCGTCCGGGTAGAAGCTGCCCCGCCACGGCTCGAAGGTCCACCCGCCGATGCCGGTCCGGATGGTGCCGCCGGTCATGGCTAAGCCCGCGCCCCCGCTTCCTCGACGCCCGCGCTGTTGTGGCGGAGCGCCTTCAACACCGTATCGACAATGCCGGCGGCGTCGAGCCCGGCGTCGGCATATTGGGCCTCCGGCTTGTCCTGGTCCTGAAAGATGTCGGGCAGGCGCATGGTCCGGAGCTTCAGGCCCGCGTCGGTCAGTCCTTCGTCGCTCGCCAGGGTCAGCACATGGGCGCCAAGCCCGCCGACCGCATTTTCCTCGATCGTCACGCACACCTCATGCGTGGCCAGCATGCGGCGGATGAGCGCGGTGTCGAGCGGCTTGGCGAAGCGCAAATCCGCGACGCTGGTGGAGAGGCCCTTGGCGTCGAGAATGTCTGCGGCCTTGAGGGCGTCGGCGAGGCGGGTGCCGAGCGAGAGGATCGCGACCGTCTTGCCCTCGCGCACGACCCGGCCCTTGCCGATCTCCAGCCGCTCAGGGCTATCCGGCAGGGCGACGCCCACGCCATTGCCGCGCGGATAGCGGAGCGCAATGGGGCCGTCATCGTGCAGCGCGGCGGTGTGGACCATATGGACCAGCTCCGCCTCGTCCGCCGCCGCCATCACCACCATGTTGGGCAGCGTCGCCAGATAGGTGATGTCGAAACTGCCGGCATGGGTGCTGCCGTCCGCGCCCACCAGGCCGGCGCGGTCGATCGCGAACCGGACCGGCAGGTTCTGGATCGCGACGTCATGCACGACCTGGTCATAGGCGCGCTGCAGGAAGGTCGAGTAGATCGCGCAGAACGGCCGCATGCCCTCGGCCGCGAGGCCCGCCGCGAAGGTGACGGCATGCTGCTCGGCAATGCCGACATCGAAGAAGCGGTCTGGATAGGCCGCCTCGAACTTGTCGAGGCCAGTGCCGGACGGCATGGCGGCGGTGATCGCCACGATCGCCGGGTCGCGCGCCGCCTCGGCCAGCATCGCCTTCGCATAGACGCTGGTGTAGCTGGGCGGGCCGGCGGGCGCCTTGGCCTGCTTGCCTGTGATGACGTCGAACTTCTGGACGCCGTGATATTTGTCCGCCGCCGCCTCGGCCGGGGCATAGCCCTTGCCCTTTTGCGTGACGACATGGATCAGGCACGGCCCCTCGGCGGCGTCGCGCACATTTTCGAGGACCGGGATGAGCTGGTCGAGATTATGCCCGTCGATCGGCCCGACATAATAAAAGCCCAGCTCCTCGAACAGGGTGCCGCCCATGGCCAGCCCGCGTGCGAACTCGTCGGTCTTGCGCGCGGCATTGTGGAGCGGCCGGGGGAGCTTGCGGGCGACCCGCCGGGCCAGGTCACGCAGGCCCAGAAACTCGCGGCTCGACACGATCCGGGAGAGATAGGCGGAAAGCCCGCCGACCGGCGGCGCGATCGACATGTCATTGTCGTTGAGGATGACGATCAGGCGATTGCCCGCCGCGCCGGCATTGTTCATCGCCTCATAGGCCATGCCCGCCGACATGGCGCCGTCGCCGATCACCGCGATCCCCTTGCCGGGCCGTTTCGCCAGCTTGTTGGCGACGGCAAAGCCCAAAGCGGCGGAAATGCTGGTGGAGCTGTGCGCCGCGCCGAACGGGTCATATTCGCTCTCGGCGCGCTTGGTGAAGCCGGACAGGCCGCCGCCCTGGCGCAGGGTGCGGATGCGATCGCGCCTGCCGGTCAGGATCTTGTGCGGATAGCATTGGTGCCCGACGTCCCAGACCAGCTTGTCCTCAGGCGTGTTGAACACATAATGGATCGCGACCGTCAGCTCGACCACGCCAAGGCCGGAGCCGAGATGGCCGCCGGTCACGCCGACCGCCGCGATCGTCTCCTGCCGCAGCTCGTCGGCGAGCTGGCGCAACTCGCCCGGCGCGAGGCGGCGCAAGTCGGCCGGATAGCGGACCAGGTCCAGGAGCGGCGTGGCAGGCTGTTCGATCATCGCACCCCTTTAGAGCCTGTCCCTGTGAAGGGGAAGCGCCGCCGTCAGGTGCATTTGCCGCAACGGCCCAGGATCTCGATGACGGGCCGCTCCGCCGCGAAGCTGTTGCGTTCCGCCACCGCGCGCACGCTCTCGGTCAGCATGTCGTCATCGACATGGGTCGCGTCCCCGCAGTTGCGGCACACCAGATAGATGCAGTCATGGCGGCAGCCCGGATGCGCATTGACGACGAACGCGTTCGCGCTCTCCACCCGTTTGGCCAGGTTGTTGGCGACGAACAGGTCGAGGATCCGATAGACGCTGTTGGGCGCGACCCGCTTGCCGCGCTGCTGCGATACCCGGTCGGCGATGTCATAGGCCGATGTTGGCCGGTCGCCGGCGGCCAGCACGTCGAAGATCGCCGCGCGCATCTCCGTCCACTGCTCGCCCTGACCGATCATCACGGCGCGGGCGGCTTCCGCCAGTCGATCGCCGGACGGCTCGACGTGAATATGGGTGTGGGCGGCATGGGCCATGGCCCCAATCTATGCGCTTGAAGGCACACGCACAAGCGCGGGCGGGGCAACCTCCCCCATCGGGGCGCGTTGTTCAGGGGCCGGGGCCGCAGGACAGGATGCGCAAAAGGATAAGGAAAATGCCGGAAATGCTGCTCGACGGACTGCAATATTATGGCGCGATCACGGCGACGCTCGCGGCGCTCATCGTTGCGCTCGACCTCGGGCGGCGCATCACCGGCTGGGCATTCGTGCTGTTCGTGACCAGCTCCGTCGCGCTGATCGGCTGGGGTTTTCTCCAGTCCGACAGCGAGGGCATCGGCTGGCAGAATGTCGCTTTGCTCTTCATCAACGGCACCGGCGTCTATCGTTACCTCATCCGCAAGCCACAGCGGGAGGAGCGCGCATCGCATCCAAAGTTCGCCTCATGATGCCTTCATGAAGTCTCCGTCATGCTGAACTTGTTTCAGCATCCATCGCGCCGCCTGACGCGGCAACGCGGGAGGCGAAATGGACCCTGAAACAAGTTCAGGGTGACGGCTTCTAGTGACAGGATGCCCTTTCGGGTCTAACGCGCGGTCCCATGTCAGGGGCAATCCGCCAGAGTGGAGCGATGCGCGCGCTGTTTTGCGTGGTTCTGGCGCTTCTCTTCGCGGCGCGAATCGCGGCGCCCGCCGGCTTCATGCCGGTCGCCAGCGATGGCGGCGTCATGGTGACGCTGTGCACGGGCCAGGGCGCGGTCAAGGTCATGGTCGATCGCGGCGCGGTGCCGCATCCGACCAGCGGGCATGACGATAGCGGCGCGAGCCAGCATTGCCCCTTCGCCGGCGGCGCGAGCGCGCCCGCCTTGCCCACGCCGGCAGCCATTGCCTTGCTCCCCGTCTGGCACAGCCCAACAGGGCCGATCGCCCTTGCGCTGCGCACCGGCTGGATCGCACGGCTGGCGGCGCCGCCGCCGCCATCGTCGGGACCGCCAGCCCTCGTCTGACACGCTGCCCCATGCGCCGCGCGGGGCCTGGCCTGCTTTCGAGGACGATATTCGATGCCCTGTACATCATTCCTGCGCGCCGCCTTGCTGTGCGGCGCGGCTTTCCTGCCCTTTCCTGCCCTTGCCGCCGAGGACGCCGACGCCGCCGGTCAGGCGATCATCGTCATCGGCCAGCAGCAGCGCCCGATCGAGATCGCGCCGCGCGGCCTGTCGGTCAGCCTGGGCGACGAGCAATTCGCCGCCGTCAACGCGACCAATACCGAAGACCTGATGAAATATGCGCCCGACTTCTTCGTGCGCACCCGCTTTCCCGGCGACAGCAACGGCGTGCCCGGCTTTCGCGGCACCCATTCGATCCAGAGCGCCCGCGCGCTGGTGATGGTCGACGGCTTCGTCGTGTCCAACTTCCTCGGCAACAGCTTCAACTTCGCACCCAAATGGGGCGTGGTCGGGCCGGGCGAGGTGCGCCAGTTCGACATCGTCTACGGCCCCTATTCGGCGCGCTACGCGGGCAACAGTATGGGCGGCGTCGTCAACATCACGACGCGAGACCCGGAGCGGACGGAGGCGTTCGTGCGGGTCCAGCTGCTCAGCCAGCCCTATCGTCAGTTCGGCACTGATGCGACCTATCGGGGCTGGTCGGGTGAGGCGGGCATCGGCCTCAAGCAGAAAGATGGCCCCTGGTCGCTCCGCCTGTCTGGCCGCCATTTCCGCAATGACGGCCAGCCGATGACGTTCCTGGGGCTGAGCCCTTTGCGCGACACGGATGGAAAACCCATATTGGTGGCTGACGCTCCTGATGTCACGGGTGCGATTGTCGATCCTAAGCAGGTTGAGGCCAGTGCGGCAGGCACGGGGCTGGAGAATATCCCCGCCGGCAGTCTGCCGCCCGGCCAGATCCCCGTTATCCCCGGTGCGGCGGCAACGCCGATCTTCGCGGCCCAGTCGCCCGCCGCGATCACCCAGGATCAAGTCAAGCTCAAGGTCGGATATGATGACGGGGCGGTGACCGGCCAGCTCCTCTTTGCCTATTGGCACAATGAGGACCGGCAGGATGCGCCCGACTGCTATCTTCGCGACGGCGCGGGCAATGTGGTGTGCGATGGGACCGTCAGGATCGGCGCGCAGAGCTATACCGCGTCCGGCGCCAATTTCGCCAGGACCCTGCGGGACGAGTTTCTGCTGGGCGGCAAGATCGCGGTGTCCCTGGGCGGCGACTGGACCGCGCGGCTGGCGCTGTCCACCTATCAGATCGTGCGCTCGGATGCGTTCCAGTCGAACGGCTACACCAACGGCCAGACTGGCGGCCCCGGCAGCCTCGCCTCGGCCGGGCCGACCGGCTGGGTCACGGCCGACGCCTCGATCGAGCGAAAGGGCGAAGCGCTTGAAGCGGCCTTCGGCCTGTCCGGCAGCTATCAACGCACCGACAGCGTCATCAGCACGCTTCCCAATTGGCAGAGCAAGAGCGGCGCGATCTTCGGCAACCGGACTTTCGGCAAGACGCGCATTCTGTCCGGCTGGGGGGAGGCTGTCGCGCATCTCTCGCCCGCCGTCTCAGTCACCGCCGGTCTTCGCTATGACCATTGGTACGCCTATGACGGCGGCATCCGGACTGCGGCCGCAACCGGCCTCTACCCCACCCGCCAGGAAGGCGCGCTGAGCCCGAAGCTCTCCGGTCAGGTCGATCTGCCCGGCGGCACCCGGGTGCAATTGAGCTTGGCGGCCGCGACACGCTTCCCCACCGTCGGTGAGCTCTTCCAGGGCACGCTGCTGAGCGACGGGACGTTCAACCGGGGCTTCGATCCCGGCCTGAAGCCGGAACGGAGCATCGACGCCAATCTCCTGCTCGCCCGGAAGATCGGGCCGGTGCGGCTGACCGGGTCGTTCTTCTACCAGCGCGTCAGGAACACGATCTTCCAATATTTTGGCCTGAACCAGAACGGTCTGCTGGTCAGCAACTACAAGAATATTGATCTGACCCGCCAATATGGCGTGGAGGGCATAATCGAGACGCAGGACTGGCCGATGCGGGGCATGAGCATGGAGGCCAATGCGGCGTGGATCGACTCGCGCACCTTGCGCAACAGCGCGGCTCCGGCGGCCGAGGGCGTCCTGTTCCCCCGCATCCCGCGCTGGCGGATCAACGGCACTGTCCGGCAGGACCTGGGTCGTGGCGTGCAGGGCAGCGTCGGCTTTCGTTATGCCAGCAGGCCGAACACCGATATCTTTGGCCGGGTGCGCGGCGATACGTTCGGCTTCACCTCCGAGCTGTTTCAGCTCGATGCGCGCGTGAACTGGCAGGCGACCGGCAACCTGCGCCTGTCCGCCGGGGTCAACAACATCACCAATGATCGCGCCTGGGTGTTCCACCCCTATCCGCAGCGCAACTTCCTGCTCGAGGCGGAGTGGCGGCTGTGAGCGCGGTGCGGGATGGACGCCTCTATCGCACCTTATGGCGCTGGCACTTTTACGCCGGGCTGATGGTGATGCCGCTTATCCTCATCCTGTCGCTGACCGGCGCGCTTTACCTGTTCAAGCCGCAGGTCGAGCGTTGGGAGGAGCGGGCCTGGCGCGGCCTGCCGGCGGCAGAAGCGGTCTCGCCCAATGCGCAGGCGGACGCGGCGCTGGCCGCCTTTCCGGGCAGCCGGTTCCACAGCTATCGCCTGCCCGAGGCGCCCGGCGACGCGGCCATGATCCACCTCGCCCTGGCCGATGGCGTATCGATGCGCGACGTGTTCGTCTCGCCGCAGGGGCAGGTGCTGGGCAGTCTCGATCCCGAGGCGCGGATCATGGCGATCGACCATGAAATCCACGGACAGCTTCTGATGGGCCGGACCGGCAGCTGGCTGGTCGAGCTGGCGGCGAGCTGGGCGATCGTCATGATCCTGACCGGACTCTATCTCTGGTGGCCGCGCGGGCGGGGGCCGGCCGGCGTCGTCTGGCCGCGCTTCGGACTGGGCCGGCGGGCGATGTGGCGCGATCTGCATGCCGTCACCGGCTTCTGGGTGGCGGGCCTCGCCCTCGTGCTGCTTGTCACCGGCATGCCCTGGGCGGACGCCTGGGGCAGCGCCTTCAAGGCGGTGCGGGCGGAGCTGGGCTGGGTCCGGGGCGCGCAGGACTGGACCATCGGCGGCGAGCATGCACAGCATCAGGGCATGGGGGGCGGCGCCATGCACACCGAACATGACCATGCCGCGATGCTCCGGATACAGGCGACCGGCCAGCCCTTGCCCACGCTCGGGCAGATCGTGGCAAAGGCGCAAGGAGAACGGCTCGCCTTTCCCGTATTGGTGTCGGCCCCCGGCGCTGACATGGCCTGGACGGTCAAGTCCGATGCCCAGAACCGGCCGCTGCGCATCAATATTCGCTACGACATGGCGACCGGCAAGGAGCTGTCGCGCCAGCAGTTCGCCGACAAGCATGTGATCGATCGGGTCGTGGGCTATGGCATCGCCTGGCACGAGGGCCAGCTGTTTGGCTGGATCAACCAGCTTGTCGGCCTCTTGACCGCTTTGATGCTCATCACCCTGGTGGTGAGCGGCTTCGTGATGTGGCGCAGGCGCCGGCCGGAGGGCACGCTGGGGGCGCCTGTGGCCCCGCATGTCCCGCCCCGGATGCGCGGCGTCGCGGTCATCATGCTGACCCTCGCGCTGCTGCTGCCCCTTTTCGCGGCGTCGCTGGCGCTGCTGTGGCTGGCCGACCGCCTGCTGGTGCCGAGGATGCCGAGGACGGCGCGCTGGCTGGGGGTGTGACCCTCAGGAGCCCGGCACGCCCAATGTCGCCGCCGCGCCCTTGATCCGCGCTGCCGCGCCGGGATTCGCCGCCAGCGCGGCGTCCCGCGCGGCCGATGCCTTGGCGGTTTCGCCGAGGGTCATGCGGCTGCGCATCAGCATGATCCAGCCGTCGACATTGCCGGGATTGGCTTTCAGCTTGGCCTCCAGCCCGTTCACCATGCCCTCGATCATCTGGTCCTGCGCGCCCTTGGGCAGGGAGGACGCGGCCTGCATCTGCTCACGGGTCGGGCCGGGAATGGCGCCGGTCGCGGCCGGATCGGCCCCGGCCTGCAGGGGGAAGTTCGAGACGGGGCCGGGCGCGGGCTTTACCGCCGCCATCCGCTCAGCCACCGCGATCCCGTTGATCCTGCCCACCTGCTCGATGGTGCGGCGCAGGTCCGCCTCCCATGGCGCCCCGGCGGGCGTGTCGGCCAGCAGCGCCAGCCAGTCCGCGATCGCGCCCTCATGGTCGCCCTTGAGGTCGCGCGCGACGGCGAGGAAATAGCGGGCGCGCTCGTCCTTCGGGGCGATCGCATGGGCCTTGCGAAAGGCCGCCAGCGCTTCCGGCGGCATTGGGTCGCGCGGGCTCGCCATCACGCTCGCCTCGCCATAAGCCGACCAGAGCGCCGCATTGTCCGGCTTCAGGCCGGTGGCGCGGCGATAGGCGCGGGCGGAATCGGCATAACGCTGCGACAGGAAATAGGCCTGGCCCAGCAGCCGCCAGCCATCGGCATCGCCGGGATTGGCGCCGACCCGGTCCTGCAGGGCACGGATGATCGCTTCCGGATCCTCGCCGCCGGCAGGGACCTTGGTCGGGACATTGGCGGCAGGAGGCGCCGCCGCCGGACCCTCGCGGGTGGTCGCATAGACGACGGCACCGACCGCGACCGCGCCCGCCGCGGCTAGCACCAGCCGGCTCGCCGTCCATCCCTTTGCCGTATCCTCAGCCATGTTCCGTTCCTCTGGGGGCACGCCTGTCAGGGCGCGACCGGCGCCTTTGTTCTGGTGCAGTGATAGACGAGCCGCTCATTGGGCTGCGGCGGCAGGACCGCGCGCACGCGTTGCTCCATCTGCGCCAGCGCCTCGAGCTGCGCCGGATCGGTCGTGCAGCCTGCGAAGCTGACCTCCGCACGCGCCTTGCGGGCTTCTTCGGCGGTGATGGCATCGAGCGCATATTTCTCCGAGCGATAGGTGCCCGTCGCCGGATCGAAGCTGCGGATCGAGACCGACTCCTCGTCGCTCGGCACGAACACGCGGCTCCATCCGCCGCCCGACCGCACGAGCTGGGTCTTGCCGTTGATGCAGCCGGTCTCGGTCCAGTTGATCGGCACATCGGACGTGTCCGAAACGGTGACCCGGCTGCGGTTGATGTCGATCCGGCACAGATTGTCGCCGACGGCCTGCGTCTCCGGCGCGGCGGCGGACGCCTTCGCGCCGCCCTGGCTCGCTTCCATCTCGTTGGCGATAATGGCGGCGCGGTCCTCAACCTGATCGAAGCTCGGCCGCAGGAAGAAGGCGGCCAGCGCGGCGACGAACAGCAGGCCGGCGGCTATCGCGAAATTTCGGACGTACTGCCGCCTGCCCTGGACGAAGGCGACGCCCACCCCGCCGGCGGCCAGCAACGAGAAGGCGAGGAGCACGGCCGCCCCCGCCAGATAATTTTCCCGCGCCGCGATCACCGACTGTTCGGCCGCGTTGCGCGCGCGCATCTCGCGCTCCTGCGCCTTCGCCGCTGCCATGGCGGCCGTCTTCTCGGCCTCCAGCTTCTCCTTCTCGGAGGCCAGGCGATCGGCGGCCTCTATCTCCGCTAGCGACCGGCAGGGCACGATCGTCCGGTGCGGCTGGATCCCGGCCTGGCGAAGAAAGGAGGCGATCTCGCGATTGGACACGGCAAAGCCATATTCGGCGTCAATGCCCTCCGACATCGACCCGAAGCTGTTGAGGCCCAGCACCCGGCCGCATGTATCGACGAGCGGCCCGCCGCTATTGCCCTGCGCCATCGGCGCGGTGTGCAGGATCGTGTCATATTGTTTGGCGGAACGGCCGGAGGATATCGTGCCGCTCGTCTTCACCGCGCTCATCGGCTGGATTATGTCGGCCAGGTTCATGCCCTGCGCGCGGTCGACATTGGCGGGATAGCCGATCGCGACCACCTCCTGCCCGTCCTGGGTCGCGCCGGCGAAGAATGTGGCGGGGGAGAGCCGGCCCTGGTTGATCTGCAGCAGCGCCAGGTCATTGCCGGGCGAATAGGCGATGACCCGCGCGCCATAGCTTTGCGTGCCCTCGGGCGGGATCACGCCGATCACGATATTGGGCTCGTCCCGGGTCAGCTCCACGACATGGGCGTTGGTCAGCACCTTGTCGGGCGCCACCACGACGCCGCTGCCATGGCCGACGAAATAGGCGCTGTCGCCCCTGGTGGCGACCAGGGCCACCCGCACCACATTGCGCGCGGCGGCGGCGATGTCCTGGCTGTCGGCGAAGGCGGGACGGGTGTCGCCCAGGCTCGCGGCCAGCAACAGCAGGAACAGGGCGGCGGAGCGAAGCAGGTGCGTCATGAGCGCCCTCCATATCGGCTGACGGGACAGAACGACACAAAAAACCGGCTTGTTTTCATGGCCGGGACTTTGATCGCAAGATTCGGGACGCGCCGCTGGCCTGACCTGGCTATGATCGGGAGCAATTGGCAGGAAGAGGCGGTTGAGATGCTGGATCAGGAGGCGGCCTTTGCGGCGTTCGACGCGCGCGACAAGAGGCAGGACGGCGCCTTTGTGGCGGCGGTCCGCTCGACCGGCATCTACTGCAAGCCAAGCTGCCCGGCGCGGCGGCCACGGCGCGAGAATATCGCCTTCTTCACCGACGGCGCGGCGGCGCGCGCGGCGGGCTACCGGCCATGCCTGCGCTGCCGCCCGGACGAGGCGGGGCGCGACCGTCAGGCGGTCGAGAGCGCCATCGCCCTCATCAACGCGGCCGACGCGCCGCCCAATCTCGGCGCGATCGCTGCGTCGGTCGGCTATTCAGCGCAGCATTTCCAACGCCTGTTCCGGCGCGAGATCGGTGTCAGCCCGGCGGCCTATGCGCGGGCCTTGCGCGCGCGGCGGCTGGAAGAGGCATTGCAGGCGGAGGCGAAGGTGACGGAGGCGATCTACGAGGCCGGCTATGGCGCGCCCAGCCGCGCCTATGCGGACGCGGGTGAGCGGCTCGGCATGGCGCCCGTGACCTGGCGGGCGGGCGGCGCGGGCGAGACAATCCGTCACGCGGTGGTGGATACGAGCC
>DATJLC010000217.1:0-3072 GCA_035490755.1 Sphingobium sp.
GGCAGGCCGATCGCCAGCGTCGCCGCGTAGGCCCAGGCGGTGGCTTCGACCTCGCTGCCAAACGTGATCGGCGGCCCATCCAGCAGCCCGGGCAGCAGCGCGCGCTGCGCCGCGGGCGTCACCGCGATATGGCCGGCCTCGTGCAGCAGGTCGCCTGGCCACGTGAGCCGCGCGCGGTCGAACACCAGTTCGCCGGCGACGATGGCCACGCCCGGCAGGAAGGACGGATCGTCGAGCCCGGCCTCGCGCACGACGAGGCCGATGCCACGAAGGAAAGCGACGATGCGGTCGGCGGTGTCCGGCCCGGCGCCGGTGCCGGTTGCCGTCATCCTTGCCCCGCGCCATGGCGGCTCAAGTGGTCAGCGCCGTCAGGACCAGCAGCGGCACCAGCACGAACAGCATGATGCCGATCTTGTACACCGCGACGCCGGCGTAGTTGAGCGCATCGAACATCTCCGGCGAGAGCCGGAACCAGCGCGAATGCAGCCGGTAGACCCAATCGTGCGCCAGCGTGAACACCAGGAACCAGACGAGCAGGATCCCGTAGTTGATCGCGGCGCACCAGAGCAGGAACGAGTGGAGCAGGGCGAGGTCCATGGGCGTCTCCAGGAAGGTTGTTTCCTCTGCCGTGGCGAAGGTTCAACGCCGTCTGGCGATCCGATCGACCGCCAGATTGGAGGGGTGCTCAGGCCGCGTCCGTATCGGCAGCAGCCTGATTCGCGTTCTCGCGCTGGGCCATGTCCTTGCCGATGCCGTAGCCAAGCTGAAACAGCAGGAGGATCACAGCAAGCGCAACCACACCATGGCCGGCGACTTTTCGGCTAGGGCGGGAGGCGACGGCCATGCCGAGGAATCCCACGCCGACCGCGATGAACAGCGGGCTGAAGAGAACGCCAATGGCCAGGAATGCGAACCCCAGGGCCGAAAGATTGCGGAAGTTGAGGCTGGAAGATCGGGCTGAAGCGGACATCTGTCGGCGTCCCTTATGAAGCTGCGTGATGGTGAGCGGCCTGAGGCCTTGGCCAGGCTGCGCCGAAGGTGTTGCCCAGCAGGGTTTTCCTGGACCTGACGCTAAGCCACGGGCTGACGCCTTGCAAGTGGGGCCGGGACGACGGCCGACATGGCCCATCCGCGTCAGCGCGCGCGCCGGTAATGCATGGCGACCACGCCGTTGCGCAGCGGCATTGCCGAGATCAGTTCCAGCCGTCGCGTGGTGGGCAGCCCGCTCTCGTACAGGGTCGGGCCGTGGCCGGCGATCCGGGGGTGGACGAGCAGCTTGTAGTCGTCGATCAGGTCCAGCCGGTCCAGCGCGGCCGCGAGCTTGCCGCTACCGAGCAGGACGCCGTCCGGGGTCGCGTCCTTGAGCTTCTGCACGCCCGCACGCAGGTCGCCGGCGATATGGTGGGTATTGGTCCAAGGGAAGTCCCGCCGGGTCGAAGACACCACGTACTTCGGCTTGGCCTCCAGCTTGACCGCCCACTCGCGCATCGCCGGCGGTGCTTCGGCGTCGCCGCGCGCGACCGCGGGCCAGTAGTCCTCCATCATCTCGTAGGTGACGCGGCCCCACAGCAGGGCTCCGCCCTCGTCCATGAGACGGGTGAAGAAGGCGTGCGTCTCGTCGTCGGCGATTCCTTCCTGGTGGTCGACGCAGCCGTCCAGGGTGACATTGATGCTGAAAGTCAGGAGCCCCATGGTGCCCTCCGGTCGTGGTTCGCGCTGGCCATGCGAAATGATTCGTCGCCTGGCGCCTTGGGTGACCTGTGCCGGGCCGCCAGCCTATTGGTCGGGCCTCGAATCGCGCCGGCCGGCGGGGATCGTCGCCCACGCCAGAAGCTTGCCCGAAATCGCACCCGCGAATGCCGCCGCAAAGCCGGGGCCGGCCGCCAGGACGATCTCGAATGGCCACAGATTGTGGGACGTCGGATCCGACAGGGTGTCGTAGACGACACGCGCAAACACCGCGGCCGGCACGGACGCCCCGACGACCAGCGTGGTGCGCCAGAAGCCAGCGGCAGACATGAGCCGCGGCAAGGCCGCGAGAACAACCACGACGATGAGAGGCAGACCCCATACGGCGTGCGGCAGCGATACCTGCGAGTACTGGATTTGCCAGTACGGCAATCCGACGGTAAGGAAGGATCCGAAAAATGCCAAGGCCAGGATAGTGCGGCGCTTTGTTGCCATGTCCGGATCTCCACGTGGCGCCTGGCGCCTGGGTTGAGCGGCGCCGAAGGCGTCGGGTTGAATCGATTGGTTAGGCCCCGTCCCCCGAGCCCAGCATCGGCCGGAACCCGCCCGCGATCAGGCGGGCTCCCTCGAAAGCCTTGGGCTGGTCGGCAAACTGCATTCGTGGGTCGCTCGTAACCTTCTCCATTCCTCGGTCTCTGGCCTCCTTGCTCGGCCACTCGACGAAGGACATCACAACCATTTCGCGGTCTTCAGCGCCGGCGGCCCTGCGGAACGTCGCATACTGCTGAGACTCAAGCCTCGCGTCGGTGCCGTGGTAGGTCGCGGCGTCTGGACCGGACTCATCGAGCCAGCACTCGAGCACCCGAACCGCGCCGTGTTCCTTGACCACTGCCTCCGAGAGGCGCGCGAGCTCCTCATAAGCCGCCTTGTTCTCGCGCGGCACTGGAGCCAGGTAGCAGTCGATGTAGGTCATCTGCGGAGCTCCCAATCAGGGTCCAACATATAGCCAAGCCGCGCCGACGGCGCCGACTTGAATGAATAACTAGGCTGCCAGTTCGGTGGCAGCAACAAATGATGCGAGAAGTCGCATTGCGGGTTCGGCTTGAATGAATTGTCAGGGCCCGCTTGCAGGCCGGTGACCATAACTGAGCACCCGGGTAAGCTCCCATTTGCCATCCTGCTCGCGCCAGATCATGGTGAAGTCAGCCAGGCCTTCGCACGCGCCGCTCGAGAACTGGCAGAAGCGGTGCGAGCCCTGTGCAATGGCGCCAAAGCCCTTGATGGGATAGACCTTCAGGGAGCCCGGAACGAGTTCGCGACTGAACTTTCCGCAGACATTCTCGCGAGTGCCCGCGATCATGTCCTCGCGAGTCCACGTGACCC
>DATJLC010000218.1:0-3313 GCA_035490755.1 Sphingobium sp.
GGAGGCAGGCGCGGCGCCGACCCCTCCACCGCCTGCGGCGGTCCCCCTCTCCGAGACAAGCTCGGGGAGGAATTTACTGGCTCGCCACTATCCCAACGACCTCCTCATCTCCGGCTTTGACATCCTGTTCTTCTGGGATGCGCGCATGGCGATGCAGGGGCTGCATTTCATGGGCCAAGGCGGACGCCGACCATTCAAGGACTCTGTGCCGTGGCGGCGGCTTTACCTGCACGGGCTGGTGCGCGCCGCCGACGGGCAGAAGATGTCCAAGTCCAAGGGCAATGTCGTCGATCCGCTCGGCCTGATCGACGCCTATGGTGCGGACGCGCTGCGTTTCTTCATGGCGGCGATGGAAAGCCAGGGCCGCGACGTCAAGATGGACGAACGCCGGGTCGAGGGCTATCGCAACTTCGCCACCAAGCTGTGGAATGCGACCCGTTTCGCGATGAGCAACGGCATCGGCGCGAGCGCGTCGGTGGCCGCCCCGACCGCGACGCTGGCGGTCAACAAGTGGATCATCGGCGAGGTGGTCGAAACCCTCGCCGCGCTCGACAAGGCCATGGCGGAGCTGCGCTTCGACGCGGCCGCCAACGCTATCTATCATTTCGTCTGGGACCAGTTCTGCGACTGGTATCTGGAGCTGATAAAGCCTGTCCTTTCCAATCCTCCCCGGAACGGGGAGGTGGCGGCCGATGCGCCCGCATCGGGTGACGGAGGGGGTTCTCCTCCGGCGCTGAGCCCAACGGCTACCCCCCTCCACCATCCTGCGGATGGTCCCCCTCCCCGTGCCGGGGAGGATCTTGAGGCTGCCGAAACCCGCGCCGTGGCGGGCTGGGTGCTGGACCAGATCCTGGTCATGCTCCACCCCTTCATGCCCTTCATCACCGAGGAGCTGTGGCACGCGCTGGGCGAGAGGCCCTGTGACCTCATCGTCGCGGCATGGCCGGCCCCCGAGGCGTCGATCGACGCGGAGGCCAAGGCCGAGGTGGAGTGGCTGATCAGGCTGGTGAGCGAGGTCCGTGCCGCGCGCACCGAGTTGGCGGTGCCCCCCGCAGCGCGGCTGAGCGGCCATGCGGCGCAGGCCAGCGCGCTGGTCGCCGAACGCCTGCAACGCAACCGGACCGCGATCGAGCGCCTCGCACGGGCGAGCCTCGATGTGGGCGGCGAGCGCCCTGACGGCGCCGCCATCCAGATCGTCGTCGACGAGGCGACCTTCGTCCTCCCGCTCGAAGGCGTGATCGACATCGCCGCCGAAAAGGCACGCCTCGCCAAGGCGCTGGAGGCAGCGACCAAGGAAGCGAAATCGCTCGAAGGCCGCCTAAACAACCCGGCCTTTGTCGAAAAGGCCAAGCCCGAGGCGGTGGAAAAGGCCCGCGCCGATCATGCCGAGCGCGCGGCGGAGGCGGAGCGGCTGGCGGCGGCGCTCAAGCGGCTCGGGTGAAAGAAGTAGAGCGCGCTCCTCGAAAGCAGGAACGCGAATCCACGTCAACAATCCACGTCAACATAGCCTCTTGGACTAACGCCCTGCTCCCGGCATTCCCGCCGCCAGTTGCCCCCTGAGGTTGGTCAGGACCCGCTCGGGCACGCGCGGCCGTTCGCTGGCCGGCTTTCCCGCGCGCAGCCGCGCCCGGTCCTCTTCCGGCGGGTCGACGCGGCGCACGCGCACCGCTGCATGGCCCCGGGCCCTTATCCCGAGCTGCTCCGCCGCGCCCATCGACAGGTCGATGATGCGCCCGCCGCCCGCGAACGGCCCCCGGTCGTTAACGCGCACCAATATGGTGCGTCCCGTGTCGAGGGCCGTCACCTCGACATAGGTCGGCAGCGGCAGGGTCGTGTGCGCGGCGCTGATCCCGTCGGGGCGGAAGCGTTCGCCATTGGCGGTCGTGTTGCCCGATTCATGGCCATACCAGCTCGCATAGCCCAGCATGTCATAGCCGGGGTCGGCCGCGGGCACATAGGTGATCCCGCGCACCACATAAGGCTTGCCGATGCGGACCGGCGTGTCGCTGACCGGGCGATGGCGGGGCGTGGTGGCGCAGGCGGAGAGCAGCAGCGCCAGCAGCGCCGTCGCCGGGATCATCCGCGCCCTATCATGCCCCTTTGCGCGCATGGCGCTGTCCTAGCGGCGCGCCCACCACGCCGTCCATCCCTTTTGCCTCGATCCGTCGCATTTGTCAGGTTCGTTCATCTGAGGGATAGGTTGGCGAGAATATTACGACCACGTGCTTCGAAACAACGGAGCATATCGGGGGTTGGTTGGAAAAATGTAACAATCACAGGACCAATATATCATCACGATAACGCGAACCCCCTGACACATGGACGATGATGATCTTGCCGGACTCGCTTTCCGGGGAGAGTGGTTGCGTCCTTAATACTGGAGACTTATCATGAGAACTGCGATTTTCGTGGCGATTGCTGCTGCCACCATTTCCGCGCCCGCTCTGGCCCAGTCGGACGGGGGCGAGTTCACCGGCCCGCGCCTGGGCGTGACCAGCGGCTATGACAAGATGCAGGACAAGGACGGCGCGACCTATGGCGTCGCGGCGGGCTATGACGTGGCGGTGACGCCCAAGGTCAGGGCGGGCGTCGAGGTCGGGCTGGCCGATTCCACCACCGATTTCGGCACGACCGACGCCAGCCGCGATGTCTCCGCCTCGGCGCGCCTTGGCTATGTCGTGAACCCCAGGCTTATGGCGTTCGGCAAGGTCGGCTATGCCTCTTCGCGCTTCGAGGACAGCGCGACCCGCGCCGGCGCGGCGCAGGAAGGCGTGCGCTATGGCGGCGGCGTTGAAGTCTCGCCCAGCCAGCGCACCTATGTCTCGGCCGAATATCAGCGCACCGAATATGGCGCTGGCCTGGGCGGCCGCGATGCGGCCATGGTCGGCGTCGGCCTGCGCTTCTGAGCTTCCCCATGAAATGAGGGAAAGGGCGGCGAGCGATCGTCGCCCTTTTCCGTTAGGGCGATGGAGGGCCAGGCATCCCTTGCCGCCCTGGCCGCCCGCGCCCATCTTGGCCCGTTCCAACAGCCCGCGCTTGAATCGCGCGAACAAATCTGGAACAAACTGGCCCCATGAGTCTCACCCATATTTCGAAGCGTCGGTGTTCCGAATGCTGAGCCACATAAAAGTCCGCGGCGCGCGCGAGCATAACCTCAAGGGCGTCGACATCGACCTGCCGCGCGATGCGCTGATCGTGATCACCGGGCTGTCGGGCTCGGGCAAGTCGAGCCTCGCCTTCGACACGCTGTACGCCGAGGGCCAGCGGCGCTACGTCGAGAGCCTGTCGACCTACGCGCGCCAGTTCCTGCAGT
>DATJLC010000219.1:0-1693 GCA_035490755.1 Sphingobium sp.
TGCGCCAGTTTCGCGTGAGCGCGGACGATGACGGCATTCGCCTCGACCGCTGGTTCCGGCGCAACATGCCGGATATCTCCTTCGCCACCGTCTCACGCTGGGCGCGCACGGGGCAGTTGCGTGTGGACGGGGCGCGCGCCACCCCGGGCGACCGCATTGAGGAGGGGCAGACGATCCGTGTGCCGCCGGCCGAGTCGGCCCGGCCCGCCTCGGACCGCGCCGTCCGCGAGCGTCCGCCCCTGACGGAAGAGCAGATCGCCTTTGCCGAAAGCCTTGTCATCCACCGCGACGCGCAGGCCATCGTCATCGACAAGCCGCCGGGCCTCGCGACCCAGGGCGGCACCCGTACCCATGACCATGTCGATGGCCTGCTTGACGCGCTGACCTTTGAGCGGGACGACCGGCCCCGGCTTGTCCACCGGCTCGACAAGGATACGTCGGGCGCGCTCCTTCTCGCCCGCTCGGCACGGAGCGCGGCGCATTTCGCCAAGTCCTTCTCGTCGCGCACTGCCCGCAAGGTCTATTGGGCGATCGTCGTCGGCGTGCCCTCCGTGAACGACGGCATGATCGAACTGCCGCTCGCCAAGCAGCCCGGCACCGGCGGCGAGAAGATGCATGTCGACGAGAAGGAGGGCGCCCCCGCCCGCACCCGCTATCGCGTGCTGGAACGGGCGGGCAATCGCGCGGCCTGGGTCGAGCTGCAGCCTTTCACCGGCCGAACCCACCAGCTGCGCGTGCATATGGCGGCGATCGGCCATCCGATCGTGGGCGACGGCAAATATGGCGGCAAGGATGCCTTTCTGACCGGCACGATCAGCCGCAAGATGCACCTCCACGCACGGCGCATCCGCATCGACCATCCGGACGGATCGCCGCTTGATGTCCGCGCCGAGCCGCCCGTGCATTTTCGCGAGACGCTGGAAAGTCTCGGCTTTGACCTGGACTCGGGCGACCTGCCGCTCGACGAGGAACTGCCCAAGGCGCCGCGCCGCTTGGTCGAGAAGCAGCAGGCCAAGGCCCATGCGAAACAGGTCAGGAAGGCGCGCCGGGGCGAACGCCAGTCGCGCGGAGCCGGCAGGACGAAACGCCGCTGATGACCAACCGCCTGGCGATTTTCGACTGCGACGGCACCCTCGTCGACAGCCAGCACAATATCGTCGCGGCCATGGACGGCGCGTTCCTGGCGGCGGGCCTGCCGCCGCCCGGCCGCCAGCGGACGCTGTCCATCGTCGGCCTGTCGCTGGTACCGGCCGTCGCCGCGCTGCTGCCGGACGAGGAGGAGGCGCTGCATGTCGCGGTGGCGGAGGGCTATAAGGCCCATTTCCAGACGCTGCGCCGCGCCCCCGAGCCGGCTGAACCCTTGTTCGAAGGCATCGCCGAGATTCTCGATCGTCTGGATGCACAGGGCTGGCTGCTCGGCATAGCGACCGGAAATTCGGACCGTGGCCTGCGCCATTGCCTGGAGGCACATGGCATCCTCCATCGCTTCGTCACCGTGCAGACCGCCGATCGTCATCCCAGCAAGCCGCATCCCAGCATGATCGAACTGGCCATGGCGGAGGCTGGCGCCGGCGTCGAATCGACGGTGATGATCGGCGACACCAGCTTCGACATGGCCATGGCCTGCGCGGCGGGCGTGCGGGGGCTTGGCGTCGGCTGGGGCTATCATCCGCCCGCGACCCTGTTCGAGGCG
>DATJLC010000220.1:0-2656 GCA_035490755.1 Sphingobium sp.
GGCCAGGGCAAGGACGGCCAGTCCGGCGACGGCCGACAGGAGCGATCCGGTCAGCACGCCAATCCGCACCTCGTCGAGCAGCGGTTCCTGCCCGGCAAAGGCCAGGCCGCCGATGAAGAGGCTCATGGTGAAGCCGACCCCGCACAGGATCGTCATGCCATAGACCTGCAACCAGGTCGCGCCGACCGGCACCGTCGCGATGCGCAGCGCCACCGCGAGGCGGATGGCGCCGAATATCCCCGCCTGCTTGCCGATGAAAAGCCCGGCCGCAATGCCGAGCGGCAGCGGCGCCAGCAGTGCGCCCGCAAGGTCGGGGGGCAGCGCCACGCCGGCATTGGCGAAGCCGAACAGCGGCACGATCAGAAAGGCGCTCCATGGATGCAGGCCATGCTCCAGCCGGTGCAGCGTGCTGTCCTCGGCGTCGGGCGCGCCCGGCGTCGCGCGGATCGGCACCGCCAGCGCCGCCAGCACGCCGGCGACGGTGGCATGCACGCCGGACAGGAGGATGCAATACCAGAGCAGCAGGAAGCCCAGGAGATAGAATGCGATCATCCGCACGCCCAGGCGGTTCATCGCGAACATGGTGAGAAGGACGGCACCGGCGGCGGCCAGCGGCATGAAGTCGAGGGCAGCGGTATAGGCGATCGCGATGATGATGACGGCCCCCATGTCGTCGACGATGGCGATCGTGGTGAGCAGCAGCTTCAGCGAGATCGGCACCCGCTCGCCCAGCAGCGCAAGAACGCCCAGCGCAAAGGCGATGTCGGTCGCGGCCGGAATGGCCCATCCTCGCGCCAGCGCCGGGGCATCGCGGCTGAGCAGCAGGTAGATCGCGGCGGGCAGCACCATGCCGGCGACGGCCGCGACAAAGGGCAAGCGTCGGCTCCGCCAGCCCGTCAACCGCCCATCGACCCACTCGCGCTTGATTTCCAGGCCGACGAGCAGGAAGAACAAGGCCATCAGCCCGTCATTGATCCACATATGCACGGTCATCGGCCCCAAAGCGGGCGCCAGCACCGGGCCTGTCCTCATTTCCAGCAGATGATGATAGGCATCGGCACCGCCGGGCGAGAGATTGACGATCAGCAGCGCGACCGCCGCCGCCGCCATGAGCAATATTCCGCCCGTCGCCTCGCTTGCCAGGAAGGCGCGCAGGACGGACGGCACGGCCCCCGCCAGCACTGGCGGCCGGTTGCCCGCGGCGTCGTTATGGTTTGTCTTCATGCCTGTGGGGATAGGCCATCCATGCATGGCCGGTCAAACAGCGCCGGGATTGAAGTAAGCACGGCCCATGACCAAAAATATTTGTCGCCGGCTATTTACATATATATCCAGGATCCAGCCGAACCGGAGTTTCGCGGCTGGATGTTCTTGGTCGACGTTGCCACGTCTACAATGGAGATTGCGCGCAACGAATTGTTGTTGTTCGCTGCAATCGGGCTGTTGCTGGGCGGGATCGACGATCTGGCACTGGATATCATCTACGGCTTTCGCCGCATCTGGCGCCGGCTGACCATTTACCGGCGCTATAGACGCATGACCGCCGACGCTCTGCCGCCGTCGCCTGATCCTGGCACCATGGCGGTCTTCATTCCCGCCTGGGACGAGGCGCCCGTCATCGGGGCGATGCTGCGCCATTGCCTGGACCAATGGCGCGGAGCCAATTTGCATCTGTTCGTCGGCGTCTATGGCAATGACAAGGGCACGATCGATGCCGTGGCCGATGCCGCGGCCGGCAGCGACACAGTGACGATGGTGGTCAATCCCCTGCCGGGGCCGACCACAAAGGCTGATTGTCTCAACACCCTGTGGCATGCGCTCGGCCGCTGGGAGGATGCGCGGGGGGTCCGCGCCAAGGCGATCGTCCTCCATGATGCGGAGGATGTGGTCCATCCCGACGCGCTCAAGGTCATGTCGGCGATGATCGACCGGTTCGCGCTGGTCCAGCTGCCGGTGCTGCCGCTGGCGTCGCGGCAGTCCCGCTGGATATCTGGCCATTATTGCGACGAGTTCGCCGAAGCCCATGCCAAGGCGCTGATGGTCCGGGAGGCGCTGGGCGCGGCCCTGCCGTCGGCGGGGGTCGGATGCGCCATCGCCCGCGACACGATGGAGCAGCTGTCGCGGGCCAGGGACGGGCACCCCTTTGATCCAGGCAGTTTGACGGAGGATTACGAGATCGGCCTGCGTATCGGCGAGCTGGGCGGGCGGGGCGTGATCGTGCGGATGCGCGATGCGGCGGGCGCGCTGGTCGCCACACGAGAATATTTCCCCGACACCATTCGCGACGCGGTCCAGCAAAAGGCGCGCTGGACCCTTGGTATCGCGCTTGCCGGCTGGGACCGGCTGCGCTGGAGCGGGAGCGCCGTGGAAAGCTGGATGCGCATGCGGGACAGGCGCGCCTTGATCGCCGCGATCGTGCTGCTGGCAGCCTATGCCGGCGCGGTATTGGCTGCCCTGTTGTGGATCGCGGAGGGTCTGCGGCTGGTCCCCTCGTTGCCCTTGCCCGCCCCGATCCCCGCCCTGCTGGGCGCGAATGCGGTCCTGCTCGGCTGGCGGGCGGTAGTGCGCGGGATGTTCGTGCATCGTGCTTATGGCCTGGCGGAGGCAATGCGCTCCATCCCGCGCATGTTTGTCGCCAATATCATCGCGATGATGG
>DATJLC010000221.1:0-10934 GCA_035490755.1 Sphingobium sp.
CGACCAGGCATCGCGCCTGCCAGTACGATCCGTAATTAATGCAGCGGTGAAAGGTGAGGACACCGATTTTCCGGGCGGCTCTCGGTACGGCAAGGTTCATACAGCCTGCTCCGTTCGTGCGCCGCCTCAATCATGAGAAAGCCCCTGGCCGGAAAATGTTTCCGCATCGGGGAATGTGGACATGGCTATACAGCCGGCATCTTCATGCCCGCATAGCTCTTCTCCTCGATCAGCTCCGAACCGAGGAGGTCATTGATTTGGCGCTTGAGCGCCGCCCGCCGATCATTCTTGCGATAGACCGACCGGGCGAGCTGGATGAAGGTGGACTGGAACTGCTGCCTGGCTTCCTGTTCACGAATGGCGTCCTCGACCTGCCAGAGCTCTTCATTCACCCGCTTCAGCTCCTGGACCAGATCGGCCATGCGGCTCCCATGGATCACCTGGCCCCCGATCGCGCTCAGCAGCGCATGCTCCTTGATGACGTTGGCACGGGCCGCAGGATTGGTAAGGCGGTCGCGCTTGATCTCCAGGATGGTGATCTTGTCGATCAACTCCCCCCATGACACCGGCACCGATGGCCGCGCCACATAACCCGAGACGGATACTCCCTTCGGCTCTCCCCGTTCGCGGTTCGCAAGATCGTGAAGAACCTGTTTGACGACGGTTTCCCAGTCCCCTGGCTTCGGCTGGGCGTACAACCAGATCGAGGGATACCAGATGCTGCACCGTCGTTCAGGCGACCAGCGCCAGTCGGGCTTTTGCTTGAGCAGCAGCCATGTCGGCTTGCCCATCGCGCCGGAAAGATGCGCCACCATGGTATCGACGGTGATGATGAGGCTGCACCCCCCGATGAGCGAGGCTGTCTTCTCGATGTCGAGGGGGCATCCCCACTTATTGGCGACTTTCAGCTCGGTCGGTTCCGGCATGAGCGTGATGCAAGGCGCCTGCTCGCAAATGGGCGCCAGCAGATCGGGCGGGATGCAGCGCTCGCGATCCCAGTCGCCGGCGCCATAGCACAGACCCACCGTGTCATGCGGCAGCGGGGCCGGCAATGCGTGCAGATAGGGCGCCGGCGCCGCCCACGGCAGCGCGCGTAACGCAAAGTCCAGTTCGGTTATCTCGACCTCGCATTCGCAGCGGGGCAAGGGACGTGCCGGGTCAAAGGGCACAAAGCGCACCGCCCTTTGGCCCTCTCGATGCGCCATCCTCTCCAGCAATGGCAGCAGTCGATGCTGCACCTCCACGGTTACGCTCGCCGCCCGCTCCGCAAGCGGCTGCAGGAAACGCGCGAACTGGATGGTGTCTCCCAGCCCATGATAGCAGCGGACAAGAACGTGCTGCTGGGCCAAGTCGCAGCCGTCCCACACCCATCGCAGATGATAGGGCAGCGAAGGATCATCGCGGGTGGCATGATTGCGGTTGCCTAGAGCCTGTTCGGAGAGCCTCCAGGCAGCAGGGAAGTTTCCCATCCGCATTGCTTCGACCCACTGCGTCTTGAACTCCGCCATGAGGTCGCAATGTCGGGTCGGACATCAGGTTCCCTCATCCTGATCTAGGGTAGGGAGAAGTTCAAGAGCCTTCCCCCTGGGCCTTCCGCTCAGGATGGACCATGCTTCCCGACCTTTCCAGCGCTTCGATGATCACCCGGCGTACATGCTCGACATGGGCATGCCCCGCCTCGGCCGCGCCCTCAGGATTGCTACCAACCACGGCTTCGGCAATAGCACGATAATCGGCAACACGAATTCCGCGAAGTTGGCGGGTCTGGTACTGCGCGTAGATGATGTGCATGCCGATTGCGGGAAATATCCGCTGAAGCTCGCGATTGCCGCCGATCGTCAGCAAGGCACGGTAAAAACGGCGGCGAGCCTGGCTAAACATGGCAGCCTCGTCCACCCGCTGCGCCTCGTCCAGCATGTCCATCGCCGCTCGCAGTGGGGTATCGTGGCGCTGCGCATCGAAATGGATTGCCGCCGTGCGCGCTGCAAGGCCAGTCAAGGCACTCGCAACGTCTAGCACTTCAAACGTTTCGTCCGGATCGAGACGGCGGATTGCAGGCGATCGATGCGGACTTAGATCAACCACGCCGCGCGCCGCCAGCTTCTGCATCGCTTCACGTACGGCGTTGCGCCCTACCTGAAAACAAGCGGCAAGGTCAGTCTCAATCAACCGCTGGCCCGGCACCATGCGGCCTTCCTCAAGATCCTTCATCACACCTTGGTAGACGCGTTGCAGCGAAGCGGCAGCGGACCTTCCGGACATGTCGTTTTGCTGCATTGCGCTCTTATGCGCCTCGGCCAGCGGGCCAACAAGCCCCCTTTATTGTTCCACAATACTGTTCTAACATAATCCCGAATCAAAGGAGGCGAAGTTGGATCGGTGGAGCTTGGTCGGAAAGGTCGCATTGGTCACTGGAGCGTCCGGCGGCCTCGGCGCCCATTTCGCCGCCGTTCTCGCGGGCGCGGGGGCTGAAGTCATCATTGGCGCGCGTCGCCGGGAAGCGCTGGTCGGGATCGCCGAGGCTATCGTCAACCAGGGGGGCCAATGCACGGCCGTTGCCCTCGACGTCACCTCTGCACACAGCATCGCCGCAATGGGTCCGCTTCTCGAGCGGGTCGATATACTGGTGAACAATGCCGGCATTGTGCGCGACCGCCCGGCACTCGACCAGACCGAGGCAGATTGGGACGCTGTAATCGACACCAACCTGAAAGGCATGTTCCTCATGTCACAGGCCGTGGCAAATGCCCTGCGCGCTCGGGGCGCAGGCGGGTCGATCATCAACATCGCTTCGATCCTCGGCCTGCGTCAGGCGGGCGGCATATTGCCCTATGCTGTGTCCAAATCCGGCACGATCCAGATGACCAAGACGCTTGCGCTGGAACTCGCGCGCTTCGGTGTCCGGGTGAACGCCCTGGCCCCAGGCTACTTCGACACCGAGCTCAACTCGGCCTTCTGGGTCAGCGATGCAGGCAAGGCCATGCTGCGCCGAATCCCCCAGCGCCGTCTTGGTCGCCTCGAAGACTTGGACGGCCCACTGTTGCTGCTCGCCTCGGACCTGTCGGCCTACATGACCGGCGCGGTGATCGAAGTCGACGGCGGCCACCTCGTCAGTACCCTCTAGCGATGAGACCACAGGTATCTGCATGACACAGCGCGCCCAAGGGATCGCGGCGAAAGTGGAAGCCTTCGTCCGCGAAGTCGTCATTCCGTATGAGAAGGACCCGCGCTTCAGCGTCCACGGGCATGGCCCGCCAGAAGACTTGGTTACGGAAATGCGCGCCAAGGCGCGCGAGGCAGGCGTGCTCACCCCTCACATTCTGCCCGATGGCAGCCACCTGACCCAGCGAGAGACGGCCACGGTCCTGATCCGCTCAGGATTGTCGCCGCTCGGCCCGCTTGCGTGCAACACAATGGCACCCGACGAGGGCAATATGTATTTGCTCGGCCATGTCGGCACGCCCGCGCAGAAGGAGCACTTCCTCAGGCCTCTCATCGCGGGAACGGCGCGATCGGCCTTCTTCATGACCGAGCCGGCCGATGCTGGCGGGGCCGGTTCCGATCCCTCGATGATGATTACAACCTGCCATCAGGACGGCGACCATTGGGTGATCAATGGCCGCAAGACCCTCATCACCGGTGCGCAGGGCGCCAATGTGGGAATCGTCATGGCCAAGGCCGAGCAAGGCGCCTGTATGTTCCTTGTTGACCTGCCCGACCCGGCCATTCGCATTGATCGCGTGCTGGACACTATCGACAGTTCGATGCCTGGCGGTCATGCGGTAATCACGATCGAGAACCTGCGTGTTCCAGGCGACCAAATGCTGGGAGAGGCTGGCGAGGGCTTCAAATATGCTCAGGTACGGCTGTCACCGGCGCGGCTGTCGCATTGCATGCGCTGGCTCGGCTCCTGCATCCGGGCGCAGGAGATCGCCACCGCTTATACCTGCAAGCGGCAGGCCTTTGGCAAGCTGCTGATCGATCATGAGGGTGTCGGCTTCATGCTGGCGGAAAATGCCATCATGCTGCGCCAGGCCGAGTTGATGATCGACTGGTGCGCGAGCGTTCTCGATAGCGGCTCGGCGGGCACGGCGGAAAGTTCGATGGCCAAGGTTGCAGTCAGCGAGGCCCTGATGAAGATCGCCGACAACTGCGTGCAGGTGCTGGGCGGCACCGGCGTAACCGGCGATACGGTGGTCGAGCAGATCTTCCGCGAAATCCGCGCGTTTCGCATTTATGATGGACCGACCGAGGTGCACAAATGGTCGCTGGCCAAGAAGATCAAGCGCGACTTCCTCCATGGGCAGACGGCATGAAGTGAGCGGCGGATTTGAGCGCTGCGATCAACTTGCTACGCGTGGAGCCTTTGCCGGCGCCTCGGCCTGGGCGGATGACATGGCTGGCGCCCCTCTGGCTGCCAAGAGGAATATCGCGACACTGGCGATAGACCCGGCCAGCGAACACAGTATCGCGTAGGTGAGGGATGCATTTCCCAAATTGAAACTCGCCGCAAAAATATCGCTGACTAGCCCTGTAGTGAAAGGACCGGCGCCAAGGCCGATGATGTTGAAGACCAACAGCAGGACCGAGGCCGTGAAGGCGCGCATCGTACTTGGCACCATGGAGTGAACGACAGCGAGGATCGGGCCGTAATAGCCAAGCATCAATGTGCCCGCGATCGCGCCGCTGGCCAGCGACAGGCCCAGCGATGCGCTTGAAAACTGGATGAAACTGAAAGGGACCATCGCGGCAATGAAAATCGCCATGACCAGCAAGCGCCCGCGCGGATCGCGCCTGCCAACGCGGTCCGAAAAATAGCCGCCCAGGAACATGCCAATGCCGCCCCCTATGCCGCTCACCAGCGCCAGATAGAGCGCCACGCCGGAGAGAGACATGTCATGGACACGCACGTAGAAAGGCGCGGTCCAGTTCATCAGCGAATATTGGGTGAAGCCATGCAGGGCGGCCGCCAGCACGACCATGCAAAAGGCCTTGTGGCGCCACAGGAACAACGTCGCCTCCCCAATTGGCATCGACGGCGCAACCACGATGACGGGGTCATCATAGGTGCCCCTTTTCGGCTCTGCGAGCAGGAACAGCACGATCGGGGCCAGCACGACGCCAAATCCACCTATGATCGCGAACGTCCAGCGCCAGCCGACGGCCTCTGCCAGCCACCCGGTAACAGAATATCCAAGCAGCAAGCCTAGCGGCAGGGACAGCCCCCAGATCGACATGGCCGTAGCGCGCTTCGCCGGCGGATAGAGATCCGCTATGATCGACTGGCTTGCCGGAATGCTTCCAGCCTCCCCCGCGGCGACGCCAACGCGAAACATCACGAGCGACAGGAAGTTGGAGGCAAGGCCGCCCAGCGCAGTCATGCCGCTCCATACGCCAAGCGACAGGGCGATGATGTTACGGCGATTGGCTCGATCGGCAAGGCGGCCGATCGGAATGGACAAGGACGTGTAGAATATGGCGAAGGATAGGCCGGTCAACAATCCGAGCTGCGCGTCGCTCAAACCGAGGTCGCGCTTGATGGGCACCTGGAGGACCGAGATGATCGTGCGGTCGATATAGTTGAACGTCGAGACCACGAAGAGAAACGCCATGGCCATACGCCGCCGGGAAACCGAAATTATGTTCGAGTCCTCAGCTGCGAGCATGTCTTTCTCCAGAAAGTTTATGAAAGGTAGGAAGAACTTGCCTTCCTACCTTTGACTAAAATCACCAGGAAGCAGGTGAAGGCCATTGCTCAGAACTTGGCTTCGACCTGCAAAACCACTGCTCGGGGTTCGCCGGCAACCGTGAAGACCTCACCAATGCCGCCAGGCTTATCAACGCCAAGGGTGGCGTAGCGCCTGTTGGTCAGGTTTCGACCAATGACTGAAAAGGCCCAGTTGTCATCCACGGTGGCAATGCGGGCGCCTGCATTTAAAATCGTGAATGCCTTCTGAAAGGACAGCGGATTGAGGTTCAGGCCTGAATAATAGCCAGACGAATAGCGCACGTCGGCATTCAGGGTCATACGGAACGCCGAGGAGAGATCAAACTCCTGGACGATGCCGCCCGTCAGCAGCCACTCGGGTGCACGGTAGACAGGCTTGCCTGAAAGGTCCTGGAACGCACTACTGGTAGCGGTGGCTGGCACGCAGCCAGCAGCGGACGTCTGCCCGGCATAACATTGCGCTTTCGGGAAGCTTTTGAAATGCGCATCATTGTAGGCGGCCGTTGCCCTCAGTGTCGTCCCACGAACAGGCCGATAGCTTGCTTCAAATTCGATGCCCTGGGTCAGAGTGCTTGCCGCGTTCTGCGTCACGAAGGTAGTTGATGTTGCGCTCAGCGCAATCAGGGATGTGAGCGGCAGGCCCTCATAGGTGTAGCGATACCCGGTTAAAGAAACATTCAACCTGTTCCCGAGTAGAGCCGCCTTTGCACCCACTTCGAACCCGTCCACCTTCTCGGCGTCGAAGCTCAGCGTCTGGAGCGTGGAGACGCCGCTCACAATGCCCGGGTTTGAGAAACCGCCGGCGAGATACCCGGTCTTGTACGCGCCATAGAGCATCACGTTTCGAGATGGATGCCAGGTGATTGTCGCTTCCGGCGAGAAGTTATCCTCCGTTTTCGTGCCCGTTATATGCGTGCCCAAGGGAAGAAAGCCGGCCGCCTGGTTCGAGTTGACGAAGGTGTAGAAGGTGTCGAGCTTCTTCTTCTCGCGGGAATAGCGTCCGCCACCAGCCAATTCGAACGCATCGGAGAACTTGAATATCAACTGCCCGAATACGGAAAAGGCGGTGCTCTTGTTATGCTGCTCATTGTCATAGGAATGGAATTTGCCGGTCGTGGCATCCGGCAGCGCGGGACCATTGGCGCCGCCGACAAACAGGGTCCGCTTATTGTGCTCAAAATGTCCGCCAGCGGCGAAATTGATCATGCCGTCGAAGTCGGACACAGCCCGCAATTCCTGATAGAAGCTCTGGTTTTTCTCATTACTGTACGACCAGAAGTAGGAATATGACGTTGCGTCCGCATTACCCTGACTTACATAGTTATAGTCGTAATACCCCGTTACAGAGGTTATCTTGACGTCACCCACGTTGAAATTCAACGATAATGTCGGCAGGATGGTATCATTGAGCGAATAGGGCTGGCCATTATTATGGCGCTTAACTTGCGGCCAGAGATTAATGATCGTCGGCGAGAGCCAGCCCTGCGAGGATCGGTCGTTGAGCGAGCAATCGCCCGTGGGGTCGATAACGCCGCCGGTGGTACCGGGCCGGACGCGCGAGGCGGGACAGGACATGACCTCGCTGAAGCTCTGAAGTCCCTGGCCTTCATAATGGCTGACCAGCAGCTTAAAGGTCGCGCCAAAGTTTTCGCCGTCATATTTTAGGGTCAGGCGCCCGGCGAGCTTCTCTTCTGCACCGAGCCGAGCCGGCGCTGCCGGAACGAATATACTTCCACTCGCCGCCGAACGGACCAGATCCACGACGCCGCTATTCTGATTACGGATATAGCCCTTGCTCTGGCTAGCGAAGACCGCCAGGCGAGCCCCCAGGTCTGCGCTCAACGGCCCGGCTATGGCCGCCTCGATCGAGGCATTGTCGGCGGTAAATTCGTAACCCGCACGCACGAAGCCGGAAAGCTCTCTGGTGGGATTGGCCGACTTGACCGAAACCACACCGCCAGGCGAGTTCTTGCCGAAGAACAACGCCTGCGGTCCCTTCAGCACATCAACGCCCGCAATATCGAACAGCGCGTCATTCAGGATGCGGCCCCTGCTGATAGCCATGCCGTCAAAGTCCAGAAGCACGGACTGCTCGACACCAGCATCCAGACTGGAGGAACTGACGCCACGTATCGAAATCGACGTACCGGAGCCGGTGAAACCACGATCGAGAGAAATTTGCGGCGCGACGATCTTGATGTTCTGAACCGAGGTCATTCCATATTGGGCGATCTGGTCCGAGGTGATGACGCTGGCCGCAACAGGAACGTCGAGAAGGCGCTCCTCACGACGGCGAGCTGTCACAACAATGCCCATGTCGTCCGCTTCGCTGGCGGCCGGCGCCTCATCCGCCGCCATTGCCGGCGATGCAAGCGCACCAGCGAACCAGGCGCAACCTGCCAATAGCGCTACGTACCGACGACGAGTTTGGCGTTCTGCCCCCTTCGACATTTCACTCTCCTTCAACATAGCCGAATTCCCATCCAGCGTTTCGAGCCACCGCGTTTTTCGAATCGCGGTCGAGCCGATTATCATTGCAAGATAGTTACCGACCGACTGGTCGGGTTGTCAACACTGAGCCGATCAGTCGGTCGGTCTTTTTTCCGCGTTGGTCATGATCTCGGCGCCCGGCTGGCGCACGAGCTGCGTCAGAAGCTTCTTGTCGACCTTGCCATTGGCATTGACGGGCATGGCGGCGATGAAGACGAGATGTTCCGGCCATTTCTTCTTCGAGAGGCCCAGATTGGCCAGATGGTCGGTAACCATCGCCAGGCTCGGCGCCTCACAGCCCTCCCGGATCACGCAGACCGCACAGGCCTGCTCGCCGAGCTTTGGATGCGGCAAGGGCACGACTGCGGCCTCGCTGATGGCCACGTGGCGCACAAGCGCACCTTCGATCTCGGCCGGATCAATATTGAATCCACCGCGAATAATCTGGTCCTTGATGCGCCCGACGACCTTGATGTAGCCATCCGCATCCCGCGTGATTTCATCCCCCGTCAGGAAAAATCCATCCGCCGTCATGCGCGCGGTGCCATCGCCAAGGTCCTTGCAATAGCCCAGGAACAGCGATGGTCCACGCACTCCCGCCTGCCCCCTCACGCCGACGCCGAGCGGGCGCAACTCGGAATCGAAGGCGATGTCCTGCGTACCGGGAAAGGAACGGCCATCACTATGCAGCCGTCGCTCCAGGCTATCCTGCGGAAGCGTAGATGCATGGCCCATGCATTCCGACATGCCGAACATGCGCAGTGCGCAAATACCCAGCAGCCGATCCGCATCGGCGATGAGCTCCGGCGTCATCGCGCTGCCACCCACCGCCATGGCACGAAAGGCGAGCTTGCCCGACCAGCTACCGTTCCTGGCCGCTTCCATCATCATGAAGAGATGAGTCGGCACGCAAATGGCCCAACCGCAGCGATAGGTGGCCGCGAGCTCCAGCGCCGCGACCGCATTCCAGGGATCCACGATCACCAGCGGGTGCCCGAGCGAGAGACTGAAATGGACTGTAAAGGTATAGCCAGGCGCGCTATCCCACGGCACGATCGCCAGCAAGGGTTCGTCTGGTTGGAGCCCCGCGTTCCGGGCACAAGCGCGCGTCGCATAGTTGAGCGCCGCCGGACCATGCATCACACCCTTGGGCACGCCGGTCGTGCCCGAGGTAAAACCGATCAGTGCCGTTAGGCTGTCGCGCACGTCGTCGGAACGCGCCAGCCCTCTCGGCGGAAGTGAGATATAGATGCGGTCAACTTCGCCAACCGAACTCTCGGACTTCTTCCACGAAAGGCGCAGCACATGCCCCAGCCGTGTTTCGAGCACAGAACGATCTGTATCGCTCAAGGTGCTGCCATAAGGACAACAGATCGCGCCCAGCGAGGAAATGGCCAGCATGGCCGCAAGCGTCTCAACCTTCTTGCAGGCCTCGATCATCACCCGATCGCCCGGTCCGACCTGATGCTGTTGCAGAGCCATGCGATAGCGCATTGCAAGCGTGACCAATTCGGCGCGGGCCCAATGCCGTCCCTCGGCATCGACCACTGCAAGCGCGGCGCCGTCCAGATCAGCAAGTTCGCAGAACTGCGACCAAAGTGAGCTGTTGCCCCACTCCAGCCCCCCTGCGGCAAACGTCTCCACAACCATCTCAGGCAAGGGACTGCCCTCCATCGACCAGCACTGTCTGCCCAGTCATGAAGCTGCCGGCAGATGAGGCGAGCAGCGCAAGGGCGCCCGCGATTTCCATTGGCGCTCCGAATCGTCGCAACAATATGCCATCGCGCAGCTTCTGCTGGATGTCGTCCGTAAGGGTTTCGGTCATGCCGGTCTCGACAGACCCTGGCGCTATGGCGTTCACGCGAATGCCATTGTCGGCCCACTGCGCCGCCAGATCGGCAGTCAGATGGACGATCGCAGCCTTGGATGTGGTATAAGGAACAACCTGTCCGTCTGCCGGGCGATAGGACAGGAAGGCGCCGACCGACGCGATGTTGATGATGGCGCCACCGCCTCGGGCGATCATGTGCCGGGCGGCATGGCGGCAGGCGAGAAAGGTGCCGGTGATATTGACGTCCATCACCTTCTGCCAGCCCTTGAGCGGAATATCCTGCGGCAGCCCCCACCAGGATGCGCCCGCATTGTTGACGAGGATGTCAATCGTGCCTAGCTCAGCGACCACGTCGCTCATGGTGCGCTCAATATCGGCCTCATCGGCTATATCGCAGCGCAAACCGATCGCCCGCCGACCGAAGCGCGATCCGACTGTGGCGGCCAGCGCAGCGCACTCCTCCTGATGACGCGACGCCAGTGCAACGTCGCATCCGAGATCGGCGAGCGTGGCGGCCATGACTTCCGCCAACTGGCCGCGGCCACCGGTAATCAGCGCAACCTTGCCGTGGAGCCGGAACAGGTCGGGCACGAAGCCGGGCTGATAGTCCTGACCCATGTCAGGCGACCCGCCCGGCGAGAAGATCAACCTCCTCGGTGAATAGGCAGACCCGCTTGCCCTTCATCGCGCCGACGTGGCGGATAGCTTCTGCCCATTGCGGCGAGGCCAGCGCAGCATCCAGATCCTCCCGTGTGGGAAAGGTCAACACTGCGTGACCATCCCACGCCGGGCTTTCCGGATGATCGAAATCGTGGATAACCTTGCCATGCCGGTAAGCGATCAGTTTCGGGAGGCGCTTGGCCATCTCGGCATGATCCCCTCGCC
>DATJLC010000222.1:0-15864 GCA_035490755.1 Sphingobium sp.
CAAACGATATGGCAGATGACCAGACATCACCCTGCTCCCATCCTGTCGCCAGGCGCACCATCCAACCACGGACTCACGCCATCCATCTCCAACAAACCTGCCTCACACTTTTCGTATTGTCAATTTATGTTTCCTATAGGCTAATGTCGAAATCACGCATCGAAAGAGCACAAGGGAGCGGAACATCATGCGATTGAAAGACAAGGTAGCGATTGTCACCGGCTCTACAAAGGGCGGCACGGGATATGGCATCGCCGCCCGCTTCCTGCGCGAAGGCGCTGCCGTGATGCTGTGCGAAATCGCGGCGCCCGCCTTGTCCGAAGCCCTTGCCGAACTGGAGCCGTTGGGCCAGGTGGACGGCGTGCAATGCGACGTCTCGTGCCGGCAGGACGTCGAACGCGCGGTCGCCGCCTGCGTCAGTCGGTTCGGCGGGATCGACATTTTGGTTAACAACGCCGCCGTCAGCACGCCCGGCTTGCTGCTCGAGGACATGGACGATGCGGCGATCGCGGCCAATCTGGGGCCGAGCCTGTACGGCACGCTCTACATGATGCAGGCCGCCTTTCCACATCTCAAGGCAAGCCGGGGATCGGTGATCAACTTCGGCTCGCGCAACGGCATCCATGGCGCCAGCGGCTTTACGCTCTATGCCGCCGCCAAGGAAGGCATAAGGGGCCTCTCGCGTAGCGCGGCGCGCGAGTGGGGGGCGATGGGCATCAGAGTCAATGTCATCGCCCCGGCAAGCCTCAGCCCCGCTGCCCGTGCCTATCTGGAGGCGAATCCGGAACTCGCCGAGCGTGAACGCGCGTCGGTGCCGCTCGGCTATTTCGGGGACGGCGAGGCCGATATTGCGCCGCTTGCCGTCTTCCTCGCCAGTGACGACAGCCGTTACGTCACAGGGCAGACGATCAACGCCGACGGCGGCCAGGTGATGCTCTGAGCGCCGCAGACTTTCCAATTTAACTGCGTTGGAGTCTCGGCGCGGTAAGCTGGACTTGCAACAGACCACAAACTAGACCGACCCTCCTTCCCGGAATTCTCGAGAACTTGCGGCCCATGAAGACCCCCAAAGCCAGATTGAAACGGGAGAAGATTATCACGGCGGCTGCGCGTGTGTTCAACCGCAATGGCTATGCCGCCGTCACCATGGCGGAAGTAGCGAGTGAAGCAGAAACCTTTGCGGGCAGCCTTTACTATTATTTCGCCTCCAAGGACGATCTGGTGGAGGAGGTCCTGAACCTGGGCATCGCGCAGCTCGCCGAGACCGTCACGGCGACCATCGCCGAACTTCCCGACGACCTTCGCCCCATCGAACGGCTGCGCGCGGCGATCAAGGCGCATTTCTTTGCGGCGATCGAGCATGACGAACTGGTCATGGCCTATTGGAAAATCGCCGACCAGGTGCCCGACGCCATCCGCGAACGACAGCTGGAGCGCCAGAAGGCCTATGGCAGATTCTGGCGGGACCTAATCCTCTCCGCCCAGAAGGAAGGCACGGTACGGAGCGATATCGATGCGCGCTATATCAGCCTGATCCTGATCGGCGGCAGGCTGTTTTCGCTGACCTGGTTCAAGCAGCCAAATGACCCCGACACAGAGGATATGGCGGAAATCTATGTCAGCCTGACGCTGGACGGCATCGCCGCCGGTCCCCGGACCAAACCCGAACCCCGCAAGCTGAAGCGCCCGTCCCGTGCCAAGGGCAAGCAAAAAGCACCCAAAACGAAATCCGCAAGCCCGGCGGCGGCCTGAGCCGCCAGGGATTTGCGGTCAGATCGACTGTTCGCCCACCACGCTGATGCCATAGCCTTCAATGGCGACGAGGTTACGGTGGACATTGGTGAGCAACACCATGTCGTGCACCCCGAGGTCCGCAAGGATCTGGGCGCCGACGCCATAGCTGCGCAGGTCCATTTCCTGGTCGCGTGCCTCAGTGCTCATCATCGTCGAGAGTTCGCGCGGGCCTTGCGGGCGAAGGATGACGATCAAGCCGCTGCCCGCTTCGCCGATCACCCGCATCGAACGCTCCAGTATCCTGAGGCGCGCGCCGGTACGGCCGAGCATGTCGTCGAACAGCGAGATCGCATGCATCCGCACGATCGTCGGCTTGTCGGGATCGATCCTGCCTTTCTGCAGCACGAGATGCTCGGTCTCATCGATACGGTTACGATAGGTGATGGCATTCCAGTCACCGCCGAATTCCGAATCGAACGGCGTTTCCAGGATCCGCTCGATGAGCCGGTCATGGCGACGGCGATAGGCAATGAGGTCGCGGATCGTCCCCAGCTTGAGCTTGTGGCGCTGCGAAAACGCCACGAGCTCGTCAAGCTGCGCCATATTGCCATCGTCGTTCATGATCCCGCAGACGACGCCCGAGGGGTTGAGGCCAGCGAGGCGTGCGACATCGACCGCCGCTTCGGCATGGCCGGCGCGCACCAGCACACCGCCGGGCCGGGCGACGAGCGGAAAGACGTGGCCCGGCGTCACAATCTGGTCCGGCCCCTTGCTCGCATCGATGGCAACGGCAACAGTCCGGGCGCGGTCGGCAGCGGAAATGCCGGTATCGACGCCAGTGCGCGCCTCGATCGATACAGTGAAGGCCGTTTCGTCAGGCCGGGCGCCGTTCTGGCCGGCCATGGGGGTGAGCCCGAGCTGGTCGACACGGTCCTTGGTGAGGGCGAGGCAAACAAGGCCGCGCCCATGGGTCGCCATGAAGTTGACGGCATCGGGCGTCGCCATCTGGGCCGGGATGACGAGGTCGCCCTCATTCTCCCGGTCCTCGTCATCGACCAGGACGAACATCCGGCCGTTGCGGGCCTCCTCGATGATTTCCTCGGGCGTCGAGAGGAAGGGATGGCCTGATCGGCTGGCCGCCTCGACGGCGGACTTCGCCTTGCTGCGGGCGGGAGGGATCGCCTCTTTCGCGCGGTTCGTCATGGGCCGGCTCAATTCACAGGGATCGCTGCCATCAGGGCATCGACCGCATCCGGGTTGAACAGAATATATTCCACATAATGTCCGACGACCGGGCGCATGTCGGCATAGAAATATTGCGCCGCCGGGTCGGATCCTTCGATGACAATCGGAAAACCGGCGTGGCGCATCTGCGCTTTCACGGCATCGAACTCTTCCTGGGTGTCCACCCAATGGCAATGGTGGTGCAGCCGCAGCTCGAAACCCTCGCCGGTGAGCGCATCGCTATAGACCTGGTCGTCGCCGCCGGTCGGCTGGATGATCTCGAACTGGATACCGCCGGAAACGCCGAGGGCGACATTGCAGTGCGCTACCTTCCCTTCGCCGACCACAAGGTTAACCCCGTCAGTGCGCAGGAAATTCTTCATGCCGGCATTGTCGCGAAAGCTGGCGATGGCACTATCCAGATCGTTGGTGACATAGCCCAGCTGAGCGAAGCGCCCTGCCAAGAGGTTGCCTTGTGTCGCAGTCAATGATCCGCTCCTCTTGTTCATTTCATCCAGGGGTCGACCATGAGCTTGGTCACTGGCTCGCCCGCGCGCATCTGTTCAAGCCGGGCCGGGAAAGCGTCGAGCGATATCGTGTCCGTGATCATCATCCGGGGTTCGACATGGCCCTGATCCAGAACATCGGCGCAGTGGATGAATTCAGGCTTGGTGTAGGTATAGGAGAATTTGAGGGTCAGCTGTTTCAGCGTCGCCATGGCCGGCACGATCGTATCCGGCGCCATGCAGAAACCGAGCGACACCACGACGCCGCCAACCCGCACCAACTCCGCGGACTTGGCGAGCAGGCCTACTGCTCCGGCGCATTCGAACACGACATCGGGCGGGCCGCCCAGTGCTGCATTGATCCGTTCTGCCTCCCCCTCGCCCAGCGTCTCGAAACCGTCGGCACCCATGGCGCCGGCCATTGCCGCCCGCCGCGCTGAAGGCGATGCGGCGACGATGCGCCCCGCCCCAAGCCGCCGCGCCCAAAAGATCGCCGCAAGGCCAACCGACCCCGCGCCCAGCACCAGCACCTTCGCGCCGGGTTTGATGTCGGCCTGAACAACGCCATGCAAGCCCACGCCAAGGGGTTCGACGAGCGCGCCGTCGGCCAGCGAGAGACTCTGCGGCAGCAGGATCGCGGCCGACTGATCGACAGCGACATATTCCGCAAAGCCGCTGGTCTGCATGCGGAACGCGCCCTGACAGCTCATCGGATTGCCGGAGAGACACCAAGCGCAGGCACCGCAGCCACTCACCGGCATGACCGATACCTTGGCACCGGTTTTGAGCCCATTGCTCACGCCCGGACCGACCTCGATGACCTCACCTGCATATTCATGGCCCAGCTGGCTGCCGATCGGAAGGTCCGCGCCATGGCCGGATGTGGTGTGCAGGTCGGTGCCGCACACACCGCAGCGGCCGATCTTGACCAGAACGTCAGAGCGGCCCGGCTGAGGATCCGGCACTTCCTCGATCGCCAAGGGCTTGCCCGCACCCCGGAATATTGCTGCACGCATACTCTGTCTCTCCTGTCCGCGTGATAGCAGGCCGATCAGTTTTCGGCGCGGACGTTGTAATGGTCGGTATAGAAGCGGAACCTTTCCCGCAGCTCGTCGACGTCGAGGCCATAGGTCGCCGGTTCGTAGCTATGCGCACCGTAAACGCCCTTGGGGTTGTTGGTAATCCGCCCCTCGAATCCGGCCCGGGCGGCGGGCGTGATCTCCGCGCCCATCCAGTCGTAGAGCGCCTCCAGCGTCTCCATCGGCCGGCGCACCAGATCGTCATTGTGGAAGTCGATGAAGCGGCTGGGATCGGCGCTCTCCCGATACGCCATCATACGCCGCAGCTGTTCCTCGACGATACTGGTCCACTGGCGCCCCAGATAGGCCAGGTCCTCCTTCTGCCACAACATGCCGGAACCCTTGTGGACCAGGCTGCAGACCGAGGTGACCGACTTCACCGGATCGCGGTGGGTTGCGACGAAGCGGGCATTGGGAAAGACCGAGGCGATCGCTGGCAGGGCAATGGTGTGCGAAGGATATTTGAGCATCCAGCGCTTGGTGGGCGCGCGCCATTGCAGCAGCTTGAGCGTCTTCTTCTCCCACTCATAAGCGGGCGTCAGGTCAGTCGAGAACAGCCAATCATGATAGGAAGGCACGCTGAACATGCCCTCGAAATGGCCACTTTTGAAATCGAGGCCGAGGAGATGGAGGCATTCGGCCGGGCCGTCCGGCAGCAGCTCGATCAGCGCCTTCTCCTTGGTGGAGAGGCCCGGCGTCTGCATCTGAATGGCGGTTTCCGCGATCCGGGGATCATCGTGCAAATGTGCCGTTTCCGGCGGCGGGCACGGCGACATCGCCTGCCAATGCAGCAGAGAGCGGTTGTCGGGGTCCTGTTCGAGCAGATAGGACAGTGCGGTGGTGCCGGTGCGAACCATGCCGATCGAGAAGAGCGGCGCGCTGATCTCCTCCGCATCGATCTCGGGATGATCGCGGTAGCAGCGCTGGATCGCGCGGCGATTGACCAGGAACTGCATCGCTTGCTGACGCAGCGCGGCAATGCCGAGCTCGTTTGGCGCGCCTTCATCGCGGACCGACGCGAGAAGGCAGGCAAGCCCCTCGCGCCAGCTGTCTCCGCCGAAGTCGCTGTCCGGCACGGCCGCGATGGCGGCGTCTTCAAGTTCCTGGAGCGTGGGGAACTGCATAGCCGCCACCTCAGGCCTTGGCCGCCAGCATCGCTGCTGGCGCGCCGGGAAGGAAGTCCTCATAACGGCCGGACATCAGTCCACCGTCGACGGCGATCTCGGCGCCGGCCAGATAGCTGGCCTCATCGCTGGCCAGGAACAGGCTAGTATAGGCGACCTCTTCGGGTTCGCCGATCCGGGCGATGGGCTGCCTCACGAAGCGCTGGTTGGTGACTTCGCGCGGCTCCTCCTCGACCCCGGCCATGGGCGAGGCGATGCCGCCTGGGAAGATCCCGTTCACCCTGACACCGCGATGGCCGAATTCCATGGCGGCCGTGCGGGTGAGGCCGCGCAGACCCCATTTGCTGGCGACATAGGCGCCCAGCCCGTTGATGCCGTGGAGGCCACCCACCGAATGGACGTTGATAATCGAGCCCTTGCCCTGCGCGACCATCTGCTCGCCCAGGACCTTCATGCCGAGAAACGCGCCTATCACGTTGATATTGAGCAACTTCTCAAAGGCTTCCTTCTTCAGCGACAGGATGTCGCCGACCAGGATGCCGGCGGCATTGTTGACCAGCACGTCGATATGGCCATGGGCCGCCATCAGACTGCTGCGCAGCCCTGCCCAGCCCTCCTCGTCGGTGATGTCCAGGCGGTGGAAACTCGCCGATGCGCCGATCGAGTCCGCAACGGCCTGACCGTCGTCGAGCAGGTCGACAACCGCCACATGCGCGCCCTCGCGCGCGAAGAGCCGTGCCGTGGCCTCGCCCTGACCACGCGCCGCCCCGGTAACGACAGCGACCTTGCCTTGCAGTCTTCCCATCCTTCTCCCTTTCCGGAAATCCAATTCCTCAATCGACCAGCGCGGCGCGAAGCCGCCGGGCGCCATGCTCCAGCCAGAGGCCCGCCGCATCGACAAGCCCCAACATCGCCATGAAACCGTGGATCATACCCGGTGCCCGGACCAGCTCGGTCGGCACGCCCGCCCGCGACAGCGCCATGGCATAGCCCTCCCCCTCATCACGCAGCGGATCATATTCGGCGGTGATGATCGTGGCGGGCGGCATGCCCTCCAGCTTCGAAAACTCGGCCGGCGCGGCCCATGGCGTGTCAGCCGGGCCGCGATCGCCCACATATTGTCGCCAATACCAACGCATCATATCCGGCGTGAGCAGATAGCGGGTGTTGACGCGATGGGACTCGCTGTCGCAGCCCCGATCCGTGACGGGATAGGCGAGCAGCTGGTGCCGCAGCGCAGGGCCGCCCCGCTCACGCGCCAGGAAAGCGACCGCCGTGGCCAGGTTCGCGCCGGCGCTGTCACCCGCGACCGCCAGACGATCGGGTGCGAGACCCAGACGGCCTGCATTGGCGGCAAGCCATTCAAGCCCTGCATAACTGTCCTCGATCGCGGCCGGATAAGGATGCTCAGGCGCCAGGCGATATTCCAGCGACAGCACGGCACATTGCGAACGCAGCGCCAGCTCGCGGCAGAAATGCTCATATTGATCGATCGTACCCATCACCCAGCCGCCGCCGTGCAGGAACAGGATGACAGGGAGCCCCGTGGCGTCCGACGGGCGATAGAGCCGGGCGGGAATTGGCCCCTGCCGACCTGCCACCACATGATCCTCAACCGCCGCCACTTCGGGCAGCGCCATCGCCGGTATGGTCTGTGCGGCGAACTGGCGCAGCATTTCGGGATCGATCGCCGACCAGTCCACCGCCATCAAAGCGGCGCTGGCTTCAAGCATCGGCTCAAGCTGCGGATCGATCGGCATCACTCTCTACTCGGTTAGGAAAAATTTTTTCCGATAGTCGCTTTTAACGCCGCCTCCGTCAAGGGCGATTCAGGGCCTGTGCCCAACATCGACCACGATCTTTCCATAGGCGCCGGGTTCCAGCATTGCCGAAATGGCCGCCCCGCCTTCCTCAAGCGGAAAGCGGCGCGCGATGCAGGGCTTGATCTTGCCCTGACGATAAAGGTCGAGCAGCGCCTGCATGTTGGCGCGATCTTCTTGAGCCTCCACTTCCGTGAAGCGGCCGTAGAAAACGCCGATCGCACTCGCGCCCTTCAACAGCAGCAGGTTGGTCGCCAAGCGGCTGATCCCAGCCGGGAAACCGATGATGAGAAGGCGTCCGTTCCACGCCACGGCCCTGAGCGCTGCCTCGGTAAGATCCCCGCCCACACTGTCGACGACAACATCGGCGCCGTCACCGCATGCAGCCTTGAGCCGTTCGACCAGTTCCCTCTTCGCGTCCTTCTCCAGTGCCCCGCGTGGATAGAGAACGGTCTCATCGGCGCCATGCTGGCGGGCGATTTCGAGCTTTTCCTGGCTGGACGCGGCGGCGACCACGCGTGCCCCCATGGCCTTCGCGAGTTCGATTGCCGCCAACCCGACACCACCCGCGGCACCCATGACCAGCACGGTTTCGCCCGGCGCGAGCATGGCCCGCTGAACGAGTGCGTGGTAGGCCGTGCCATAGGTCATGATCAGGGCGGCGCCATGTTCGAACGGCACATCCGTGGGGAGCGGAAAGCACTTGGCCGCGTCGATGGCAATCAGCTCCGACAGACCGCCCCAACCCGGCATGGCGAAAACCCGATCGCCGACCCGCAGACCTTCCACGCCTTCGCCGAGAGCCTGGACGACGCCGGCTATCTCCGCTCCCGGAGCGAACGGCCGTGCTGGTTTATATTGGTAGCGGTCCTCGATGATGAGGGAGTCAGGAAAGTTGAGCGCGCAGGCGACAATCCGGACTAGCACCTGCCCTGGGCCCGGGATCGGCTCGGGCAGATTGGTCAGTTGAAGCGTTTCCGGTCCGCCCGGGACTAGCGACAGCAGGCTTTGCATGGCACTCTCTCCTAAATCGAGAGGATTCTCGGTGCCTCTGGCACCATGTCTCCAGCCCGGATTGACAGGATGGCAACATCGCCTATCTGACGCTAGAAGCACGTACAATAGGAAAATGGGAGGTCGGATTGGATATTTGTGCACCCCTGATGGCCAATGCCCGCCTGCATGGATCGCGTCCGGCGATTCTCAGTCGTGGCAAGAGCTTCACCTGGCTGGAATTTCGGGATCATGCCGGCCAGATGGCAAGCGTCCTTGAGGCCGAGGGCGCAAGCCAGGGCGATCGCGTCGGCATCCTGGCCGACAATTGCGAACTCTACATGGCCGCATTCTTTGCCGTCCCGTGGTTGGGGGCGATCCTGGTCCCGTTCAACACCCGGCTCAGTCCTGCCGAACTGGCCGAGTTGATTGATCTGTCCCGCCCCGCACTCATCTGCTTTGATGACGAGCGCGAAGGTCTGCTTCGCGCGGCCGTGGAACGCGCCCGCCATAAGCCGCAGCTCATCCGGATGCGCGGAGCGGCGGATAGCCTTGAAGCGCGCATGGCTTCCGCCGCCCCAAGGGAAGAACGCTGCACGGATCCCGACCAGCCCGCGAGCATCTTCTTCACCGGAGGCACGACCGGCCGCTCCAAGGGCGCTCTTACCACGCATCGCACCCATTTGTTCAACAGCTTGGCCATGTGGGCGGCGCTGGGCGCCGACATCGCCAAGGCGCGTTATCTCCATGTCCCGCCGATGTTTCATGTCGCCGACGCCCTGTTTGTCCACTCCGTGACGCTGGTCGGTGGGTTTCATGTGGTGCTGCCGCGCTTTGACGCGGCAACCGTGATCGAAACCATTGCGCAGAACGCCATTAGCGACGTGTACCTGGTGCCGACGATGATCGTCACCTTCCTCGACGAACTGGACCGCAATCCGACTCCACTGCCCAGCCTTGAACGCATCTATTATGGCGCCATGCCGATGCCGGAAGCAACTGCACGGCGGTTGCTCGAAGCGCTGCCGCATGTCAGTCCGGTGCAGCTTTACGGTCAGTCGGAAAGCGGTCCAGTCCTCACGATGCTCACAGGCCCGGACCACGACACCTCCGGCAGGACGCGGCGGCTGAAATCCGCCGGCCGGCCGCTTCCGGGCGTCGAACTGGCCATCCTCGATGCGGATGGCACCGAATTACCGGCAGGCGAAGTGGGCGAAATTGCCGCTCGCTCGCCCGGCGTCATGCCGGGCTACTGGGACGATCCGGAGCAGACCGCCAAGGCCCTGCACGGCGGCTGGCTGCATACCGGTGATGCCGGCTATCTGGATGAGGACGGCTTCCTGTTCGTCGTCGACCGGATCAAGGACATGATCATTTCTGGCGGCGAAAATATCTACTCGATCGAGGTCGAGCGGGCGATCGCGCTGCATCCGGCCGTGTCGCAGTGCGCCGTTGTAGGCATACCCGACCCCGCCTGGGGCGAGCTCGTTCACGCCGCCGTTGTCCTGGTGGAAGGCGCGAGCCTGACGGCAGAGGAATTGCAGGCGCATTGCCGTCAGCACATTGCGGGATACAAGCTTCCGCGGTCGTTCGATTGGCGCACGGCCATGCCCCTGTCGGGGCCTGGCAAGATCCTCAAGCGTGTGCTGCGGGATGAGGCGATCGCAGCGAGGGAACAGTCAGCCCAGTGAGCCCTGGTTGATCATCGACATCAATTCCGGCCCTATTTCGTGGGGAAAGCGGCCTGCCATGAGATAGGAGGCCGCCCGTGCGCCGGGATTGCTAATCTCGAACAGCGTCTTCGACTTGGCGTGAAGGGTATCGCCCTTGGAGAGCCGGTATTTCTCTCCATCGATGTCGAACTCGATCCGGCCGCCAAGGCAGACGAAAATCTGTTCGTCGAACTTTTGCGGACGCACCAATCGTACCTGATAGTTCGGGGAAACTGACACACACCAGCACTCCAGGTCCGATCCAAGCAGGTCGGCCGAAAGCTTGTCAAACCTTAGATCGTCGGATGCATTCATCTGCGCGTGCTGACCGGCGCGTTGCAACACGATATCGAGTTGGCTCGGATTCCCGGCCGCGATCAGATCGGCCGGCTCCATGCCCAGCCCGATGGCGATCTTGAATATGACCGCGATCGACGGGGTCATCTGGCGACTTTCGATCTTCTGGATCGTGCTCGGGGAAACTCCGCTGCGTTCGCTCAGTTGGACCAGGGTGAGATTGTCTGCTTCCCGCCCTCGCCTGATACGCTCGCTCAATTCGATCAGGCGCATTTCGATCAGGTCGTGGGACAAGGGTTACTCCTCAATAGTGTCATCAAACCCTGCACTGCGTTGGCGTGCCATTGTCAAGGGGAAGCGTTACTCACGGGAGACATAGCACTTGTATCGAACTCGCAGCAGGTGCTGCACAGTTCGGGATCGACGATCCAGTCGTGCGACTGCGTGTCGAACCAGCGATCGATATGCGCAAAGTGGATCGGGTGCATCATGTAGGGACCGTAGAGCCCCTGCACATCGGCAAATTCCTGTTCCCAGACATGGGTCCAGTTCCGACTGCCGCTGGAGGCGGTTACCCGGCTCAGGCCCCAGTTGCGAATTGCCGGAATATAGCGCGCCATCTCCCGCATCTCGGCCTCGAACTGGATGACCTTGGCTTCGGAAATGAACGGGCGAACCGACAGCAGGAGGATTCTGTGCACGCCCCCGGCGATGCCCGGCTGGCCAAGGCCGAGTGCCCCTTGCCGATACATCACAGATTCAGCGCTGGCGAGGTGAGGCCCGCGGCAGAAATCTTCGAACGCACCCCATGCCTCCGCCAAGGCGCAGGCGCGATGATCCGCTTCGGTCGCGAACTGGAGATGGCATATGATGTCACCACCGTTGACCGAGCCGGGGAGCGACGGCCGATTCCGACGGTGCAGAACATGCGGCAAGCCCGCCACGATCGCATCGAACCGCGTCCTCAACGCATCCCGGGCTGCGTCGTCGAGGTCCGGTCTGAAGCTCAGCAGCCGGGTGACCTTAAACATCACCAAGACTCGCCAGGTCATGCTCGCCCGCCAAGACTTGACGGGATCGCGAGACAATCATCGGTTCAAGGTCGCGCCAGAAATCGGGCGCCGTCGCGTCCCATCGCGCCTTGGCCTCCACCGCCCAATATTCGCCAACACCGGTCACGGACCAGACAAAATACAGGGTATTGGAGTGATTGCCCTGGAGCCACAACGGAGGACTTACCCAACGATGTTGAAGACGCAAGCCGCGATCCTGGGCGAGCGGGACATAATTTTCGACATAATAGCGAAAAACCTCTTCGCCCCGCCCCGGCCTGGGCGTGATGATGTCCATGACGTAGATGGTTTCTTCGCCCTTCATCGCGGCTGTTCGATCACTAGAAGCCCGAGGCGACAACAGCAGGGTGGGACCATTGCGGTGCCTCAGCCGTGGGCAGGTGATCGCGCCCATCCAAGCTCATGACCGACACCTTGTAATGCTCCGCGTAATGCATGCTGTGCGCGATGCAGCCTGTCCACTCGGCGGCAGGCGAATGCACCAGGTCGAGCGCGACCGAAGCGATGTATTCGACCGGCTCAGTCTGGTAGCCTTCCGGTATCATGGAACTGGCACCGGGTGTGTTCACCGCACCCGACGGTGCAACCGAATTGACCGCGATATTATGTTGCTGCAATTCGGCCGCCAGCCCCTGGGTGAAGCGAACCGTCGCCGCTTTTGCCGCGGCATAGACGGTCGACCCGCTCTGCACCTCCATTTCGTAATAGGGGCGAACCGGCGGATAGACACTGACCGAACCGACATTGAGGATCCAACCCTGCCCCTGCGCCTTCATTATCGGGATCGCGGCGCGGGAAAGAACGAAGGGCGCGGTCATGTAATGGTCGAACGTGCGGGCGAAAACGTCGTCGGACATGTCCTCTACCATCGCGTAATCGGCAAAGCCGGCATTATTGACCAAAATGTCAAGCCGACCGGCAGCCTCCACGGCGCGCGCCACCAGGGTGGAACGCTGGCCGGGATCCTCGATGTCGCAAGCCAGCGCGATGGCTTTGCCGCCCGCCTGTTCGATCAGCGAGACCGTCTCGGCCAGCGTGCCAGGTGCGGCAACGGGCTTGCCGCCGCGCAGGCTGGATGCCTCGCTCGAAACGCTGCGCGCCGAAACGACGACGGTAGCGCCGGCGGACGCGAGGCGCTGGGCGATAGCCCGGCCAATGCCACGGCTGGCGCCAGTGACAAGCGCGACCTTGCCGTCGAGCGACGGGATCGCGTTGCGTACATTATCGCTCATACACGGCCTCTCCTTCTGGCCAGAATTAACGCTCGAGGTCCGGGTTGATTTCCAGCACGATCTTGCCACGCACATGCCCGCCTTCGACGCGACGTTGCGCCTCGGCGACCTGCTCCATCGAAAAGATTTCGATGGGCGGCACCTTGACCGCGCCTTCCGCGATCGCCGCCAGGCACTGCCGGAACGCCATCACCTGGCCCCAGATGGGATCGGTAATGTTCGCGCCCGACACATTGTCGGCCACGCGCACGCCGCGCTGTGCGGCAAGGTCCAGGTCAAAATATTCCGGGCCGCTTTGCAGGTTCAGAATGACTATGATCGATCCGCCTTGCTTGACCAGCGCCGGCAGGTCGCGCGGCAGACTACCCTGCCCCACCGCATCGATCACATGATTGAGGCCGTCCGGCGCCCAGGCGCGGAGCGCCGACGCGACGTCCTCACGCGTGTAATCAATGACTCGGTCAACCCCCAGTCCGGAGACATAGTCGACATTGCGGGTGCTGCAGGTCGCCGCGACTTCGGCTCCCAGATAGCGCAGGAACTGGACGCCGAACGAGCCCACCCCGCCGGCTGCACCGTTGAAGAAGACCTTGTCCCCCGCCTTGACGCCGCAGGCATCGACGATGGTGCTGGAGGCGCTGGAGCAGGCGACCGGAATGCTCGCGCCCTCCGCGAAGCTCAGGTTCGCCGGCAGATGGGCAACCCTGGGTTCCGGGCAGAGGAGATATTCGGCATAGGCACCACCTTTGCCGAAAGCCATCATGGAGAGGGACAGCACCCGGTCCCCTGGCTTGTATTCGGTCACGCCTTCGCCGACCGCTTCGACAATGCCGGCGTTGTCCATGCCGATGATCATCGGAAATCCGAGATTGTGCGTGATCGGAAGCATGCCCTCGCGGACCTTCCAGTCAGCGGGATTGATGCTGGAATAGGCGACCCTGATCAGGACGTCGCCGGGTCCGGGAACCGGCTTTGGCGCCTCCCCGATGTAGAGCTCATCGGGGCCACCATAACGATCGATCATCACTGCGCGCACAGTTGCTGCCTTCATTTATCGCCCCCGGATCAAATTCGGTCCGGTGAGCAAACCACCCGGGATCGCACCAGCCTGGCGCGATCCCGGATTTCGTTGTCAACGCATTCGATCAGAACTCGAAACCGACATCCACACCATAGGTGCGCGGCTGGCGGAACTGTCCATTCACGATGAAACCACCGGTGGCATCGGTCGCGTTCGTCATCTTGCGGTCATCCAACAGGTTCTTAGACCACAGCGAGAACTTAGCCTTGGAACCGGCAAGCGCAATGTCCGCAAGGGTGAACCTTGCATCGACAACCCACGCACTATTCTTCGTCACCAGCGAAGTGACCGCGGCATTGTAAGGAACGACAAGGCCGTTCGTCGCCAGGAAAAATTGATTGCTGGTGTAGCGTGCGTTGACATCGAAGGACGCTTTCATGCCGTTATCGAATTCCGGCAATTTATAGTTCGCATTGATCGCAGCGGTATGCTTCGGCCGATAGGTCGGATTATCGAGCCCTGCAGGCTTTTGGATATACCGAAAATTGGAATATCCGTAGTTCGCATTGAGCGTCAGGCCATCGAAGGGAACCACGGTTACTTCCGCCTCTATGCCATCAACCTTCGCACTGGCGACGTTCTTGATGTAATAAGCATTAACATTCGGATTGTTCGGCAGCGGATAGAAGCCAGGCACTTGAAGATCGCTGTAATCCGTATGGAAAGCGGCCAGGTTCACACGAATGTTGCGTGAAATGTCTGACTTCACGCCTGCTTCATATTGGATGACCGTTTCCGGCTGGAAGGCGACACCACCAAAGACGCCGCCGGAAAGGTAACCCGAGCTCGCTTTGGCATAGACCGTGACGTTATTAGTCGGACGGAAGCTGACGTTCGCAGTCCAGTCAGTCTTGCTGAAATCCTGACTGATATCGGTGTTGGGTATCCCCAGGAAGCTGCCACGTTCATCCGATGCACGTGAATCCTTGGTGTGCCGAATGCCGCCCGTGAGGTCCAGGCGATCCGTGGCGTGCAGCGTCGCCTGCAGGTAGCCGGAGATCGACTCGTTGTTGGCGGTCACGTCGCCATCCACCGCGGGCTGAAGCGTAGTGCGATCCGGGACAGTGAATGGAACAGCCTGGAAGATATATACCGGCGCAGTGCTCGTTGTCCGCTCGTGGAAATAATATATTCCGCTTACGACATCGAACAGCTTCGAAACGTAGTTGAACTGAACTTCCTGCGAGAACTGCCGGGTTTTTTCCGCCGCGATGATATTCGTGAACGCGAAATCGCCAAAATTGGGAATCGCCCCGCCGGAGCCAGCCACATTGTTGGTGTAGGTGTCCTTTGCGCCGCGATAGCCGGTGATGCTCTTGACGGAGAAGCCATCGCCCAGGTCGGCCTTCACAGCCAGACTGTGGCCGAAGGTTCTGAGCTCCTCAGGTGTGGTAAAGGGCATGGATACCGCATCCAGCCGGCTGGTGCTCACCAGGGCAGGCGGGACGGCACCAACATTATCAACCAGGATCTGCTGAGCCTGGTTGGACCTCGATGAAGAGGTGATGTCGAACTTGTAGTCAACCGTGACGGCGCCAGACTCAGGCTCGAAGTGCACTGCAAAGAAACCGGCCTCGCTATTGTAGCCACCCAGCGACCTGACCGACTGGCGCGTACCCGGGAAGAAACGGTTGGCGGCGCTGAAATTCCAGGTCAGGTTGGGGTCGAGATTGCGAACCCAGCCATCGGCCTCGTCATGCAGATAGGCGCCAGAGAAGGAGAATCCACCGAAGGTCGGCGTATCAACCCGCACCTTGACGCGTCGACGATCGAGATTGCCGACAGTGCCCTCGAGGCGGGCATAGAACTCGCCCTTGGGCGCGGACGTAATGAAGTTGATGGCGCCACCGGTCGAGTTCTTGCCGTACAGGGTCCCCTGGGGACCGCGCAGAACTTCGACGCGCTCAAGGTCGGCAACGTCGAAGCTCGCACCGGTTGTGCGCGCAAGATAAACGCCGTCCACGTACATGGCGATGGCCGTGTCCGTAC
>DATJLC010000223.1:0-10656 GCA_035490755.1 Sphingobium sp.
CATGGTGGTGAGCAGCAGAAGCCAGATCAGGTCAATGCCCGGCATCAGGCAGTACCACATATACGCGGACAGGATCAGGCTCGCGAAAATGCGGAGGAAATGCATCCCGGTGACGAACCACAGCTCGCCGCGCGGCAGGGAAAAAAGCCGCTGCCGGAAGAAGGTGATGAGCAGGGACGTCGACAGGACGAACACGATCGACCATTCAAGGCCCCGTCCCGGAGAGTTGAAATGCAGCACCGGGAAAAACGGCCAACTGGCGAGCGTGAGGCCGAGCGTCACGATATTGCCCGCCAGCGCGGACAGGATCGTCACGTCCTTGATCGCCCCGAAAGGCGCCGCGCTGATCGAACTGTTGCGCCGGACCCAGGCGTAGAAATAGACCTCGCCGAGATAGCCCAGCAGGATCTCATTGCTGACCAGCTTGCGCAGGAGGGCTGCGATGCCGCGTACGGGCAGACCCCATAATCTACGGAAGATCACCCATTCCGACATCGGGCTGATCATATAGGCGGCCACGAAGGCGACCCAGAAGCTGATGCTGGTGGGTAGGATGGCCCACAGCTCGGCGATATCCAGCGTCCGCAACTGGTAGAGGACCGCTATGATGAGGAGGACCGATATCCCGGTGCCGAGCCAGCGCGTCCAGTTGCGCGAGGCGACGGCAAGGGGGGCGGGGTCGAGTGGCGCTGCCGTGGCCACGCCCTGGCTCTCCGATGTCATGCCGTTCCCCCAAGCAAATCGCGATAGCGTGCAGGCTGATGTGACTTCATAAGCTGGGCGAGGGTCCTGTCGATGCTGCGGACAAGTGCGCCAACGTGCATGTCGCCCGGATGAACGGCCATGCGGACAACCGGCGCGGGGCGCAAGGCATGGCGCAGCAGGCGCGCCGCCAGCAGGGACGAAAGTATGCGTCCCCTGCTGCGGCTTGCCCAGGTGATGACCGGCCCCCTGGCAAGCGTGGCGCCGGTAGTCGGCGACCAGACGCGCATATGGTCCTCGGCGATGGCGAAGCGGTTTTGCGTCAAAGCCGTACGGGCGCCATCGCCATAAAGCCAGGCAGGCGCGATGAAGCCGGCGACCGGCGCGCCGATGATGTCCTCGATCAGATTGCGCCCGTCGGTCATCCGGCGGGCCGCTTCCGTTGTGTCCAGGCCCAGGAACTCGCCTTCGCCGGCGGTCATGTGCCGGGCCCGGAACCGGTCGAGGCGGCCGCGATGGCGGGCTTCGTCGCGGTGGAACCAGCCATGGACGAACATCTCGACCCCAAGCGATGCCCACTGGCGCAGGCGGGTTGCAAAGCCGCTGCCCTTCAGCGGCGCCTCGCCCCAATGGTCGGGGACGACCAGCATCGCGAAACGATGGCCGATGCCGGCGGCCGCGAACCGGTCCGCATGGCGATCCACCTCGGCCTCGAAACGCGGACCGACATCATGGATGGATAATAGCAATCGGTGTCGGTTCGATGTCATCTAGATCCATGGCCGCGATGCCGTAATGCGCTGGCAGTTACGGGGGTGGCGGCTGTTGGTCAACATGCCATGCGATTGTGGCAGAAGCGGGATCGGTCCGGCCCGGAGACGCAATCTTACTTGTTGGCGTGTGGGCTGACCGCTTTTCAAGCCGTTCCAGCGCGGTCATGCCGGGACTATAGCGGCAGTCCGACGTAATTCTCGGCCAGCGAGCGCTGCGCCGCTTCGGACCCCCGGATATAGTCGATTTCAGCAGCCTGGATCCGGCGCGCAAAACCATCCATGTCGGGAAAGCGGTGGGTGATGGAGGTGAACCACCAGGAAAAGCGCTCCGCCTTCCACACGCGCGCCAGCGCCCGCGCGGAATAGCCGTCGAGCGCGCTGGCGGTCCCTTGCCGGTAATAGGCAAGCAGCGCCTCGGCCAGGAAGGTCACGTCCGACACGGCCAGGTTCAAACCCTTGGCGCCGGTGGGCGGCACGATATGCGCGGCGTCGCCAGCCAGGAACAGGCGGCCCCAGCGCATCGGTTCGGCCACGAAGGAACGGAGCGGCGCGATGGACTTCTCGAAGCTCGGCCCCCGCGTCACCCGGCCTGCCATATCGGGACCGAGCCGTAGGCACAGCTCGTCCCAGAAGCGTTCGTCCGGCCAGTCGGCCATGTCCTCGTCCAGACCGCACTGGATGTAGTAGCGGCTGCGCGTGGACGAGCGCATGGATGCCAGCGCAAAGCCGCGCTCGTGATTGGCATAGATGAGTTCGTGGTCGGCGGGCGGGACATCGGCCAGGATGCCGAGCCAGCCAAAGGGATAGACACGCTCGAAGGTGCGCAGCACCGAAGCCGGGATGCTGGACCGGCTGACGCCGTGATAGCCGTCGCACCCCGCGACGAAATCGCAATGGAGTTCCTTCGCCACGCCGTCCTGGCGCCAGCGCACGATGGGCCGGTCGCCGTCGAGTCCCTCCAGCGCCACGTCCTCGGCGTTCCAGGCGATCGTCACTCCGCGCGACGGGGCGGCGTCGAACAGGTCGCGCATGACCTCCTGCTGGCCATAGACGGTGACGCAGCGGCCCTGAGTCAGCGCGGCCATGTCGACACGGAATATCTCCCCGTCGAGCGCGATCTGGGTGCCTTCATGGATCAGTCCCTCGCGACCGAGCCGCTCGCCAAGGCCGAGCCGATGCAAGAGATCGGTGGTGATCTGTTCGAGAACGCCCGCGCGGACGCGCCCTTCCACATAGTCACGATCACGCCGCTCCACGACGACGGCGTCAATGCCCTCTGCGGCCAGGAGATGGGCGAGGAACATGCCGGCGGGACCGGCGCCGATAATGGCAACGTTGGTGCGCATGAAGTTCCCCTCCCCCTGGCGGCTGTGCGCGCGCGGTGTGTCCGTCGGGCTGAATTATGTACCTTGATCTTAGGGATGTGCGCGCGGTTGGACATGGGCGCATCAATCTATTACTTGGATGATCCAACAGCATCCTTGCCGGTTCACCGCCCGATATGACGCCGTCCGTTCCGACCTTCTACCTCTACGGGGAGCCGCACCGGCTGGTGGATGAGGGCTTTGTCCACGCCGAATCGCTCGCTGATCGGTCCAGGCCAAGCGAATGGACAATAGCGCCGCATTCCCACGCCGAGTTGAACCACGTCTTTGCCATGGCCTCAGGCGGCGGGACGATGCGCGCGGACGTCCAGACACTGCACTTTGCCGCCCCCTGCCTGATCCTGGTTCCAGCGATGACGGTGCATGGATTCGAGTGGCTGAGGGAGTCGACGGGATCGGTCATCACCATGTCCATGCGCTATGTCGAGGAACTGGGGCGTCATGACCCGGGCCTGCCACGCCTGTTCGACCGGGCGGCCGCCGTCCCCCTCGCGCGCGAAGAGGGCGAGCGGGCGATCGGGCTGGCTGACCAGATCGTGCGTGAGCTGGGCTGGTCGGCGCCGGGACACCGCGCTGCGGTTGGCGGGGCGATGCTGTCGCTGCTGGTCATGGCGCTGCGCCATGTGGATGCCGACGGCCGGCCAGTGCCCCGGCCGGGCAATCACGTTTCGCTTGTCGCGCGCTTGCGCGAACGGATTGAGCAGCGCTTTCGCCTGCGCGAGCCGGTGGCTGCCCATGCCGCGGCCCTGGGCGTCAGCGAGACCGCGCTACGCGTCGCGTGTGCGCGGGTGGCGGGGTCGTCGCCGGGGCAGATGCTCGACCATCGCGCGCTCCTGGAGGCGCGGCGGGCGCTGCTTTATTCCAACATGGCCGTGGCGGAGATCGGCTTTGCGCTGGGCTTTGACGATCCCGCCTATTTCTCCCGCTTCTTTGCCCGCAATGTCGGCATGTCGCCACGCCGTTACCGCGAGACGCAGGGGCGGGAAGCGCCCTTGTCCTAGAAGCGCTGGGCCCCGTCGATCCGGATGGTGGTGCCGTTCAGATAGTCGTTCTCGACGATATGCATGGCGAGGGTGGCATATTCGTCCGGGTCGCCCATCCGCTTGGGGTTGGGCACCATCGCACCCCATTTGGCCTGCGCCTCCTCCGGCGTCGAGAATTTCGAGTAAGCGAGCGTCAGGAAGGTGCCGGGCGCGATCGAGACGGCGCGGACGCCGATCGGCGCCAGGTCGCGGGCGAGGGTCAGCGTCATGCCGATGATCCCGCCCTTCGCGGCCGAATAGGGCACCTGGCCCGGCAGCCCTTCATAGCCCGCGATCGAGGCGGTGTTGATGATGACGCCGCGCTGGCTGGATGCCAGCGGCTCGTTCTTCGCCATGGCCTCGGCGGCATAGGCGGTGACGCAATAGGCGCTGTTCAGGAAGACGTTCACGGTATGCGCGAAATTGGCAAGCGAGAGGCGGCTGCCGTCCTTGCCGATCACCCGGCCGCCCTTGTCCGGCGGAGGCGGGCCGCCGTGCAGCACGACGGCGGCGCGCAAGGGGGCGAGGCCGGCGGCTGTCTCCACCGCGCGGGCGATCGACGCCTCGTCGAGAATGTCGGTGTGGACATAGACGGAGCCGTTGCCGAGCTCCCTGGCCAGCGCCTCGCCCCGATCGTCGGCGACATCGGCGATGACCACCCGGGCGCCCTTTTCCGCGAGCCGCCGGGCGGTCGCAGCGCCGAAGCCGCCCGCTCCGCCAGTCACGATGGCCGAAGCGTTTGTCAGGTCCATTGTCATTCTCCTTAGCAAGTCTCGAAAACGGAAAATCGGGACGGCACCATGCTGCCGTCCCGATCATAGGGCAACCGAACGCTGTCTTCAGTTGCCGAAACGGTATTTCAGGCGGGCGCCGAACATGCGCGGTTCGCCAAGCGACCGGCCCTCCCAGCCGAAGGTCGGCAAGCCGCCGAACACGGCGGTGGCATATTTCCGCTTGGTGACGTTGGTCATGAACAGGGCGAGATCGACAGGGCTGCCGGCGATCGAATTCCAGTTCAGATTGAGGTTCAGCAGATTGGTCGGCGGCAGGATGCCAAGGTCGCGGCCGATCACGTTGAACAGGCCGGGGGCGCGCTGATCCAGGACGATCTTGCTGTCCTGCACGGTCGTTTGATAGCTGTCGGTGTGAACGAACGTTCCGCCCACCGAAATCCTGCCGATGCTCTCGTCCAGCGGAAGCGTGTAGGTCGCCGTGATGGTGAATTTGTTCTTGGGCGACAAGGCGAGCGGATAGCCGATCAGGGCGCCGCTCGGCGTCGGCGGATTGTAGAGAGTGGAGACGTCCGGGAAGGTCTTGAGGGCCTTCAGCCTGGTGTTCAGATGGGCATAGCCCACGTCGATGGTGAAGCCGGTGAACGGCGTGACCGAGCTTTCGACCTCGACGCCCCAGATCCGCGACTTGCCCGCGCTGACGATGACCTGGGCGGGTGTCGGGTTGGGATTGGCGGGTTTCGCAAGGGAGGAACCCGAGAACTGCTGATCGGTGAAGTCATTGTAGAAGGCGGCAATGTTGAAGGTGCCGCGGATGGCGCCGCTGAAGCTCGTCTTGGCGCCGATCTCATAGGCATCGACCTTCTCCGGGTCGAATGTCGCGAAGGCGAGGGCGTCGCTCTTGAGGCCGCCGGCGCGATAGCCGCGCGCATATTTGGCGTAGAGTAGGACGTCATCGATCGGCTTGTAGTCGATCCCGACCAGCCAGGTCGGCCTGCTCGCCTGGTGCCGGTAATATTCCTCGCACTGCTCTTCGGTCCTGGTGCGGACTGCGGGATTGCTGGCGCAGGCACCCAACGGCGGATTGGCCGTGATCGGAGCGGTGCCGAGGAAGTAATTGATATTGCGGGTAAAGGTGCTGGTGAGATCCCAGGTGTAGCGGATGCCGCCCGTGACGCTCAACTGATCGGTCAGATTGTAGGTAGCCTGGGCATAGAGGCCGTAGTTGGAAAAGCGCTGCTTGTTGGAGCGGCCGCCCGCCGTTCCGGGGGTGATGCCGCTTACGCCGCTGGTCACGCAGTTGAACGGATTGTCGTCGGGGCACACCGCGCCCTGCGGCGACAGAGCGCCGGAAAAGCCGAGCGGCTCGCTCAGTTCCATATATCCGCCCGCCTGCCAGACCAGGCTGTCGCCAACATTGCCCTGAAACTGGAGTTCCTCGGTAAAGGTCGACTGGGCTTGGGTGTACCGGCCGGGGAAGGGGGTTGACACCACGCGGAACATGGCCTTGCCCACATTGGCCGGATTGCTGGTGTCGCCCTGCCGCAGGATCAGGTTCTCGCCATAGACCGGCTGGCGGTAGATGCCCCGGAATTCACCGTAGCTGGCGATGTTCTTGATGGTGAGGCTGTCGCTCGCCTTCCAGGTGGTGGTGTTGATGATCTGCCACTGCTCGGCCATCACGCGCGGGTTAACGGTATTGTTCTCCACCGCATAGAAACCGGCGGCCTGAAGGCGCGCGACCTGGGCGCAGCCCGCGACCGTGGCGGCATTGGATGAAAGGGGATTACAGGCGAATATCTGCGGGTGATAGCCGCTCGTGTCGGACTTGCTGTAGGTGAGGACGGTATAGTTTTCGAGGTTGGGCGTCAGGTCCGCGACCGCGCTGGCGCGAAATGCCCAATAGTCGACATCGCCGAAATCCTTTGGCCCGATATTGGTCTGGTTCTTGAGGAAGCCGTCGCGGGTCTGGCGGTCGACGCCGAGGCGGACGCGGAAGCTGTCGCCGACCGGCACGTTGACCACCGCTTGGATGCGGCGCATGTCGTAATTGCCGACCGAGCCCTCGACATAGCCTTCAAACCTGCTTGTAGGCTTCTGCGGCACGATCAGCACCGCGCCGCCAGTGGTGTTGCGGCCGAACAAGGTGCCTTGGGGGCCTTTCAGGACCTGGACGTTCTGCAGGTCGAAAAAGGCGCCCGGGCCTGCGCCATTGCCACCCAATGTACCGCCTGGCGCGCGCAGGGCGACCACATCCGCGAAATAGACGCCGACCGACGGCGCGGTGCCGAGATCCTGCACAAAGCCGCGAATGGCGAAGGACGTGTTGTCACCGCCATAGCGGCCGTTCGAGGCAAGCGAGGGGGTGTATTTGCCGATGTCGCCGGCAGAAACGATGTTGCGATTGGTCAGCTGCTGCTGATTGAAGACGGTCATGGAAATCGGCACGTCCTGGAGCCGTTCCTCGATGCGGCGGGCGGTGACGACGATGGTCGATGCATCCTCGCCCACCTCTGACGCGCCCTGCGCCCAGGCAGGATGGGCGACGGACAGCGCCGCCATGGACGACGCAAGCATCAAAGACCTGGTGGAATGTGAAGCCTTCATGAAAATCCTCCCTCGTTGGTCTGGCAAGCTATTTGCGGCCTTCTTTTTGTGGCGGCCTGCGTGAGCCGCCATCATATAAACGACACCGTTTCGTTTCTTGCCATTCCAAGACTGCCGTCCTGGTTGCGGCAATGTCAATCATTCGGCTTCTGCCGGGAAGGCGTTTCGCACCTGTTGCAGCAGAGCCGCGCGGATCGCGTCCAGGGATTGCACGTCGCAATAGGCCCCGGATAGTCGCTCGATGCGGTCGCCGCTGGTCATGTAATAAACCAGGCTGCCGGTCAGGCAGTGATAGGTCCAATGGATATACGCTACGGTCCGGCCGGGCTCTGCCCTTGCCAGCGCGGCCATGAACCGCTTTACGAAAAGGTCCGACGGCCAGTTCCCTTCGGCATCGACGGCGGGGCGGTAATCGAGATTATGGCCGCGCAGGATCAATCGCGCCCGATGGGGAGCAGGCCCGTAGCGGACCTCGAACCAGGCGGTGATGATCATGTCGAACAGTTCGACGGCGGTTGGATCGGGATTGGTGCGTTCCAACGCGTCCAGCAGTTCCGTGCGTCGCCGGGTGAAGTCGGCGAGAATGCGGTCGACGATGGCGTTGTAGAGCGCGTCCTTCGATTCGAAGTGATAGGCCACAAGCGACAGGTCGACGCCGGCGGCGGCCGCGATCTGCCGCATTGAAACGCCGGCGAAGCCGTGCGGCGCGAACAGGGGTTCGGCCGCGTCCATGATGGCCAGCCGCGTCCGTTCCGATTTGATCTGATGTTTGTTAGGCGGCCGCGTTTGCCTGCTTTTCGCTTGGTGCACCGGCATCGCTTCAACGCTCATCGGCCAGCAATCCTCCCCAGTCCCTTGCGGACTTGTGGCACAATTCTTACGCAGCCGAAAAATATTTGTCAAACGATCAAGAAAAATATTGCAGGGGGCTTCGGAACCTGCCAGTTTTCCGGCTCGAAAAATCTGGGGTGATACCCAAAGCCGGAGAGGAAGCCGCATATGAGTGAAGAGTTGCGCCGTTGGGGCGGCGCGTTTCCACCCCCGGGCGCCGCTGAACTGGCGGACCGCTATGCAGTCGGTCAGCTGGCCAGGGTCTATGCGCTTGGCGTCGACATGCGTGACTATGAGCTGGCGCGCAGCGTCTTCGCGCCTGACGCGGTCGCCGAGGGCAGCACCACCGGCGGGCCGATTGATGAATATCTCCCCAACATCGTCAATTCGGTGAAGGTGTTCAAAGCCACCCAGCACAACATCACCAACCAGTACATCACGCTGGACGGCGACGAGGCGCTGGTGTGGAGCTATGCCATCGCGGTGCACAAGGTCATGCCGGATGCCGAGCGGCTGCCTTTCGACCTGGGGGTCACCTATCGCGACACCTGCCGCCGTTTCCCCGAAGGATGGCTGATCGTGCATCGCAAGGTCGTCATCCAATGGTCCCAAACCTATCCCAAGGAGTGAAGTCCCATGAGCCGTAAGATCGCCTTCATCACCGGAGCCAGCCGTGGCATCGGCAAGGCGTGCGCCATCGAGCTGGCCGAGGCCGGTTTCGACGTTGCCATCACCGCCCGCACCGTCAAGGAGGGCGAGGCACGCGAGCATAGCTCGACCGTCGCGCGCACCGACACCACGCCGCTGCCCGGCAGCCTCGACAGCACCACGGCGCTCTGCGAGGCGAAGGGCGTGAGGGCCATGGCCGTGTTCGCCGACCTGCTGGAGCCCCATACGGTGGGCGCCGCCGTCACCCAGGTGCTGGAGCGCTGGGGCCGGATCGACGTGGTAGTGCACAATGGCCGCTATATCGGGCCGGGGCATATGGACCGCTTCCTCGACACGCCGATCGATCTGCTGCGCAAGCAGATGGAGGCCAATGTCATGGCGCCGCTGATCATCAACCAGCTCGTCCTGCCCAGCATGATCGCGAATGGCGGCGGCACCTTCATCAACATCACCTCGACCTCGGCCTATGGCGATCCGATCAATCCGGCCGGCAAGGGCGGATGGGGCATGGGCTATGGCGTGACCAAGGGCGCTTTCCAGCGCATCGCCGGCATCATCAAGGCCGAGCATGGTGACCAGGGCGTGCGCACCTTCAACGTCCAGCCCGGCTTCATCGCGACCGAGCGCATGGCGCAGGACATGGGCAAGTTCGGCTTCGTGGGCGGGGTGACGCCGTATGTGCCGGCCAAGGTCGTGGCCTGGCTGGCGACCAATCCGGAAGCCGACGCCTTCAACGGCAAGACCATCGAGGCCCAGCAATTCTGCCATGAACGCGGCTTGATGCCGGGCTGGGAGGGACCGTTCGTCTCCAAGGTCGAGACGATCAACTATGACTATGCCGGCTATAATCGCGATCAGATCGGCAAGCGCGAGCGCGCGGCGCTGGCTGCCGCCGACAAATGACGCCACCGGCCGGGGCGGCCGCGTGCCGCGCCGGCCGGACAATTGCGAGGGCTTTCCCCATGCCGCGAAAATTGCCGTCGCCAACGCCCGAGACCCTGCATTTCTGGCAGGGCTGCCAGGCCGGCGAGCTGCGCCTGCAACGCTGCGTCGCGTGCCGGGAGACCTATTTTCCGCCGCGTCCCTTCTGCCCGCGCTGCGCCAGCCGGGAGGTCGAGGTCTATGCCGCGAGCGGCCGGGCCAGGCTCTATTCCTATGTCATCAACCATCGCCCCCGGCCGGACATGGGCACCGAGCCCTATGCCATCGCCGTTGTCGAACTGGCCGAGGGGCCGCGACTGATGACCAACATCGTCAACTGCCCGCAGACGCCGGAGGCGCTTGAACTCGACATGCCCCTGCAGGTCCATTTCCAGCGGGAGAGCGACGAGATCACCCTGCCGCTGTTCGAGCCGGCGCGGAGCCAAGGGGCATGAAGCGCAACAGCGTGGCCGTGGTGGGCGCGGCCGAAACCACCAAGCTTGGGCTCATTCCTGACCTGTCGGTCATCGGCCTGCATGCCGACGCCGCGCTCAATGCCATGGCGGATGCGGGGCTGAAGCCTTCCGACATCGACGGAATCGCGACCGCCGGGGAATATCCGCCGGCGCTTGCAGCCTATCTCGGCATCACGCCGCGGTGGGTCGACGGGACGGGGTTGGGCGGCTGTTCCTTCATGGTCCATGTTCGCCATGCCGTCGCCGCGATCGAGGCGGGCGCCTGCTCGACCGTGCTGATCACCCATGGCGAATCCGGCCGCTCGCGGGTGGGCGGGCAGACCTTTCCGCCGCCCTCCGTGCTCTCGGCCCAGTTCGAACAGCCCTATGGCGTGTTCGGGGCCTTCTCCAACTTCACCATTCCGGCGCTGCGCTACATGAAGGCGCGCGGGGTGACGGAGGAGGATCTGGCGAGGGTCGTGGTCATCCAGCGGGAGTGGGCCGCGATGAATCCCCGCGCCAGCCGGCGGACGCCGACGACCATCGACGAGGTGCTGAAC
>DATJLC010000224.1:0-38699 GCA_035490755.1 Sphingobium sp.
GTGTAGAGCAGCGTCATCCAGCGCGGCAGCATCGGGTCGCTCGCCCGCCGGATCGCATTGCGCCCGACGAAGAAGGATGTGCCGCCGGGCACGGTCAGCAGCGAGTCACCCCGCGCCAGGTCGGTCGGCACATCGGGCGCATCCATATAGCCGTAGCGCAGGCTCGCCTTGAGGAAATGATCGTTGATCCGCTGCGTCTCCAGACGGTCCTCCGGCGCGACATGGGGGGTTTGCTGCGTGTCGACGGTGAGCAGGATGTTGCTGCGGTGAAGCGCCTTGTTGTGCTTGAGGTTGTGGAGCAGCGCGGAGGGCGCGACGCTGGCGTCCTGGGTCAGGAACACGGCGACGCCGTCGACTATCGCCGGCGGCCGCGCCGCCAGTGCCTTCGCCAGCTCATCCATGCCGATGCCCTGCTCGGCCGTCCGCCGGAGCGCGGCCCGGCGTCCCAGCAGCCATGTCGCGATGAGCATGCCGATCACCATCGCAACGAGCAGCGGCACCCAGCCGCCCTCCGTCACCCGCAGGATATTGGCGCCGAAGAAGATCAGATCGATCGCAACGAACGGCAGGAACAGGATGATCGTCCAGCCGAGCTGCCATTTCCACAGCCGCCAGGCGATGATGAAGGCCAGAAAGGTGGTGACCACCATGGTCGCCGTGACCGCAATGCCATAAGCCGCTGCCATCGCCGTGCTGCTCTTGAAGCCCAGCACCAGGATCAGCACGCCTGCCAGCAGCAGCCAGTTGACCATGGGCATGTATATCTGGCCGATCTGGGCCTCCGACGTCTGGCGGATGACGAAGCGCGGCAGGAGGCCGAGCGCGATCGCCTGCTGGGTGAGCGAATAGGCGCCGGTGATGACCGCCTGGCTCGCGATGATCGTCGCCAGCGTCGCCAGTACGACGAGCGGCGCCCGCAAGGCATCAGGCGCCATCAGGAAGAACCAGTCGGCATTGGCGAAGGCCTGGCCCGACGCTTCGGCCGCATGCAGGGTGGTCAGCGCGAGCGCGCCCTGTCCCAGATAATTGAGCGACAGCGCCGGCCAGACCAGGCCCAACCAGCCGAGCTGGATGGGCAGCCGCCCGAAATGCCCCATGTCGGCGATCAGCGCCTCCGCCCCGGTGACGGTCAGGAAGACGGCGCCCAGAACGAACAGGCCGGGCACGCCGTGGCTGGCCAGGAAGGCCACGGCATGGAGCGGATTGAACGCCAGCAATATCTCCGGCGCGCGGGCGATATGCCACAGGCCGAGCCCGCCCAGCGCGATGAACCAGACCATGCAGACCGGGCCGAACAATCCCGCCACGCTGGCAGTCCCGCGCGACTGGATCGCGAACAGGGCGACCAATATGCCGATGGTCCCGCCCAGTATGACCGGCAGGGTCATGACGGTTTGGAGGCCGGGCACCGTCTTCAGGCCCTCGACCGCCGACAGCACCGACAGCGCCGGGGTGATGATGGCATCACCGTAGAACATGGCGGCGCCCACCGCGCCCAGGACGAGCACGACCGGCCACTTGCCCGCCGTCGCCCGGTTCGCCAGCGCCATCAGCGACAGGACGCCGCCCTCGCCATTATTGTCGGCACGGGTGAGGAAGGCGACATATTTCAATGTCACTACGATGATGAGCGCCCACAAGGCGAGTGAGAGGACGCCGATGATCTCGCTGCGGTCTATGCCGCTCCCCGCGGTCTGGGCCAGCGCCTCGCGAAAGGCATAAAGCGGGCTGGTGCCGATATCGCCATAGACGACGCCGATGGCGCCGAGCGTCAAGGCGGCAAGGGAGGAATGGGCTGGTCCATGGGTGCTTTTCATGCGGGGGGATCCTGGCGGTTGCCCCCGGTCACTGCGCGCCCTTGCCGTTACGCCGCCATAAGGATTATCGGCCCTGCGCATAATATTTTCATAAAAATGCGTATCCGATTCTACACCGAGCCCTTTCCAGCCGCGTTCAGCGGGCTATGATCGCGGGCGGGAGATGTGACCATGACAATGACCTATGCCGTGCCTGCCGATCTGGCCGATCGGGCGATCATCAACGCAGAACGCTACGCCGAGATGTATGAGCGCTCGGTGAGGGACCCGGACGGTTTCTGGCGCCAGGAGGCGAAGCGGCTGGACTGGATCAAGCCCTTCACCCAGGTCCGGAACAGCAGCTTCAACGAAGCCGACTTCGGCATCCGCTGGTTCGAGGACGGTGTTCTCAACGTCTCGGCCAACTGCCTCGACCGGCATCTGGCCAAGCGCGGCGGCGAGACGGCCCTGATCTGGGAAGGCGACGCGCCGGGCGAGAGCCGCCGCTTCACCTATGCCGAGCTGCACCGCGAAGTCTGCCGCTTCGCCAATGTGCTGAAGGGCCAGGGCGTGCACAAGGGCGACCGCGTCACCATCTACATGCCCAACATGCCCGAGGCGGCGATGGCGATGCTCGCCTGCACCCGCATCGGCGCGATCCATTCCGTCGTGTTCGGTGGATTCTCGCCGGACAGCCTCGCCGGGCGCATCCAGGATTGCGATTCCTCCGTGGTCATCACCGCCGACGAGGGCGTGCGCGGCGGCAAGAAGATCCCGCTCAAGATCAATGTCGACGCGGCCATTGCCCAGTGCCCTTCGGTCAAGTCGGTGATCGTGGTGGCGCGGACCGGCGCGGATGTGCCGATGACGCCGGAACGCGACCATGCCTATGCGGAACTGCGCGCCGCCGCCGCGCCGGAATGCGTGCCCGAGCCGATGAGCGCCGAGGACCCGCTGTTCATCCTCTATACCTCCGGTTCCACCGGCAAGCCCAAGGGCGTGCTTCATACCACCGGCGGATACCTGCTGTGGGTCGCCATGACCTTCGAATATATTTTCGACTATCGACCGGGCGAGATCTTCTGGTGCACCGCCGACATCGGCTGGATCACCGGGCACAGCTATCTGGTCTATGGCCCGCTCGCCAATGGCGGCACCACTGTCATGTTCGACGGGGTGCCCAATTATCCCGACCATGGCCGCTTCTGGGAGACGTGCGACCGGCTTGGGGTCAACATCTTCTATACCGCGCCCACGGCCCTGCGCGCGCTGATGCGCGAAGGCGACGACTGGGTGAAACAGCACAGCCGCTCGTCGATCCGCCTGCTCGGCACGGTGGGCGAGCCGATCAATCCCGAGGCGTGGGAATGGTATCACCGCGTGGTCGGCGACAACCGCTGCCCGATCGTCGACACCTGGTGGCAGACCGAGACCGGCGGCGCGATGATCGCCCCCATGCCCGGCGCCATCCCCCTGAAGCCCGGCAGCGCGACCAAGCCGCTCTTCGGCGTCCAGCCGCAACTTGTCGATGGCGAGGGCAATGTGCTCGACGGCGCGACCGAGGGCAATCTGTGCATCGCGGAGAGCTGGCCCGGCCAGATGCGCGGCGTCTGGGGCGACAATGAGCGTTTTTTCCAGACCTATTTCACCACCTATCGCGGCAAATATTTCACCGGCGACGGCTGCCGCCGGGACGAGGACGGCTATTATTGGATCACCGGCCGCGTCGATGACGTCATCAACGTCTCCGGCCACCGCATGGGCACGGCCGAGGTGGAAAGCGCGCTCGTCGCCCATGCCAAGGTTGCCGAGGCCGCCGTCGTCGGCATGCCGCACGAGGTCAAGGGCCAGGGCATCTATGCCTATGTGACGCTCAATGCCCATGAACCGGAAAGTGAGGCGCTGCGCCAGGAACTGCGGCAATGGGTCCGCCAGGAGATCGGCCCGATCGCCACGCCGGACGCGATCCAATTCGCCCCGGGCCTGCCCAAGACCCGCTCCGGCAAGATCATGCGCCGCATCCTCCGGAAGATCGCGGAAGGCGAGATCGGCAGCCTGGGCGACACCTCCACTTTGGCCGATCCCAGCGTCGTGGACAGCCTCGTCGCCAACCGGGTGGCGCCGGCGGGCGTTTGAGCCGGCACGGCCGCGACAGCAGTTTGGAATGATCCTTTCGGCGGTTTGCAGGTTCCAGAACCTGCACCGCCGCCGAGGAAAAGAGATTGTTCGAGCTGGTCGACGAGGTCAGACGCCATAGCGGACGCCTGCTGGACCTCGCCGGCCTGCGCACCGGTGAGGCGCCACACCGCCCGATCGCCGGCTTCAAGGGGGCGCGGGTCCATGCCTATGCGCCGGCCAATGCAGGCGGTCCGGTGCTGCTCATCATCGCTGCCCCCTTCAAGCGCCCCTATATCTGGGACCTCCTGCCCGCCGTCAGCGTCGTTCGCCGCTGCCTGGAGGGCGGGATACGGCCATATTTGCTCGAATGGACCATTCCGGGCCGCGATGAGGACCAGCTTGGCCTGGACGATTATGCCGACAGGCTGATCGGTGCGGCGGTCGAGGCCGCCCGGGCCGACGCCCGGTCCGCCGCGCCCCTGCTTGCCGGACATTCGCTGGGCGGCACACTTGCGGCGATCTTCGCGAGCCTCCACCCGGACCAGGTCGCCGGGCTCGTGCTTCTGGACGCGCCGCTCGGCTTTGGCGAGCCGGACGACCCCCTCTCACGGGCGATCGCCACCCTGCCGAGCTGGCACTGGGTCCGCGACATGTTCGGCAGCCCCGTCCCGGGGTCCGCCATCAACCTCCTTTGCAGCCTGGCCGCGCCGGATATCTTCATGGGGCACCCCGTCAGCGACTATCTCTCAAGCCTGTCGGACCCGCTCGCTATGGCGATCCACCTGCGGGTGAGGCGATGGACGCTTGATGAATTCCCGATCCCCGGCAGGCTCTTTGATGAAATTGTCGAGTCTCTCTACCGCGAAGATCGTTTCCTGCGCGGATGTCTCGACATAAGCGCGAAACGAACGGGCGTGGAGCGCCTGCGCGGACGGCTGCTGGCCGTGGTGAACCCGACGGGCGGGATCGTGCCGCCGAATTCCATGCTTTCTGCACTCGACAGGCTAAGCCCGCAGGTCGCCGCGAACGTGCTTGCCTGCCAGTCCGATCGCGGTCCGCTGTTGCAGCATCTGGCGCCGCTGATTGCTCCGGCAGCCCATCGGCTGCTCTGGCCCGAGATCATCCGGTGGATCAGGTGGTGAGCCTGGCCAGGCATCACCCACGGCATTTCAGCGCTGCAGAGACCGGCGCGATCAAAGCGGCGCTCGCCATCTCCAGCACATCGTCGACCAGCGCCGCGTCATCTACCGCCGAGTCAAAAGGCGCCAGGCGACGGAAGATGCTGGACAGCACCATGATGGCGACGAGCCGCAACCGCTCCAGCATGAGGTGCATGGGAATGCCCGGATTGGCGGTCTGGAGGTAACCAAAGGTGCGACCGGCGGCCGGCATGCCTTCAAAAATGCCGCCCGAGATCCGCATCGCCTCGGGCGAGCCGTGCATGGCGAAGACAAAACGCGCGAAGCTGCGCTCGCCATTCTGGTCGCGATAGTCGATCAGTGGCAGGAACAGGACGTCGATCAAGGCACGCGTATCGCCGGTTCGTCCATCGCGCTCCGCCTCAGCCAGCATCTCGGCGCGCCGGGCTTCCACCTCCGGCACGCGCTTCATCCGGATCGCGCGCAGCAGGCCGGCGACATCGCCGAAATGATATTGCACCGCGTAATTGTTGCGCTGCCCGGCGGCCTCGCTGATCTGCCGAAGCGACACGGCGTCGAAGCCGTGCAGCCCGATGAGGCGCTCGGCGGTGTCGATGATCTTGTCGGGCGCGCTTTGCTCCGCCTTGCGGCCCGGCCGCCCTGGATCGTTCATCTGCCGCTTCTTGCCTGTTGCCGTCCGGTCAATCCCATAACCGCCCTGCACGCAAGATCAATCCGGCGGCCCATTAAGTCACATGCCTTGACAGCGACATGGGCGTCTGCGAACGGTTCGCCCCTGACACAAGCATGAAAGGGAGAGAAGGATGCGCAGGATCGCAACGGCCATGCTGATGGCGGGCGCCGCCACGGCAGCGGCAATCACCCTGGGAAGCGCGGCACCCGCGCAGGACGGCCCGCCCCGCCCCACGCTTTCGCCTGACGGTACGGTGAATGTGCCAGCCTTCCAGCTGCCGCCGTCCGAGCTCATGAGCAAGGAAGCGGTCGACTTCCTGAAGCTGCGCGCCGCCATGCCGATGCGTCCGCCCAGCGCCGAGGTTCCCATCGCGCAGATGCGGGCCATGCAGGACCGCATGATGACGCCGTTCATCGCGATGATGCGCCAACGTTATCCCGTCAATGTCGCCGAGCAGAGCATCGCGGGCGTGCCGGTGCGGGTCTTCACGCCCAAGGACAAGCCGGTGGACAACAAGCGGGTGCTCATCAACCTGCACGGCGGCGCCTTCTCCCTGTGCTGGGATGCCTGCTCGACACTGGAATCGCAGCCGATCGCGTCGGTCGGCGGTTTCAAGGTCATTTCCGTCAACTATCGCATGGCGCCCGAGCACAAGCATCCGGCAGGCGTCGAGGATGCCGCCGCCGTCTATCGCGAGCTGCTGAAGACCTACAAGCCCAGGCAGATCGGCATCTACGGCTGCTCCGCGGGCGGCGCCCTCACCGGCCAGGCAGCAGCCTGGTTCTCCGCCCACAAGATGCCGCAGCCCGGCGCCATCGGCATCTTCGGCGCCGGGGCCGTGCGGTTCGGCGCAGGCGATTCAGCCTATGTGGTCGGCAATATCGAGAATTCCTTCCTGCCGCCGCCGCGAGCGGGCGAACCGCCGCGCCCGGACATGGCGCGTGGCTATTTTGACGGCGTGGACATGAAGGATGCGCTCGTCTCGCCCGCCTTCCATCCGGACGTGCTCGCGAAGTTCCCGCCGACGCTGGTCATCACCGGCACCCGTGCCTTTGACATGAGCCCGGCGGTGTACACCAATTCCCAGCTGCTCAACGCCGGCGCGCGCTCCACCCTCGTCGTCGCCGAGGGCATGGGGCACTGCTACATCTACTTCCCGCAATTCCCGGAGGCGGGCGATGCCTACAAGGTGATCGTCAGGCACTTCCAGCAAAATCTGGGCTGACTGTCGGCGCGCGGGCGTTGGAAAATGGTGCCGGCTGAGGGATTTGAACCCCCGACCTTCGGTTTACAAAACCGCTGCACTACCACTGTGCTAAGCCGGCATGCTCGATGAGGAGCGAGGGCTCGCTCTACCCTCAAACCACGCCAAAGGTCCAGCCCTCGGTGCAGGCGATTGCATCCGTCAGGCCGGGCGGAGACCAGAGGCGCGGGTCGGCATGGACGTGGCGGAGCCAGGCCGCCGTCAGGATCGCGTCGGTCGCATGGTCCTCATAGCGCGCCAGGGCGGCGTGCGGGGCTGAACCCAAAGTCGCCAGCGCCGCGTCCAGCGTCGCCGCGTCCCGCATCTTGGTGCGGCCCTTGGGACGCCCGGCGGCGCGGGCGGCAAGGCTGGTGTAGATCTCGACGATCAGCGATCCGGCCAGTGGCGCCGTCCGCCCGTCGAACGGCCAGACCGGCACTGCCCCGCGCAGCCGATGGAGCAGCCGCATGCCGGCAAAGCTGGCCTTGGCGACCTGCGCCGCACCGATCGCGTCATAGACGGTCGACGGCTTGCCGCCGCCGCCCGCGTTGTAATGCGCCTCACAGCGGCGCAGGTGCATATATTCGGCCTTTACCCCGTCAGCCATGCCGAAATAGAAGTGGCGGCGATGATGCTGCTCCAGGAAGGCGGCCGCACCGAGATCGGCCTGATCGGCGCACAGCCGGTCGACATAGGCCCAGAAGGCGGGCGCGCTGGCCGGAATGCGCGCCTCCCCCGGCAGATAGGCGCCGCGCTCGACCAAAGGCGGGGCGAAGCTGAAGTCGAAGCCGAACAAAGTCGGCATGGTGGCCGCCTGCTCGACCACCCAGCGCGCGACCGCCTCGCGCGACCAAGCGCCGCCCTCCGGCGCGACCAGCACCGGCGCCACCCGGCCCGGCGCGCACAGGGCGACCGCGATGCCCTTATGGCGATGCCCCTTGGCGCCCGACCAGTCGATCGCGGCAAAGGCGCTGAAGCGCCCGCTTCCCCTGAGGCTCACCCCTGCTGGCGCTTCCGGCGCATATCATCCCACCAGGCCATGCGCTCGGCGACGCGCTTCTCATGGCCCCAGTCGGTGGGCGTGTAGAAAGTCTGGGGCGGCATGCCTTCCGGCCAGTAATTCGCGCCGGAGAAGCTGTCCTCGGCATCATGGTCATAGGCATAGCCCTTGCCATAGCCGATGTCCTTCATCAGCCGGGTGGGCGCGTTCAGGATATTGGCGGGCGGCATCAGCGATCCCGTCTCCTTCGCCGAGCGCCAGGCCGCCTTCTGCGCGGCATAGGCGGCGTTCGATTTGGGCGCGGTGGCGCAATAGAGGCAGGCCTGCACGATCGCCAGCTCGCCCTCCGGCGAGCCGAGGAAATCATAAGCGTCCTTGGCGGCGAGGCATTGGACCAGCGCCTGCGGGTCGGCAAGGCCGATATCCTCGCTGGCGAAGCGCACCAGCCGCCGCAGCACGTAAAGCGGCTCCTCGCCCGCCACCAGCATACGCGCGAGATAATAGAGCGCCGCCTGCGGATCGGACCCGCGCAGCGATTTATGGAGCGCGGAGATGAGGTTGTAGTGCCCCTCGCGATCCTTGTCGTAAACGGGCATCCGGCGATGGAGCAGCGCGGCCAGCCCGGCCGGGTCGAGCGGCTCGTCCCCACCGGCGGCGAACAAGGTCTCGACCTGGTTGAGGAGGAAGCGGCCGTCGCCGTCCGCGCTGGCGATCAGGGCTTCCCGCGCGTCGGGCGTCAGCGGCAAGCACCTGTCCATCAGCGCCTCGGCCCGGTCGACCAGTTCGCCAAGCGCCTCACCGTCCAGACGATTGAGGATCAGCACCTGCGCGCGCGAGAGCAGGGCCGCGTTGAGTTCGAACGAAGGGTTCTCGGTCGTCGCGCCGACCAGCGTGACCGTCCCGTCCTCCACATAAGGCAAGAAGCCGTCCTGCTGCGCACGGTTGAAGCGGTGGATCTCGTCCACGAACAGGAGCGTGCGGCGACCAGCGCGGGCATGCTCGCGCGCGGCGGCGAATGCCTTTTTGAGGTCGGCGACGCCGGAGAACACCGCCGAGATCGCCTCGAAGCGAAGCCCCACCGCATCCGCCAGCAGCCGCGCGATCGTCGTCTTGCCGGTGCCGGGCGGCCCCCACAGGATCATGGAGGAGAGCTTGCCCGCCGCCACCATCCGGCCGATGGCGCCATCGGGGCCGGTAAGATGGGCCTGCCCCACCACCTCGTCCAAAGTCCGGGGCCGCAGCCGGTCGGCGAGCGGCGCCTCGGCGGCCGGCCGGGTGCTGCTGTCATCCTGAAAAAGATCGTCCATCGTCCGCCTAGGTGGGCGATCAGGCGGTCTGGCGCAACCCTATCCGCCGCCCAGTACGTTGATCGTGAAGGCCAATATGCCGAGGTTGAAGACAAAGGCCGCCAGGCAATGGAATGTCACGGTCTGCCGCACCGCCCGCGAACTGATGCCGGTGTCGGACGTTTGGAACGTCATGCCGAGGGTGAAGGCGAAATAGGTGAAATCCCAGTAATCCGGCTCGTCCGTCCCGGGGAAATCGATGCCCCGGCGATCGCGGCCATCCGCATCGCTGCTGTAGTAGAGATAGGCGTAATGAAGCGCATAGACGATGTTCGAGAAAACCCACGCCAGCGCCAGCGTCGCCAGGATGAGGGCGATCATCGGCGCGGACGGCGCCTGCCGCTGGGCCAGTTCGCTGGCGATGAGCACCATCAGGACCAGAAGGACGATGACCGTCACCACCAGCATCACGACCCGGTTGGCGTCATTCTCGCGCGCATGGCTGCGCATCCGCGCTTGGTCGTGGCGGTAGAGCGAACCCAGGCTGCCGACAAAGGCCAGCGCTGCCAGGTCAAATCCTGCCATGAGCGCCAGGTCCGACGGCATGACCGCCATCAGCGGCAAGGCGGTGAAGCAAAGCAGGAGGAACATTCCAAAGCGCCATGGCACGAAAAATCGCGTGCGGCCTGAGGATCGGCTGGACATGGGGGCCACTGTGCGTGACTTTCGGCAAAGCACAATCTCTTTCGTATCTTATTGGTATCGTCTGCCGAAGACAGGGAGCATGATCATGCGTTACCGACAGTTGGGCCGCACCGGCCTGTTCGTGTCCGAACTGTGCCTCGGCGCGATGACCTTCGGCGACCAGCAGGGCAGCGTCTGGTCGGCCATCGGCCAGATCGGCCAGGCGGAGGTGGACCGGCTGTTCGGCGATGCGCTCGAAGCCGGCATCAATTTCATCGACACCGCCAATGCCTATGGCGGCGGCAGTTCCGAGGAGATGACCGGCCAGGCGATCCGCAATCTCGGCATCGCCCGCGAGGATGTGGTGATCGCGACCAAGGTGCTGGGCCCGATGGGCGAAGGCGTCAACGCCAGGGGCGCCTCGCGCGGCCATATCATGGACCAGGCCAAGGCGAGCCTCCGGCGCCTCAAGACCGACCATATCGACCTGTACCAGATCCATGGCTGGGACCCCGTGACTCCGATCGAGGAGACGCTGCGCGCGCTCGACGATCTCGTGCGGCAGGGGCATGTCCGCTATATCGGCGTGTCCAACTGGGCGGCCTGGCAAATCGCCAAGGCGCTTGGGCTTTCGGCCGCGCAGCATCTGGCGCGGTTCGAGACGCTCCAAGCCTATTACACCATCGCCGGGCGGGATATCGAGCGCGAGATCGTGCCCATGCTTGGCTCAGAGGGGCTGGGGCTGCTGGTGTGGAGCCCGCTCGCGGGCGGCCTTCTGTCAGGAAAATATGACCGGGATGGCCATGGCGAAGGACGCCGGGCCAGTTTCGACTTCCCACCCGTCGACAGGAACAGGGCGTTCGATCTGGTCGACGCGATGCGACCCATGGCGGAGCTGCGCGGCGTCTCGGTCGCCAGGATCGCGCTTGCCTGGCTGCTCCACCAGCCGGTCGTGACCAGCGTCATCATCGGCGCCAAGCGGCCCGACCAGCTCGCCGACAATATCGGCGCCACCACCGTCGCGCTGAGCGCGGACGAGCTTGGCCTGCTCGAGCGGATCAGCGCGCTCGAGCCGGAATATCCCCGCTGGATGATCGACCAGCAGAAGGAATATCGCGGCGAGGGCAGGTCGCCAGGCGCACTGCGCGGATTCAACCCGGGTGCGGGGCGGTCAAAGGATCGCGGCTAGCCGATCACAATCCTCCCCGGCAACGGGGAGGTGCCCCGCAGGGGCGGAGGGGCCGTGCTTGCGGCAAGCGCCCGCCCAGCCTCCGGCCCCTCCGTCACGCGCTTCGCGCGCGCCACCTCCCCGTTGCCGGGGAGGATTGATCTGGATTTCAGGTTCTTACCGGTCCCGCCGCCCCAGCAGGCGCAGGCGCAGCGCGTTGAGCTTGATGAAGCCCGCCGCGTCGCGCTGGTCATAGGCGCCGGCGTCGTCCTCGAAGGTCACGACCTTCTCGCTGTAGAGGCTGTTGGGCGACTTGCGGCCGATGACGATGACATTGCCCTTGTAGAGCTTGAGGCGGACCGTGCCCGTCACCTTTTCCTGGCTATGGTCGATCGCGGCCTGCAGCATCTCGCGCTCGGGCGAGAACCAGAAGCCGTTGTAGATCAGCTCGGCATAGCGCGGCGCCAGCTCGTCCTTGAGGTGCGCGGCGCCCCGGTCGAGGGTCAGCTGCTCGATGCCGCGATGCGCCAGATGATAGATGGTGCCGCCCGGCGTCTCGTACATGCCGCGCGACTTCATGCCCACGAAGCGGTTCTCGACAAGGTCCAGCCGGCCGATGCCATGCCTGCGGCCATAACCGTTGAGCGTCTCCAGCAGCGTTGCCGGGCTCATGCCCACGCCGTTGATGGCAACGCCGTCGCCGCGCTCGAAGTCGATGGTGATGATCTCCGGCGTGTCGGGCGCGTCCTCCGGATTGACGGTGCGCGAATAGACATAGTCCGGCACCTCCTCCCACGGATCCTCCAGCACCTTGCCCTCGGAGGAGGTGTGCAGCATGTTTGCGTCGGTCGAGAACGGGCTTTCGCCGCGCTTGTCCTTGGGGACCGGGATCTGGTGCTGCTCCGCAAAGGCGATGAGCGCGGTACGGCTGGTCAGGTTCCATTCCCGCCAGGGGGCGATCACCTTGATATCGGGCTGGAGCGCATAATAGCCAAGCTCGAAGCGGACCTGGTCATTGCCCTTGCCGGTCGCGCCATGGGACACGGCGTCGGCGCCAACCATCTTCGCGATCTCGATCTGGCGCTTGGCGATGAGCGGCCGGGCGATCGACGTGCCGAGCAGGTACAGCCCCTCATAGAGCGCATTGGCGCGCATCATCGGGAACACATAGTCGCTGACGAATTCCTCGCGCAGGTCGTCGATGAAGATATGCTCGTCCTTGACGCCCATCAGCTTCGCCTTGGCGCGCGCCGGCTCCAGCTCCTCGCCCTGGCCCAGATCGGCGGTGAAGGTGACGACCTCGCAGCCATATTCCTGCTGCAGCCATTTCAGGATCACGCTGGTGTCTAGGCCGCCGGAATAGGCGAGGACGACGCGGTTGATCTTGTCCGACATGGGAACGTCTCTTTCCTGGCTGTTCGAGAGTCTCTCGTGCGGCGCGCGGGTATCAGGCGCGCGCGCGCGGCGCAATGGGGATCACCATGGGATGGCCGTTCGGCTCTGTTGCATCGCGGCAACACTCATGGGCTTTGCGGCGAGCCGAGCAACCGATCCTGCCCCCGATCATTCCGACGGCTCGGTGCAACCGGAACATGCTGAGGAGGAGATCATGCGTTTGTCCTACACCATCGCGCTGGGCGCGGCCGCTTTTGCCGCGACACCGGCCCTGGCACAGGAGCCGGGCCCGTTCACCGGCGCCCATGTCGAGGCCATGGTCGGTTATGACAATTTCACGAGTGGCGACGACGCGACAACAGACTCCAAGGAGGGCTTCTATTACGGCGTCATCGGCGGCTATGATTTCCAGTTCGGGCAGCTGATCGCCGGTGTCGAAGGTGAGGTTGCGGACTCGACCGCGAAGATACGCGGCAGGGATTTGAACGTGGTCGGCGACACTCTGCGCATCAAGGCCGACCGCGACCTGTATATCGGTGCACGGCTTGGCTATGCCATCGCCCCCACAACCATGCTGTATGTGAAGGGCGGCTACACCAACCTGCGTGTCGAGTCGCGCTTTGACAATGGCACGGGCGGCGTGTTCGAGGATGGCGTGACGCTGGACGGCTGGCGCGCGGGCGCGGGCATCGAGCAGAAGTTCAACTTCTTCGGACCCGGCGGCTTCATCAAGGCGGAGTATCGTTACTCCAACTATACCAACCTCGACCTCGCCAATGTCGATCAGGACATAGACCTCGATCGGCATCAGGTGGTCGCGGGGATCGGGATTCGCTTCTGATCAGGAGCTTCACGCCTTCCCCGTTCGAGCGAAGTCGAGAACCGCTTGCACAGGGTGTCTCGACTTCGTTCGACACGAACGGATGCACTTAAGGTCATCACCCCGGCTGGAGCAGCATCCACAGGCCAATGCCGAGGAACAGCGCCGCCGCGGCATAGCGCATGGGCGCGAGGGGAACGCGCTTGACCAGCGCCTCGCCGAGCAGAACGGCGGGGACATTGGCGATCATCATGCCAATGGTCGTCCCCAGCGTCACTGCATAGACATTCTCGAACCGCGCCCCGAGCGCCACGGTCGCGATCTGGGTCTTGTCACCCATCTCGACCAGGAAAAACGCGGTCAACGTCGTCAGGAACGCACCGGCGCTCGAGGGCGCGTGCCCCGGCCCGTCATCGTCCATCCGGTCGGGCACGAGCGTCCAGATGGCCATCGCGACAAAGCCCAGCGCCACCGCCATGCGGAACCATGGCGCCTGCAGGATGCCCGCCACCCAATGGCCGAGTAGCGCGGCGAGGAAATGATTGGCGATCGTCGCCGCGAATATCCCCGCCATGATCGGTCCGGGCTTGCGCAGCCGCGTCGCCAGCAGGATCGCCAGCAACTGCGTCTTGTCACCCATTTCGGCCAGCGCGACCAGCGCCGTGGAGGTCAGGAACGCTTCCATGCCCATGGCCGATAGCGCGGCGCTCAGCCTTGCGCGATCATATAATCCCGCGTGATCGGCAGGGCATGGCGATCGCGCGTGTACTGGAGCTGATAGTTGACCAGCCCGCCATTCTCGAATGCGCTGGCCGCCCCCGCCAGATAGAAGATCCACATACGGTAAAAGCGCGCGTCATAGAGCGCCTCGACCTTCTCCCGATTGGCCACCGTGCGCTTGTACCAGTGGCGCAGCGTCATGGCGTAATGGAGGCGCAGCGTCTCCACATCGGTAACGGCCAGATTGTTGGGCTCGCTTGCCGCCACGATCTCCGACAGGGCGGGAATATAGCCGCCGGGAAAGATATATTTGCGGGTGAAGGCATCCGTCGAGCCCGGCCCCTGCATCCGTCCGATGCTGTGCAGCAGCATGACGCCGCCTGGCGTCAGCAGGTTGCGGCATATCCGGAAGAACTCGCGGAAATGCGGCGCGCCGACATGCTCGAACATGCCGACCGAAACGATCCGGTCGAATTCGCCGCGCATCGACCGATAGTCAATCAGCTCGAAACGCACCTGATCGGCGACGCCGGCAGCCGCCGCGCGCTGGCGGGCGATGGCCAGCTGTTCGGTGGAGAGGGTGATGCCGGTGACATCGACGCCGAAATGCCGATTGAGATGGAGCGCCATGCCGCCCCAGCCGCAGCCGATGTCCAGCACCTTCTGCCCCGGGGACAGCATCAGCTTGGCGGCGATATGGGCCTTCTTCGCCTCCTGCGCCTCCTCCAGCGTCATGTCGGGCCGGGCGAAATAGGCGCAGCTATACTGCCGGTCCGCATCCAAAAAGAGATCGTAGAGCCCCGCATCGAGGTCATAATGATGCGCGACATTGCGCCGCGAGCGACCGGGCAGGTTGAACTGCTGGACATGACGCGCGGTATTGCCGAGAAGTTGCCGCAGCGGTCCTTTCGGGTCGATGCCGCGCCGGCTCTCCCACGGATTGTTCTTCTGGACCAGGGTGATGAAGTCCAGAATATCCCCCTGCTCGATGATGAGCCGGCCGTCCATGAACGCCTCCGCCACCCCCAGGCGGGGCGCCAGCGCCATGTCGCGGCCGACGCGGGCATCGGCAAAGCGGATGGTGACATCCCGGAATTCAGGGTGCGGCGATCCGTAGCGGCGCTTGCCCCCTTTGTGGTCGATAACGGTCAGGACACCGTGCCGGACGAGGCGTTTGATCACCTTGTCCCAGAGCCAATCAGCGATCACGCCGCAAAGGCCCTGCTCGGTGGTCTAGGGTCCGCATCCTAGATGCCCGCATATGCCTCATAGCCTGCGCTGTCCTCCCAGAAGCCGCCCTTTCCGCCATAGATCGAATTCAAACTGTCCACGGCCTGAATGCGCAACAGATATTTCGCGTGCTTGTACCCCAAATGGCGCTCCACCCGCAGGCGAAGGGGCGCGCCATTGGCCACCGACAAGGGCCGGTTGTTGAGGGCGAAGGCGAGGATCGTCTGCGGATGGAAGGCGTCGATCCTGTCGATGCTTTCATAATAGGGCCGGGTGGCGGTCATCATGTCGGCACAGTGAAAGACGATATAGCGGGCGCGATCGCTGATCCGAGCCGCCTCGAGCACCACGCCAAGGGGCACGCCACGCCACTTGCCGATGGCGCTCCAGCCCTCCACGCAGTCATGGCGGGTGATCTGCTCGCGCTGCGGCATTGACCTCAATTGGGCAAGGCTGAGCGACAGGGGCCGTCCGACCAGCCCGTCCACCACGAGGCGCCAATTGTCGAAGCCGCTGCGCCACAGCGCCTTGTAGGCCTCGGTATTGGGATTGCTCGTGCCGTTGGAGCGGAAAATCCGCGACACCTGATCGGGCCGGAACTCGGGCGCGAGGGCATTGCGGTCCATGAGCGCGCGCTGCAGCCATTTGTGCATGTTCTCGGCGGAGAACAGGGCGCGGCGAAAATCCGGGTTGCTGGCCAGGCTGTCGCAGCCCGTCAGCAGCGCCGATGCGCCGCCGACCATGCCACCCAGCGCGGCCCGGCGGGTGAGGATGAGGCTCATGCGCGCTCCCTGGGCAGGCGATACCAGCCGGTAATCATGGACCGCAACTCGTTCACCGGCCCGGCCAGCACCACCATGACAATATGGACGATGAAGAAGGCGACAAGCAGCCAGGCGGTGATGAAATGGATCGAGCGTGCCGACTGCCGCCCGCCAAACAGCTCTATGAGCCACGGCCAGGCCGAGTCCATCGCGGGCGACATGGTGAGGCCGGTGAAGATGAGAAGCGGCAGGGCCACGAAAATCACGCCGATATAGCTCGCCTTTTGCAGCACATTGTAGCGCAGCGCCGCCGCGCCGGTGGGGAAGCGCAGGCGCGCATGCTCCCTGATGTCGTGCCAGACATGGGACGGCGCCAGCTCGCCCTTGCGAAAGGCGAGATCGCGCGCGATGTGGCGGTTGACGAGGCTCCAGAGCATATAGGCCAGCAGCGAAAAGCCGAGCACCAGCGCGAACGCCAGGTGCCAGCGCCGCGACATGGCGAGGTCATAATGGCCGGGCAGCGTCAGCCAGCCGCCGAAGCGCGGCAAGACCAGCCAGGCGGGGTCGAAATTGGCGCCGTCATGCCCCCAATAGAGGCGCGGATGGGCGTTGAAGATGCCGAGCCCGCTGGTGAACAGCACATAAAGGGTGATCGCGTTCAACCAGTGCCACAGGCGGGTCGACAGGCGATGGCGGCGCACGAGCATCCCGCCGCGCGGCTCCTCGGTCGTCTCGGGCTGGACTTCGGTCATGCGCACGGGCTCCCTGGACCCGCGCCATGCTATAGCATTCAGCCAGCCATGGGAATCCGTTGGGTCAGCGCGGACGCGGATTGGCAAGGGCGGACAGAACGCCGCGAAGCGTGCGCACCTCCAGGCTGTTCCAGCCCGGCTTGGTCAGGAGGTTGCGCAGCGTCCGGCGCGTCGCAGGCGTCCGATCCGGCGGGTAGAAATAGCCAGCCGCCACCAGCATGGCGTCAAGCTGCGCGATCATGCCGTCCAGCTCCTCCTGCGGCGCCGGCGCGTGCAGGTCGGTGACGGTCGGCTGGGAAAGGCCGGCGCCCTTGGACCATTCATAGGCGGCAAGTATCACCGCCTGGGCGAGGTTGAGCGAACCGAAGTCCGGATTGACCGGCACCGTCAGGATCGCCCGCGCCATCGCCACCTCGTCGGTCTCCAGCCCCGACCGCTCCGGCCCGAACACGATGGCGCTGCGCCCGCTTTGCGCGCGGATTTCGACTGCCGCCTCGGCGGGGGTGACGACGGGCTTGGTCACACCCCGCTTGCGCACGGTGGTCGCATAGACATGGGCGCAGTCGGCCACGGCCTCGGCAAGGGTGGGAAAGACCTCGGCCCGCTCCAGCACGACATCCGCCCCCGCCGCCGACGGCCCCGCATCCGGATTGGGCCAGCCATCGCGCGGCGCGACCAGGCGCAGCTCGGTCAGCCCGAAATTGAGCATAGCCCGCGCCGCCTTGCCGATGTTCTCGCCCAGCTGCGGCCGGACGAGGACGATGAGGGGGGGTGGTGATGAAGAAACCATTCCCCCCGTCCCTTCCTCCGTTCGCCCTTCCGTATCCCCAACCCCCGTTCGCCCTGAGCGAAGTCGAAGGGCGGAGCCGAGCGAAGCCGAGGCCGGCGCACTCCTGGAAACAGAGGCCGCCTTCAACCCAGACCAATCCCCCGCAATCAACGCCTCTTTCTTCCTACGCGACCAGCCCTTGATCTGTATCTCTGCAGACAGCGCCTCGGCCCGCGACTCAAATTCGGCGGCCCACATGAACTCGACCGGCCTCCGTTCCGAAGTATAGCCACGGATCTCGCCGGACTTGTGCTGTCCGATCCGCTGTTCGAGCTGATCGGTATGTCCGCAATAATAGGTCCCATCAGCGCAACGCAGAATGTAGACGTGAAAGGCCATGGGGAGTGATCTCACTTCGTTCGATAGGGCCCTTCGACTTCGCTCAGGGCGAACGGTGTTCTTGGTGCTATGGGTAGCGGCTTACCTCACTCGCCGCTCACCTCGCGGATGGACCCGGCGAATTCCTCGAAATCGCGCGCTTCGGTGAAGTCCTTGTAGACGCTGGCGAAGCGGATATAGGCCACGCTGTCGAGCGCCTTCAGCCCCTCCATTGCCAGCTGGCCGATGCGTTGGGTGGTGACCTCGCTCTCGCCGCTCGTCTCGATCTGGCGCTGGATGCCGCTCACCAGCCGCTCGATGCGGATGGGGTCGATCGGGCGCTTGCGGCAGGCGAGCGCGATGGAGCGGGCCAGCTTTTCCCGTTCGAACGGCTCGGAATGACCTTCCGCCTTCGACACCATGATCTCGCGCAGCTGGATCCGCTCGAACGTGGTGAACCGGGCCGCGCACGCCTCGCACTGGCGGCGGCGGCGGATGGCCGTTCCGTCCTCGGTCGGGCGGCTGTCCTTTACCTGGCTGTCTTCATGACCGCAGAAGGGACAGCGCAACGCCTCACCCCTCGTAGATCGGGAAACGGGCGGTCAGGGCGGCGACGCGCTCGCGCACATGCGCCTCGACCTGGCCATCGCCCTCGTCGCCATTGCGCTTCAGGCCCTCGACCACCTGGGCGATAAGGCCGGCGATCTCGCGGAACTCCGCCTCGCCAAAGCCGCGCGTCGTGCCGGCCGGCGTGCCGAGGCGGATTCCGGAGGTGACGAAGGGCGAGCGGCTGTCGAACGGAATGCCGTTCTTGTTGCAGGTGATCCAGGCCCGGTCGAGGCCCTTCTCGGCCGCCTTGCCGGTCACGTCCTTGGGCGTGAGGTCGACGAGCATCAGATGATTGTCGGTCCCGCCGGAAATGATGTTGAGCCCGCTGTCCTTGAGCGCCGCCGCCAGCGCACGGGCATTGGCGACGATGCGCGCGGCATAGTTCTTGAACTCTGGACGCAACGCCTCGCCGAACGCAACCGCCTTGGCGGCGATGATGTGCATCAGCGGCCCGCCCTGCATCCCGGGGAAGACGGCGCTGTTCACCTTCTTGGCGATGGCTTCGTCATTGGTGAGGATGATGCCGCTCCGGGGACCCCGCAGCGACTTGTGGGTCGTCGTCGTCACGACATGGGCATGCGGGAAGGGCGAGGGATGCGCGCCGCCGGCGACCAGGCCGGCGAAATGCGACATGTCGACCATCAGGATCGCGCCCACCTCGTCCGCGATCTCGCGAAACGCCTGGAAGTCCCAGATGCGCGAATAAGCCGTGCCGCCCGCGATGATCAGCTTGGGCTTGTTCTCCCGCGCGATGCGGGCGACCGCCTCCATGTCGATCAGATGATCGTCGGGGCGCACGGTATAGGGAATGGGCTTGAACCACTTGCCGGACATGTTGACCGGCGAGCCATGGGTCAGGTGCCCGCCCGCATTGAGGTCGAGGCCCATGAAGCTGTCGCCCGGCTGCAGCAGCGCCAGGAACACCGCCTGGTTCATCTGGCTACCCGAATTGGGCTGGACGTTGGCGAACTCGCAGCCAAACAGTTGCTTGGCCCGCTCGATCGCCAGCGTCTCGACGATGTCGGCATATTCGCAGCCGCCATAGTAGCGCTTGCCCGGATAGCCTTCCGCATATTTGTTGGTGAAGATCGATCCCTGCGCCTCGAGCACCGCCTTGCTGACGATGTTCTCCGACGCGATCAGCTCGATCTTGTCGCGCTGGCGCGTCAGTTCCTTGGCGATCGCGTCGAACACCTGCGGATCGGCCTGGGCAAGGTCGGCCGAGAAGAAGCCGGCGGGCACATCATTGGCTGCCGCGACTACCGGGTTTGATGCCATGGTCCTAGATCCTTTCAGGTGCTTGGCGGATTGGAGAGCTTCTCGACGCGCCGGACATGGCGATCGCCCGCGAATTCGGTCGAGAGGAAGGCGGTGAGGATCGACTTGGCCATGTCCGGCCCGATCAGGCGCGCGCCCATGGCGACCACATTGGCGTCATTATGCTCGCGCGCGAGGCGGGCCGAAAGCGGCTCGGACACCAGCGCGCAGCGGCAGGCGGGATTGCGGTTGGCGGCGATCGAGATGCCAATGCCCGATCCGCACAAGGCGATGCCGCGATCTGCGCGTCCGTCGGCGATCGCGGCGGCGAGCTTGTAGCCATAATCGGGATAATCGACGCTGCTGATGTCGTGAGGGCCAAGATCCTCCACCTCATAGCTCGCGGCGCGCAGCCATTCGGTGAGTTCCGCCTTCAGCGCCACGGCGGCATGATCGGAGGCAATGGCGATGCGCATCTGGTTCCCTGCTCGTGTTTCCATGGTCGCTTGGCGGCGGATCTTCATGACCCGCGCTCCGGGGGCACGAGTCGGCTGGGCGCTATCTAGTGGCAGCCACGCCTGAACGCCACAGCCGATTGTGCGCCGCCGCCCGCAAGCGCTGCACATTATGGCCCGCGCCCGCAACGAAGGCGCGCGAGGTATCTTGTCCTGCGCGAAAGCCCACCTATATCCGCCACCGAAGCGGGTCCGTTCTGGCGCTTTCTGCGGGCGGGGGCCGCAAACCGCTGACACAATTCTGGGGTTTGAAGAGGACGTAAATGGCTAAAGTAATCGGCATCGATCTGGGCACCACCAACAGCTGCGTCGCGGTGATGGATGGCGGCAAACCGAAAGTGATCGAAAATGCGGAAGGCGCGCGCACCACGCCCTCCATCGTCGCCTTCGCCAAGGATGGGGAGCGCCTTATCGGCCAGCCCGCCAAACGCCAGGCCGTCACCAATCCGGACAATACGATCTATGCCGTCAAGCGCCTGATCGGCCGGCGCTTCGACGATCCGATGACCAAGAAGGACATGGAACTGGTGCCCTATGCCATTGCCAAGGGTCCCAATGGCGACGCCTGGGTGAAGGCCGGCGGCCAGGATTACAGCCCGTCGCAGATCTCCGCCTTCATCCTCCAGAAGATGAAGGAAACCGCGGAGGCCTATCTCGGCGAGACGGTGACGCAGGCGGTCATCACCGTGCCCGCCTATTTCAACGACGCCCAGCGCCAGGCCACCAAGGACGCCGGCCAGATCGCCGGCCTCGAAGTGCTGCGCATCATCAACGAGCCGACCGCGGCCGCGCTGGCCTATGGCCTCGACAAGCAGGACGGCAAGACCATCGCCGTCTATGACCTTGGCGGCGGCACGTTCGACATCTCCATCCTGGAGATTGGCGACGGCGTGTTCGAGGTGAAGTCGACCAATGGCGACACCTTCCTCGGCGGCGAGGATTTCGACGCCAAGCTCGTCGAATATCTGGCCGAGGACTTCCGCAAGGCCGAGGGCATTGACCTCACCAAGGACAAGCTCGCCCTCCAGCGCCTGAAGGAAGCGGCGGAAAAGGCGAAGATCGAGCTGTCCTCGGCGCAGACGACCGAGGTCAACCTGCCCTTCATCACCGCCGACCAGAACGGGCCGAAGCACCTCGTTAAGTCGGTCAGCCGCGCTGATCTGGAGCGGCTGGTGGCCGACCTCATCAAGCGCACCATGGAACCCTGCCGCAAGGCCATGGCGGACGCCGGTGTTTCCACCAGCGAGATCAGCGAAGTCGTCCTCGTCGGCGGCATGACCCGCATGCCCAAGGTGCGCGAGGCGGTGAAGGAGTTCTTTGGCAAGGAACCGCATTCGGGCGTCAATCCGGACGAGGTCGTCGCCATGGGCGCCGCCATCCAGGCGGGCGTGCTGCAGGGTGACGTCAAGGACGTGCTGCTGCTCGATGTCACCCCGCTCAGCCTCGGCATCGAGACGCTGGGCGGCGTGTTCACCCGAATGATCGATCGCAATACCACGATCCCGACCAAGAAGAGCCAGGTCTACTCGACCGCAGACGACAATCAGCAGGCGGTGACGATCCGGGTCTTCCAGGGCGAGCGCGAGATGGCAGCGGACAACAAGCTGCTCGGCCAGTTCGACCTGGTCGGCATCCCGCCGGCGCCGCGCGGCGTGCCGCAGATCGAGGTGACGTTCGACATCGACGCCAACGGCATCGTCAATGTCCATGCCAAGGACAAGGGCACCGGCAAGGAGCAGCAGATCCGCATCCAGGCTTCGGGCGGCCTCAGTGACGCCGACATTGATCAGATGGTCAAGGACGCCGAGCGCTTCGCCGAGGAGGACAAGAAGCGGCGCGAGGCGGCCGAGGCCAAGAACAATGCCGAGAGCCTGGTCCACACCACCGAACGGCAGATCGAGGAGCATGGCGACAAGGTCGACCAGACGCTGCGGCGCGAGATCGAAACCGCCATCGCCGCGACCAAGACCGCCATTGAAGGCGGCGATGTCGAAGCGATGAAGTCCAAGGCCCAGGAACTCGCCACCGCTGCCATGAAGCTCGGCCAGGCCATCTACGAGAAGGAGCAGGCGGCCGCTGCCTCGCCTTCCGCCGATGGCGGCGCGCCCAAGGACGAGAATGTCGTGGACGCCGAGTTCTCGGAAGTTGACGAAGGCAGCAACAAAGGCTGATGTGACATTGAGCGTCCGCGCCGCCACTCGGGCGGCGCGGACGCCCTTCATTGTGCTGGGGCCGGGTTGGCATGAGCGTGGATCTGGATTTTTACGAGCTTCTGGAAGTCGAGCGGACCGCCGACGCGGCGACCCTCAAAAGTGCCTATCGCAAGATGGCGATGCGCTATCACCCCGACAAGAATCCCGGCTGCAAGGACAGCGAGGCCCGGTTCAAGGCGCTGAACCAGGCCTATGACTGCCTGAAGGATCCGCAGAAGCGGGCCGCCTATGACCGCTTCGGCCATGAGGCCTTCCAGAACATGGGCAATGGCAATGGCGGCGGCGGGTTCGGTGGCGGCGGCTTCTCCGACATTGGCGATATTTTCGAGACGATCTTTGGCGGCGGCTTCGGCGGCGGCGGCGGTCGTCAGCAGTCCCGGCGCGGCGCGGACCTGCGCTATGATCTGGAAATCACGCTGGAAGACGCCTTCCACGGCAAGCAGGAGACGATCAGCGTCGAGGTCTCGGCCAGCTGCGACAGCTGCGACGGCAGCGGCGCCGAGCCGGGCACCAGCGTCGAGACCTGCGGCAGCTGCGGCGGGCACGGCAAGGTGCGCGCGCAGCAGGGCTTTTTCGTGGTCGAGCGCACCTGCCCCGCTTGCCATGGCGCCGGACAGCGGATCAAGAATCCCTGCCGTACCTGCCGGGGCGAAGGACGCGTCGACCGGCCCAAGCAGCTCAAGGTCGACATCCCGCCCGGCGTCGACGAGGGCACGCGCATCCGGCTGGCGGGCGAGGGCGAGGCCGGCGCGCGCGGCGCGCCTGCGGGCGACCTCTACATCTTCCTCCATGTCCGCCGCCACCCGATCTTCGAGCGCGAGGGGACCCATCTGTTCTGCCGCGTGCCGATCAGCTTCACGACGGCGGCGCTGGGCGGCAGCATCACCGTGCCCGGCCTCGATGGCGAGGGCACCCATATCCACATTCCCTCGGGCATCCAGTCCGGCAAGCAACTGCGCCAGCGCGGCGCCGGCATGCCGGTCCTGAACGGACGCGGACGCGGCGACCTCGTCATCCAGATCGACGTCGAGACGCCCACCAAGCTGACCGCCCGCCAGAAGGAACTGCTCGAGGAGTTCCGCGAAACCGAGACCGGCGAGGAATGCCCCCAATCCACCGGCTTCTTCGGCAAGTTGAAGGATATATTGGGCGGGTGAGCTTGGCCCACGCAGTCACCCAAGTCGTTGCATGTATATTCGTCATGCTGAACTTGTTTCAGCATCCATAGCGCCGGCAGATGCGGCGCTGCGTAGGGCGAGAGCATCGTACGCAAAAGTGGGAACCGGTTTTTGCGCAAAAAAAAGATGCGATACAAAAAACTATAGCGCGACCTGCGTGAGATTTGACGCGGCGCGCTCTTGGTGGAAATCGGAGGCCGTGGTCCTGCGAATGCAGGAACCCAGGGTAATCTGCCACGCCATACTGCCCTGGACTCCTGCTTCCGCAGGAGTACGATTCCGCTTGAGCAAAACACTCTTCAGCCAATCTCCCGCCGAATCTGCCCAATCAGCTCCCCCTGGCTGGCCAGGCGTCCCTCCTCCTCGTCCAGTATCGCCTCGAACAGCGCGCGTTTGAGTTCAGCCACAGGTGTCGTGAGCGGCGCTGGCAGGGCGGACAGCAATATGTCGGTCAGCCGGTCGGCGCCGTGGAGCCGGCCCCAGAGATAGTCATTCTCGCGATAGGCACGGCTGAAGAACGCGCCGAAGCTGTTGAACTCTATGCCTTTCAGCGTCTCCTCGACCCCGCCGGACCGGATCGCTGTCGCGTCCTCAGGCGAGATGCGGTCGACTTTGATCGGGTCATATTCGTCCAGGCCCTCCCCCTGCAGCATGGGCAGCGTCGCGATGTCGTAGAAGGGAAAGCCGAGATAGGCGCGCAGCAGCCGCCGCCTGTCGCTGACGGCAAGATCGCCGAGCGCCACCGAAAAGCGCTCCTCCATCTGTTCGTCCAGCGCCCGCAGCCGGCGCGTCGCGGCGAGGAGCGAGAGGGTGATACCCGGCGCATTGAGGACGTGCGCGGCCTGAGCGCGAACGTCGACGGTATAGAAGTCCGGTTCCTCCAGCGCAGCATATTGCGCCAGCGCGTCATAAAGTATCGTGCGCATGGCAACGCGCTGGCGCTCGCCATCGGCCTGCCCCTCCTCCCCGCTTTCGGCAAGGCGGCGCGCCAGGAACCGCAACCGGCGGATGCGATAGGCGATGTCATGCTCTCGCAGGAATTGCACCGCCTGCTCGTCCTGGCCGCGACCCGATGTCGCCTGCACAATGTCGGCTCCGGCAATATGGACATGCTCCCACAGCCGGGCGCGAACCGCCGCCACATCCAGGCCGGCGTCCTCGGCCATGGCCGTGATCAGGGCGGCCTGATCGTCGATGATCCGCGCCAGCTTCAGCTGCCCATAGGCGGCATAGGCGAAGCCCGCCGCGCGCGCCGCCCTGCCGTTGGCCTTGGCGCGCCAGGACGAGAGCCGGCGCGGCGTCGGGTTGTCGAGGAACAACGGCCGCCCGATCGTCGCCTCCACAGTCGCATCGATCGAGGGGCGGATGGCCTCGATCACCCGCCGCATATGGTGGATGCGCTCCGACCGCTGGGCGATGCCCTCCAGATCGTCGCGTATGGGCTGCTCACGCGGGATGTCGCTGACCGCGCCGAATATGGTGCGGAAAAAGCCCGGCAAGGGCACGGACGCGCTCGTCTTCTCCCGCCGCCCGGCGGCAGTGATGCGGAACCCCTCGGCATGGGGCGTCGGCTCGATATAGACAAAGCGGCGATCCACCTCCCGCCGGGCGGGGCGGTTGCGCAGCGCCCCGATGGCCTGGGCAAAGGGCGCGTTGACCAGCACCGATCCATCGATCAGCGGCGTGGTCTCGGCCGTGCCGGCCGCGAACTGGCGGGGCAGGATGCGGCGCAGAAACGCCGCCCTGCCCGGCCAGAAGCGCTTGCGCTCGGCGAGCACCTTGTCCAGCTCACGCACGGTAAAGGGCGGGAAGGCGCCCGGAAAGCTCGCTGTCGCCCGCGCCGCGAAGATGAGCTCGGCGGGATCGGCCAGGGTGCGCGGCCGAAGTCCACGCGCTGAAAATCCGATCGAGAGGCGATGCTCCGTCTCCACGATCGCACGCGGACTGTTGAGCATCAGCAACTCCTCATGACCCGCGAAATCGGTCGCGGTGACGAACAGGTCGAGCGGATAGCGTTCCGGCAGCAGCGGCGGTCCGTTGCCCGCCGCCGCCATGGCGTCGAAGGCGTCGAGCAGCAGGCGCACGAAGCCCGCCCCGCCAAAGGGCGGCGCGAACCAGCGGGCGCGCACGAAATTGGACAGCTTGCGCCTGACTTCTTCGCGGGTTTCGGGCGAGACGGTGCGCTCCACCGAATCGCCGCGCCGCCGGAACAGCATCCACAGGATCGGCGCCGCCCAGAACTTGGTGAAGCGGCTGAGCGGACGCGCGTCGGGATCGAGGAGGATGTCCACGTCCGCCCGCTCCAGCCAGAGCTGCGTCAGTGGCTCGAGCGATTGGCCGGTCTCGATAGCGTGGGCCAGGAAAATGGCGTTGATCCCGCCCGCGCTGGCGCCCGCCAATATGTCCGGCATGACGCGCAGGCGTGTCCCGGCCGCGGTCTCCGCCTCCTCCAGCATCCGGCGATAGACGGCGCGGGTCCCGCTCTCCGTTCGATCCCCGGCATGAAAGGCGCGGCTGGCGGCGGCGAGATGCCAGATCTCCTTGGTGATGCCGTGCATGTACACGGCCAGGCTGACGCCGCCATAGCAGATGAGCGCCAGCCGCAGTTCCTTCTCCCGCATGGCGCCGAGGATGGCCGCTATTGCCGCTTATGTCGAGTGCGGCGATGGCAAGGCGGGTTCGAGCACCGCCCAGACCGGCAGATGATCCGACGCGTGGCGGGCAAGGGGCGAATTGTGCACCCCGCATGCGCGCGCCACCAGGTCGCTGCTGTGCATGATCCGGTCGAGCGTCGCGACGGGCCTGGTGGCATGATAGCTGCGCCCCGATGCGACGATGCTGTAATGGCGGGCGAAATCGCGCAGGCATCCCCCCGCTGGCCGCCATTCATTGGTATCGCCCAGGAGCACGGTCGGCAGCGCCGGACCATGGGCATTGGCGACCTCCACCTGATGCAGCAAGGCGGCTGCCTGGCGCCGGCGCCAGAGGCCCGACAGATCGAGATGCATGCCGAACAGGCGCAGCGAGATGCCGCGCACCGTCACCGTCGCGCTCACCGCCCCGCGCGGCTCCAGGCAGGGCAGATGGAGCAGGTCATGCGCGAGCACATCGGCCTCCTGGCGCACCAGGATCGCATTGCCGTGCCAGCCCATGCTGGTGGCGCCGATGGCGAGCGGCACCGCGCGATAGGCGCTGTGCGCCTCCAGCAGCCGGGGCGGCAGCACGGCATGGCGCTCGCCAAAGCGGCGATCGGCCTCCTGCAGCGCGATCACGTCCGCGTCCAGCTCGTTCAGCACCTCGATGACCCGCTCCGGATTGCGCCTGCGGTCGGTGCCGATGGCCTTGCGGATATTGTAGCTCGCGACCTTGATCATAGATACAGGTTAAGGGCGCTGGCAGGGGCTGGGCAAGGCATAGATCGCCGTCCTGCCGCAGTGCCGCCATTGCCGCTTGCCCTTCGCCCGCTCCCACGGTAAAGCGCCGCCTTCGCCGGCCGCAGGAGTGTAGCTCAGCTGGTAGAGCGTCGGTCTCCAAAACCGAATGCCGGGGGTTCGAGTCCCTCCACTCCTGCCAGGCGGCCTGGCGATGATCGCGGTCAGTGCCTTCCCTCAATCTCATTGCGAGCGGCCTCGGCCAAAAAGGCGCTGCGAGTCAGCTTGCGCGCAGCCGCCGCATTGTCGATGGCGGCCAGGGTGCCGCGATCGATGGAGATATTGACCCGGGCCGGCTTACTGCTGCTGGTGAAATAAGGAACCGCGAGCAAGAACGCGCCCTCGGCCAACTGCCCGGCGACCATCGCCCGCACGGCCTCGATCGGACGCGGCTCGACCATGTCGGCGCCCTCGAACCATAGCTCAAGCGCCTCGCAGGCATTGGGGAGGATATCCTCCATCCGGTCGGCCGCGGAAAAGCAGCCCGGAAGGTCGGGAAACTCGACGCCATAGGCGCTGTTTGGGTCCTTCCAGACAAGGGCGTGGAAATATTTCATAGTCACCTTCCTTGGCCGGCATCATTCCCAGCCGGCCATTTTCGCGATGCTGCGGGCAGTACCGAGCGGCAGATCCTTTTTCGGGTGCGGCACAATGACGATGCGGTCGCCCTTGCGAAACTTGTGGTGCGAACCCTTGACCGACACTAGTTCGAAACCATCCGCGATCAGGCGCCTAACGATCCGCTTGCTGTCCCGCTCCATGTGTATATAAATACACATAGGGAGTGGGCGGGTCAAATGCCCGGTTTCCCCACGCCTGCCAGACCTTGCATAGCGCCCCTTTCCCGCGTAAGGGCGGCGGATATTTCGAGGCGAGCGGAACGGGCTGATCCGGCTGTCGAGCCGGAAAACGGCCTGTTTTCTCGTCTCTCGTTTGTGTAAAAGGATGCAGGGCAGATCGTGGCGAAGACTTCTCCCGGCGAATTCTTCCGGCAAGTCCGTACGGAGGCGAACAGGATCGTCTGGCCGTCGCGGCGGGAAACGGTGATGACCGCGATCATGGTCGTCATCATGACCAGCGTGCTGGGGCTGTTCTTCCTGGGGATCGATTCGGTTTTCGGCTGGATCGTGCGCTTCCTGCTCGGTCTCGCCGCGGGTCAGCCCTGAGGCCATCCGGCGGACGGCCGTTTCAGTCATTTGGAGTTGCAAGAGAGAATAATGGCGCGCTGGTACATCATCCACGCCTATTCGGGCTTCGAGAACAAGGTCCGCGACGCGATCATGGCCGAGGCCACGCGCATGGGCCTTGAGCAGCTGGTGGAGGCCGTCGAGGTCCCGACCGAAACCGTGACCGAGGTCCGGCGCGGCAAGAAGGTGCAGTCGGAGCGGAAATTCTTCCCCGGCTACGTCCTCGCCAAGCTGAACATGAACGACGACGTCTATCACCTGGTCAAGAACACGCCCAAGGTGACAGGCTTCCTCGGTTCATCGGGCAAGCCGCAGGCGATCAGCGAGGCGGAGGCCGCGCGCATCCTCAACACCAAGGAGGAAGCCGCCGCCGCACCGCGTCACAAGGTCAATGTCGACTATGAGATCGGCGACAGCGTCAAGGTGCTGGGCGGCCCATTCGCGAGCTTCGTCGGCACCGTCGAGGAGCTGGACTTCGAGAAGGCGCGTGTGAAGGTCTCGGTCAGCATCTTCGGCCGCGCCACGCCGGTGGAACTGGATTTCGAGGAAGTCGAGCTGTCGAAGTAATCACCGTCATGCCAGCGCAGGCTGGCATCTCCTATTGCCTGGTTCAACCTGGCCGCATGAGATCCCAGCCTTCGCTGGGATGACGATCAAACGGAATTCCCCGCTCAAACGGGGATATACGCGCGCGGGAGGACATCCTCGGGATGTCTGCTTGACCGCTAAACTTGAACCGGGCCGAGTGCGACAGCGCCCTGCCCATTACAGAGTGAGTGACAATGGCCAAGAAGATTACCGGCTATATCAAGCTCCAGGTCCCGGCCGGAGCCGCCAACCCCTCCCCGCCGATCGGCCCTGCGCTGGGTCAGCGCGGCGTCAACATCATGGAATTCTGCAAGGCGTTCAACGCCGCCACGCAGGACCTTGAAAAGAGCATGCCGATCCCGACGATCATCACCGTCTATGCGGATCGCAGCTTCTCCTTCATCACCAAGACTCCGCCAGCGACCTTCCTCATCAAGAAGGCGGCGAACCTCAAGTCCGGTTCCAAGGAACCCGGCAAGGTGAGCGCGGGACAGATCAAGCGTTCGGCCCTGTCACAGATCGCCGAGCAGAAGATGAAGGACCTCAACGCCAACGACATCGAGGCCGCGACGCGGATCATCGAAGGCAGCGCCCGCGCAATGGGCCTCACCGTGGTGGAGGGCTAAGGACATGGCACAGCAGAGCAAGAAGGCAAAGGCGCTGGCCGCCGCGATCGACAGCAACAAGCTGCACGGCGTCGACGAGGCGATCAGCCTCATCAAGACCAACGCCACCGCGAAGTTCGACGAGACCGTCGAGGTCGCGATGAATCTCGGCGTCGATCCGCGTCACGCCGACCAGATGGTGCGCGGCGTCGTCACCCTGCCGGCCGGTACCGGCAAGCATGTGCGCGTCGCCGTGTTCGCCCGCAATGAAAAGGCCGAAGAGGCCAAGGCCGCCGGTGCCGAGATCGTCGGCGCCGAAGACCTTCTGGAGCATATCCAGGGCGGCAATTTCGACTTCGACCGCGTCATCGCCACGCCGGACATGATGGGTCTGGTCGGCCGTCTCGGCAAGGTGCTCGGCCCCAAGGGCATGATGCCCAACCCCAAGCTCGGCACGGTCACGCCCAATGTCGGCGAAGCGGTCAAGGCGGCCAAGGGCGGCCAGATCGAGTTCCGCGTCGAAAAGGCGGGCATCATCCACGCCGGCCTCGGCAAGGCGAGCTTCGCCGCCGAAGACCTGCGCCGCAATTTCGACGCGTTTGTCGACGCGATCGTCAAGGCCAAGCCCTCGGGCTCCAAGGGCAAATATGTCCGCAAGATCGCCCTCTCCTCCTCGATGGGACCGGGCGTGAAGGTCGACGTGGCGGAAGTCGCCAGCGCCTGATCGGACGGCCTCGCCGCAAGATTGAAAAGCCCTCGCCGGAGACTACCGGCGGGGGCTTTTTCTTGTGCTGCCGCCCCGGCGCAAGTTGGTTGGGTCGAGGCTCTGCCCCCATTCTCGTCGTGCGTCGCCTGCATGGTCCATCCCGATAGCGACGTACATGCGAGCGATCGTTTGTCGCGAGCGAACGAAATTGGACTTACGTTCATGCGCCGTAGCCGACATCCATTCGCCGCATGATGCGCTCGAACGACCGGCACAACTACCCGATTCACGGGGTTTGTTCATCTGCCCGCAATGTCCGCCTGAACAGGCATGAAGCCCCAAATGTTCAGGTGCAGCTAGCCAAATGTTCAGGTGCAGCTTCATGCCGCAGATTTCAATGAAGCTGTTGGAGAGGGTTCTGACAGCCGGATACGCCGCAGCGGAAGGCGGCTGGACGAGAAGCTGCGATCACGCGGGCCAGACCAGTTTGAAGGAGTAGCGCAATGAGTGTCATTTCCAAAAGCCCCAGAGTTTTCTTACTGCTTGCCATGCTCGCCGGGCCGGCCTCTGGCAGCATGGCTGCGCAGCAGCCGCAGCCGCAGCAGGACCAGGTCGAGGAGGGGGTCACGGGGACTGTAACGGACACGTCTTCGCCTGAACCGGCGACGAAAGGCCCTGACATCGAAGGCATCATCTCCGCGCGCAGCGGCGACAGGATGCAAGTCACGACCGCCGACGGCAGCAAGTCAGTCATCACCATCAATGATGCCACTCGGATCAAGGCCAGCGGAGGATTTTTGAGTCTCAGTCGGAGCAAGCTTGCAGCGACTTCGCTGCTCAACGGCCTGCCGGTTAGCGTCAAGACAATGCAGTCAGGCGGTGCACTGGTGGCGAGCCAGATCAATCTTAAGAACAAGGACCTCAAGACCGCGTCAATGATCCACAACGGCACTGACCAGCGCTTTGCCGAACAGACTGCTGCCACTGAAGCGCTACGCGGCCGCATGGCGGATATCGACAAATATAATGTCAAAAGCACGACGAACGTGAACTTCGACACCGGCAAAGCGGTTCTGTCCGATCAGGCGAAAGCCGATCTCTGCGCCGCGGCAACCACAGCCGAGGGGATGAATAACGCCCTGCTGCTTGTCGTTGGCTACACCGATTCGACGGGAAGCGAGGAATTCAACCAGACGCTCAGCGAAAAGCGGGCGGCCCGTGTCGTCAATTATCTTCAGCAGGTCTGCCGCTGGAAACCCTATCGCATGCTTACCCCCACCGGGATGGCCGAAGCGGACCCGGCGGCAAGCAACGACACCGTCGAAGGCAAGGCACAGAACCGCCGGGTTGCGGTGAACGTCCTGGTCAGCAAGGGTCTTGACGGCCTGTGAGACGCGCGGGGTGGGCCTTGCCCCACCCCCTGTTCCCAGCCCGATCAACGGCGCTCACCCCCACCTGTCCTACACCCACCCCCTCCTGCCATCCTCCTTCGGCGCGCGCACCCCGCCGCAGCTCAGGAGACAGCCCTATCCACCGTCACGGCCAAAGTCGCCCACCCCGACCTTTGTCAAAACTTCCATGCCGCACACGGGCGGGGTTAGTGAAGTTTGGCGGCGCAGGCGCGGCGGCGCCATATCCGCCCACCCCGATTGCGCGGGCAACCGCACCTCGTCTATGCGCGTTCCGACAAGAGGAGTGATAGCATGACGGAACTGGTCCTGGGCAGGATAGAAGAGGGCGTTGCGGTCATCACGCTGAACCGGCCGGAGGCCAGCAACGCGGTCAGCATGGCGCTGGTCGACGCGCTGGCCGGGACCATCGAGGAGCTCGCCGCCAATCCCGCGACGCGCGCCTGGCTGATCCGTTCCGAGGGGCGGAATTTCTGCGCGGGCGGCGACATCAACGATTTCGTCGGCGCGGACAATCCGTCCGAGATGATCGGCCGGATGGCGCGCCGCCTGCACGAGGCGCTGCGCATCCTGCACGAACATCGCGCCCCAGTCGTCATGGCGGTGCAGGGCGCGGCCGCGGGTGCCGGCTTCAGCCTGGTGGCGGCAGCCGACATCGCCATCGCCGCGCGCTCGTCCAGCTATCTCTGGGCCTATGCCGCGATCGGCCTGACCTGCGACGGCGGCGCCACCTGGAGCCTGCCACGCACCATCGGCCTGCGCCGTGCGCAGGAGCTCGCCTATACCGGCCGCCGCCTCAATGCCGAGGAAGCCGCCGCCTATGGCCTCGTCACCCGGGTGGTCGACGACGAGGCGCTCGATGCCGAGGCGATGGCGACCGCTCGCACGATCGCCGATGGCCCTACCGCCGCGTTCGGCGCGGTCAAGACGCTGTTCGCCGGCAGCATGGCCAATGACTTTGTGACCCAGCTCGACGCGGAGGCCGATGCGATCGCGGCGGCGCTGGCCGGGCCGGACGCGCTGAACGCTGTTGCCGCCTTCCTGGAACGGCGCAAGCCGGTCTTCACCGGCCAGTGAGCGCGAAAGGCACCCCGATGGCGGACGGGCTGGGTCCGGTCGCGCATCGCTTCGAATCGCAGCGGCTGACGCTCAACTATGTCGACTGGGGCAATGCCGGCGCGCCGCTGCTGCTGCTCATCCACGGCGGCGAGGATCATGCCCGCAGTTGGGACTGGGTGGCGCGGGAACTGCGCGACGACTGGCACATCGTGGCGCCCGACCTGCGCGGCCATGGCGACAGCGACTGGTCGCCGGACGGCGTCTACACCATGGAATATATGGCCTGCGATCTCGCCAACCTCATCGCCCATCTGGGCGAGACGCCGGTCAATATCGTCGCCCACAGCTACGGCGGCGCGATCTCGCTGCGCTATGCCGGGCTGTTTCCGGAGACGGTGCGGCGCCTCGCGGTGATCGAGGGTCTCGCCGCCATGGACGACTTCCGCAGCATTCACAGCCTGCCCGACAAGGACGCGCGCCTGCTGTGGCGCAAGTGGATCGACAAGCGCCGGGCGCTCAGCGCCAAGGACGCGCGCTATTACGCCTCCGTCGAGGAAGCCGTCGCCCGCATGAAGGCGCGCAACCAGCACCTGACCGACGAGCAGGCGCAGCACCTTGCCTATTGGGGCCTGAAGCGCCGCGAATCCGGCGATTATGGCTGGAAATTCGACCCCTATATCCGCGCCCAGCAGCCCTGGGATCCGACCGACGGGGATCGCGCCGCGATCTGGGGCGCCATCACCTGCCCGGTGCTCCTGTTCCACGGCCAGGAAAGCTGGGCCAGCAACCCCGCCGAGGACGGACGGGCGAAGATGTTCCAGGATGTCCGGGTCCAGAGCTTCGAGCGAGCCGGCCACTGGGTCCAACACGACCGGCTACCCGATTTCGTGGCGGCGCTCCGGGCGTTTCTTTGAGGAGCGCCCTCCCCGACCCATACCGTTCGTGCTGAGTAGAGGCTGAGCGAAGTCGAAGCCCCGTATCGAAGTATCCGCACCAAGCCAGTGCCCTTCGATACGCCACTTCGACGGGCCTGTCCTGAGCGCCTGCCTTGGCAGGCAGTCGAAGGGCTCAGTGGCTACTCAGGACGAACGGAAAGTGATTATCAGCGCCCGCTCTTGTCCGTCGCGGCCGTCTTGCCCGGAGGGGTCAGGGCGTTGCGCTTGGGGATCGCGTCAGCGTTGGAGATGACCGCGCCGTCGGGCAGGCTGGTGCCGCCCATGTCAGCGCGGCGGGCGATCTCCTGCATCTTGGCGCGCGGATTGTCGCGGGCCAGGATGGCGGCGTGGATGCGGGCGCGCTCCTCCGGCGTCTCCCCCTCCGCGCCGGCGCCCTGCCCGATCCTGCCGTCCAGTCCCTTCGACCAGGCCAGCAGGATCGACATGCGCCGGTTGCGCGGATCATAGGGATCGCCGGCGACGAACGGCTCGCGGTCGGCAAGCCCCTCGATCCGGGCAAAGCGATTGGACGCGACGCCGGCCCGCGCCAGCTCGACCCGCGTCGCCTCGGCCCGCGCCGAGGACAGCAGCCAGTTGTTCATTGACCGACCCGCGCCATAGGGCAGGCCATCGGTATGGCCGCGCACGATGATCTGGTTGGGCACGCCCGCGATCACCTGGGCGACCTGGGCGACCAGCGTCCTCGCCTCCGGCAGCAGCCTGTCGGTCGCCGAGGCGAACATCGCGAAGTCGGCCTCGTCGATCAGGTCGATGCGCAGGCCCTCCATCGTTTCGGTGAAGCGGATGTTGCGCTTCAGATGCCGCAGCGCCTTCTGCCCCTCCAGCCTCTGCTCGATGGTGCGCTTGAGCTGCTCGAACTTCTCGCGGTCCCGGTTCTTGAGGTCCTTGCCCCCCACATCCTTGGTGCCGGTCGCATCGCGCGGGATGGTGATGGCGAGATTGCCCTGCCCGCCGGTGGTCGGATAATTCTCCTTGCCCAGCATGGCATCGCCACCAAACATGCCCGCCGAACCGGCGCTGCTTTCCTTGGTGTTGATCAGGGTCGGGGTGAAATAGTCGGCCAAGCCCTTGCGCTGCTTCTCGGTCGTCGCGCCGAGCAGCCACATCAGCAGGAAGAACGCCATCATCGCGGTCACAAAGTCGGCATAGGCCACCTTCCACGCGCCGCCATGATGACCGCCATGGCCATCGGTGATGATCTTCTTGACGATGATCGGCCGTGGCTCGGGCTCGTTCGCCCGCTTCTTGTTTGGTGCGCTCGCCATGGCTCAGCGCCCGCGCATGCCGTCGAACACTTCGGCGAAGGCCGGCTGGTTCGCGTGCGGCAGATTGGAGCGCGCGGCCTCGATCACCAGCGGCTGGGGATGGCCGTGAAGCGAGGCGATGATGATCTGCTTGACGACCTGATAGATGGCGCCATCCGCCTCGATCACCGAACGGCAGCGGTTGGCAAAGGGCGCGACCATGCCATAAGCGAGCAACACGCCGAGGAAGGTGCCGACCAGCGCCGAGCCGATCATCGCGCCCAGGATCTCTGGCGGCTTGTCGATCGATCCCATGGTCTTGACCACGCCAAGAACCGCCGCGACGATACCGAGCGCGGGCAGCGCGTCCGCCAGGGTCTGGAGATTGTCCGCCGGCCGGATCGCCTCGTGATGATGGGTCTTCAGGCTGTTGTCCATCACCTCCTCGACCGCGTGCGGGTCGAGCGTACCCGACGACACCACGACCAGGCGCAGCGTGTCGCAGATGAGGTGGACCAGCGAACTGTCCTTCAGCAGGCGCGGATAATCGGCAAAGATGGACGAGGACTTGGGATCCTCGATATGCGGCTCCAGCGCCACCGGCCCCTCGACCCTCAGCGTCTTCATGAGCTTGCTGACCAGGAAGATGCAGTCGAGAAAGTCCTGTTTCTTGTAAGCCGGGCCCTTGAATACCTTGGTCAACCCGCCGAGCAGGGCCTTGAGGTCGGCACCGCTGTTGCCGATGATGAGCGCGCCTACCGCCGCGCCGCCAATGATGAGCATCTCATGCGGCAATGCATGCATCACCGGCCCGAGATTGCCGCCGGTAAAGGCGAAACCGCCGAAAACCATGGCGATAAGGACGACGAGGCCGATAGCTGCGAACATGATTTTCCCCGTATGCCTGTAAACTGGTCCAAAGGCCGCCCGTACGAAGACGGGCCTTCACCCCTCTAGGACGGCTTTGGCTAAACAGGGTTTAGGGGCTGGCAGGCGGCGGCGGCGATTATTGCAGGCGGTTCAGCGCCGCCGGTACACCAGGGTCAGGTTATTGGCTGGCATTTCGTGGACTGCTGCCAGAGTGAAGCCCTGCGATTCAGCAAGTTGGCTCACATCCTCCAGCTTGCGGATGCCCCATGCGCTATTCCGCGCCTTCAAATCCGCGTCAAAGGCGAGATTGCTGGGCGCGGTTGAATGCCCCTCGCGAATATAGGGGCCATAGAGGATCAGGGGCGCGCCAGCCGAGAGTAGCTTCGCCCCGGTCGTGAACAGGCCAACCGTGGCGGCCCATGGGCTGATATGCACCATGTTGACGCACAGCATTGCGTCGGCCTGATCGACGGGCCAATCGGGTGCACTGGTATCAAGGGCGAGTGGCTGGCGGATATTTGCACAGCCCGCGCTTGCCCGCCATGCCGCGATTGACGCCAAAGCGGCGGGCTCGGGATCCGTCGGTTGCCAGTCGAGCGCCGGGAACAGCGACGCGAACCAGGCGCAATGCTCCCCTGTGCCGCTCGCCACTTCGAGAACGAGGCCCGAGGGCGGCAGCACGCCTCGCAGCACCGTCGCGATCGGCTCGCGGTTGCGCGCCGTCGCGGGGGCATGGCGGCGCGCATCGCCGGGCATGGCTCCCTACTCCGCTGCCTCAGCCTGCGCCGGCGTCCAGTTCAACACCGGCTTGCGGGCGGCCCTGGTCTCGTCGAGACGACGGCGCGGCGCGTGCCACGGCGCGCCTTTGAGCGTCGCGTCGCCCGCCTTGGCCCGTTCGGCCACGACGCGCATCGCGCCGATGAACTGATCGAGGCCGGCCTTGCTCTCCGTCTCGGTCGGCTCGACCAGCATCGCCCCATGGACGACCAGCGGGAAATACATGGTCATCGGGTGAAAGCCCTCGTCGATCAGGCCCTTGGCGATGTCGATGGTGGAGAAGCCTTCGGCCAGGCCCTTGTCGCTGAACAAAGCCTCGTGCATGCACGGCCCGCTTGCGGCAAAAGGCGCGTCGAGCACGCCCGCCAGGCTACGCAACATGTAATTGGCGTTGAGCACGGCATCACCGCTCACCTGCCGGAGCCCATCGGCACCGTGGCTGAGGATGTAGGCGAGCGCCCGGGTGAACATGCCCATCTGGCCGTGAAAGGCGGTCATGCGGCCGAAGCTGGCGGCATGATGCTCGGCCACCGTCTCCTCCTCGACCAGCCGGTAGCCGCCGTCCGCCCTCTCGACAAAGGGAAGCGGCGCATAGGGCGCCAGCGCCGCCGACAGCACCACCGGCCCCGCACCCGGCCCGCCACCGCCATGGGGCGTGGAGAAGGTCTTGTGGAGGTTGATGTGCATCGCGTCGATGCCAAGGTCGCCCGGACGGACCCGGCCGACGATCGCGTTGAAATTGGCGCCGTCACAATAGACCAGCGCGCCCGCTGCGTGGACGGCGTCGGCAATGGTCTTGAGGTCGCGCTCGAACAGGCCGCAAGTATTGGGATTGGTGATCATCACCGCAGCCACGTCCGGCCCGAGCCGTGCGGTGAGCGCCGCGACATCGACGCGGCCATCCGGCGTCGCGGGAATATCCTCGACCCGATAGCCGCAGAACGCAGCCGTCGCCGGATTGGTGCCATGGGCGCTTTCCGGCACCAGGATGACAGAGCGCGCGTCGCCGCGTGCCTCCAGGGCTGCACGGATCGCGAGAAGCCCGCAGAGTTCCCCATGGGCGCCCGCCTTGGGGCTCATCGCCACCGCCGCCATGCCGGTCAGCTTCAGGAGCCAGTCGGCCAGCTCCGCCATGACGCCAAGCGCGCCCTGCACCGTCGCCACCGGCTGGAGCGGGTGGAGATCGGCAAAGCCGGGCAACCGCGCGACCTTCTCGTTAAGGCGCGGATTGTGCTTCATCGTGCAGGAGCCAAGCGGAAAGACGCCGAGGTCGATGCCGTAATTCTGGCGCGACAGGCGCGTATAGTGGCGCACCGTCTCCGGCTCGGAAAGGCCGGCGAGACCGATCGGCGCGGCCCGCTCGAGACCGCCGAGGCGGCGCGTGACTACGGGCGTTGGGTCAAGGTCGACGCCCGTGGTCTGGGCATCGCCAAGCTCGAACAGCAGCGGTTCCTCAAGCATGAGGCCGCGATTGCCGGTGAAGGTCGCGGGTGCGGCGCTGCTGCTTTCCATAGGGACAGGTGCGGTCGGACGCCCTTCGCGCATCATGTTCATTGCACCAGCCCTTCTGTCTGCGTGTTCATGTTCATGCCAGCACCGCCTTCAAACCGTCCACCAGCGCCGTGATATCCCCGTCCGTCACCGTCTCCGTGACCGTGACGAGGAGGCCGTTCGCCAGCTGATCCGCATTGGGATAAAGCCGCCCCAGCGACACGCCGCCCAATATGTGCCGGTCGGCAAGCGCGCGCACCACGTCCCGCGCGTTCTTCAGCAGGATGAGTGTAAACTCGTTGAAGAAGCTCGTGTTCAGCACCGAAACGCCCGGGATCGCCGCCAACCGCTCCGCTGCCTGCACCGCGCGGGCATGGTTGAGCATGGCAAGCTCGCGCAGCCCCTTCTCGCCCAGCAGGGTCATGTGGATCGAAAAGGCAAGCGCGCACAGACCCGAATTGGTGCAGATATTGGAGGTCGCCTTCTCACGGCGGATATGCTGCTCGCGCGTGGAAAGGGTGAGGACGAAGCCGCGCTTGCCCTCGGCATCGACGGTTTCGCCGCACAGGCGCCCCGGCATCTGCCGCACCAGTTTCTCGGTGCAGGCGAACAGACCGAGATAAGGCCCGCCGAACTGCAGGCCGACGC
>DATJLC010000225.1:0-5573 GCA_035490755.1 Sphingobium sp.
GCCGATGCGACGGCCGGGGATGTCGAGGCGGCGATCGCCTCGGCCCGCCGCGCTTTCGACGAGACCGACTGGTCGACCAATCACGCCCTGCGCTTCGACCTGGTGACAAAGCTGCGCGCGCTGTTCCAGGCCAATTATGATCGGCTGTCCGATCTCGCCCGCTATGAGGCTGGCGCGGCGATGGGCGCGGTGGGCCGCGCCCATGTCGACATGGCGCTGGAGGGCTGGGATGACTATCTACGCCTCTTTCCCGAGATAAAGTGGGAAAAGGACTATGGCGTCCGCCCCGCCTTCGGTGCCGACCACGCGCGCAAGGTTCTCTATGAGGCGGTCGGTGTCGTCGCCGCGATCACGCCCTGGAACGTGCCGCTTTACGTAAACATTGGGAAAGTCGTCGCCGCCCTGCTGGCCGGCTGCACCGTCATCCTCAAGCCCGCGCCCGACACCCCCGGCATGGGCGCGATCTTTGGCGAGCTGGCCGCCGAGGCGGGGTTTCCCGCTGGCGTGCTCAACGTCGTCTTCGGCAGCGATCCTGCTCTGGCCGGCGAGATGCTGGTGAAGGACCCCCGCGTCGACCTGATCTCCTTCACCGGCTCGACCGGGGTCGGCAAGCGGATCATGGAGCAGGGCGCCCAGACCCTGAAGCGCGTGTTCCTGGAACTCGGCGGCAAGTCCGCCAAGGTGGTGCTGGACGATGCGCCCAATTTCGCCATGGAAGTGGCGTCCGCCATGCTCATATTCCACGCCGGCCAGGGCTGTGCCGTGCAGTCGCGGCTGCTGGTGCCCCGCAGCCGCTATGCCGAGGCGGTCGCGATCCTCAAGCAGGCCTATGCCAGCGTCGGTGACAATTGGGGCGAGATCGACAATCCCAGGCATGTCATGGGCCCGGTTATCTCCAAGCGTCAGATGGAACGGGTGTTGAGCTATGTCGAGCTTGGCCAGCAGGAGGGCGCGACCCTGATCGCGGGCGGCAAGGCGCGGCCCGACAAGGGCGGCGGCTATTTCATCGAGCCGACCTGCTTTGTCGACGTCACCAACGATATGCGCATCGCCCGCGAGGAAATTTTTGGCCCGGTGCTGGTTGTCATACCGTTCGAGGATGACGAGGACGCGATCCGGATCGCCAATGACAGCGAATATGGCCTGTCGGGCGGCGTCAGCTCCGCCAGCGTGGACCGCGCGATGAATGTGGCGCGCCGCATCCGCACCGGCTCGGTCAGCGTCAATGGCGGCATGTGCATCTCCGGCGACATTCCGTTCGGCGGCTACAAGGCGAGCGGCATCGGCCGCGAGTGGGGTCTGGAGGGCATCGAGGAATATCTCGAGAGCAAGCTCATCGCAGTTCGCCTGGCATAGGACAGGGCGCGGCGGTGGCGCCTGGGTGACAGCGCGCCGCCGCCGGGCTACAGACGGAGAAATATGGACAGCGTGCCGGATACCGGAATCTTACCACCCAAGGCCGCGTCGCGAAAGTCGTCCTCCGACGGTGCGGCGGCACCGGCCATGGTCAGCCACAATCTCAACGGACAGCGTCTGGGCCGCAAGGGGCGGGACACGCGCGAGCGCATCATCGCCGCCGCGCAAGCCCTGCTCGCTTCGCCGGAGCCAGTGCCGATCACCCTGAGCGCGGTGGCGCGCCAGGCCTCGCTCGGCATGACATCGCTCTATCTCTATTTCAGCGACCTGACCGAGCTGGTGCTGGCGGTGCTGGAACCGGTCATGGCGACGGCCGAGGATGCCTATATCGGCGCCATGCGCACGCGCTGGCCCGATGACGAGTTGAATGCCTGCTGCAATGCGTTCGTCTCGGCTTATTATGATTTCTGGTGCAAGCACGCCCGCCTGCTTCATCTGCGCAACAGCATGGCGGACCTGCATGACAAGCGCATCGTGATCCATCGCGTCCGCTCCGCCCAGCAGGTCATCAGCCTCCTGGCCGAGCAGATGGATGGCAATACCGGGTCCGGCGATCTGCGCGCCGACGACATGGCCACGGTGCTGCTGACCGGTATCGAACGTACCGTGACCCTCGCGACCGATGCCGATGTGAAGGAGATCATGGACCAGCGCCGTCCCGAACATCTGCGCGAACGCCTGAATGCGGTGGCGCGCCTGCTGGAGCTGGGCATCAGGGATATTCGCGGGTCGAATGCGGGCCGGTCAGCGGACTGACCGCCCGGGCAGGAGGCGCCGGGCTATTTGCCCTTGGAGCCGATGTTCTTGACGTAATTGACCATGCGTTCCTGATATTCCGGGTTCAGCATCAGCGCGCTGTTGGCCATGCGCTCGACGTGACGGGCCTGGTCGCGGCTGACATCGTGGGACAGCTCGATCGCGATCTTCGCCGCGCCCATCTGCTCTGCATTCTGCTTGGCCAGGTGGCGGCAAAAGTCCATGACATCCTGCTCGAACGTCTCGTCCGGAAAGACCTGGTGAACCAGGCCCATCGTAAGGGCCAGGTCAGCGCTCGCCGGCTTGTTGGCCATGATCAGCCAGCGGGCCCAGTGCGGCCCGCAGATGCGGGTGAGGCGGCTGACGCCATTGGACGCCGGCAGGACGCCGAACAGTCCCTCCGGGAAGGCATAGGCCGCGCTCTTCGCCGCCAGCCGGAAATCGCAGGAGAGCGACAATTCAAGCCCGCCGCCAACGCACATGGCGTGATGGGCGACGACGAACGGCTTTTCGATATGCTCCATCTCGTCATAGATGCGCTGCATCCCGTTCAGCCGCAGCCGGTGGTTCTCGCGGATCGCCGACGCCGAGCTTCGCGAACCCGATCCGTCATTGTCGCCGCTCTTGAGGTCCGCGCCCGAGGAGAAATAGCGCCCGGTCGCTCGCACCAGCATCACCCGCAGTTCGGGCGTGTCGCGGAAACGCAGGACCGCCTGCTCGAACAGGCGCATGGTCTGGCCGGACAGGGCATTGAGCTTGTCCGGGCGGTTCAGCGTCGCGATCAGTATGCCGTCCTGTTCTTCGGTCAGCAGGTGCGGGGCTTCGGTCGTGTCGGTCATTTCATGGTCCTCGGGCGCGGGCGCTGTCAGGCGGAGGCCTTGGCCATCATCTTGCTGAGATCGATCTGGCCGGTCGTCACGCCGCCCATGAAGCCGCCATCGACGGGCAGGACGACGCCGTTGACGATGGTCGCCAGGGCGCTGTTGAGGAAGACGAGCGGTGCGGCCTGCTCATAGGGCGTGGAGTAGCGGCCCATCGGCTCCGCGGCGGCGCTGACCACATCCTTGCCTGATGCTGCCTCGAAATCGGCCATCATCGGCGTCTGGGTGGGGGAGGGCAGGGTGCAGTTGATGCGGATGCCCTTCTTGATCAGGTGCGCGCCCATGAACTGCGTCCAGACGATGACATTCTCCTTGGAGAAGGCATAGCCCTCGCGGACCGTCTCCATGTTCGCCTCGCACCAGTCGAGCGCGGCCTGGAAGCCCTTGGTGGTGACGAATTCCATGTTGGTGGGGATGCGCCGGCTCCAGCCGAGGCCGCCGGTCGAGGCGATGTTGGCGATGGCGCCGCCCTCCGTCATCAGCGGCAGCACCTGCTCGGTGAGGTGGCGAAGGCCGATGAAGTTGACCTTCATCACGTCGAGCGCAGGGAAAGTCGTGCCGGGCAGGCCGGCGCAGTTGAACAGGGCGTGGACGGTGCCGCCGACGCCCTTCACGCCTGCCTCGATCGACGCGGGATCGCGCAGGTCGACCTTGGTGAAGGATGCGAGCGGCAGGGCGCTGTCCTTGTAGTCGAAGCCGTGCACTTCCGCGCCCACGTCCAGCAGCAGCTTCGCGGCGGCCTCGCCCATGCCGGAAAAGCAGCCGGTGATGATGACGCGCTTGCCCTTATAGCCCAAAATGTCGGCCATTCCTCAATCTCCTCAATTACTGGTCGTAGCTGTTGCCGCCCGTTGGCCAACAGTCTGATATGCGTCTATTCGCCGTCCTCTTCGACGACGAAGATGATGCGCTCGGGACATGCCTTGGCGCCCCGGCGCGCGAACAGTTCCATGCCCTCCGGCACGTCAAAGCCCTCGGTCGAGATATAGCCTTCGTCGTCCAGCGGAAAAAGCTCGTCCGAGACGGCCGCGCAGCGGGCATTGCCGACGCACTTCGCTTTCTCGATGCGGATCTTCATCTTGTCACTCCTGATACTCAAAATCTCGTGGTCGCGCGGATGCCGCACCTGATAGCAATCAACCGAGGCGGGGCCAAATCGCTCCGGCGATGTACTATGGCGCCCGCCTGGCCGGATCGCCATGGCGTTATTGGCCGGCGCCGGTTGGCGTGGCCCCATTTGGGGGATAGCGATCGAATAAGGACAGGGCCTTGATCCGGACGGCCCGTCATGTTCCATGGCGGGCATGTCATCGGACCCGATGAACGCCATCTGATACGGGATGTCTGACCTATGAACGCACCGCGGCCCCGGCCACGCCTCGACGCTGATAACCGGCCCTTCTGGACGGGCGGGGCGGAAGGCAAGCTCAACATCATGAAGTGCGCGGACTGCGGGGAGTACACGCATCCGCCCCGGCAGATCTGCCGCCATTGCCAGTCGGAGAACATGGCGCCCGACGCCGTGGCGGGCACGGGCGCGATCGACAGCTACACGATCAACCACCAGGCCTGGATGCCGGGGCTGGAAGTGCCCTTCGTCATCGCCCGCGTGCGGCTGGACGGCGTGCCCGGCGTCTATCTGACCACCAACATCGTCGGCTGCCCGGTCGATGAGGTCGACATCGACGACAAGGTGCGCGTGACCTTCGATGAGCAGGACGGCATCTGGTATCCGCTGTTCGAGAAGACGGCCTGAGTCCATGGCCGGGCTCGATACGCTGCCCGGCTTCCGGCGCCGCCTCGCGGTTTTTCCCGAGCCGGGACGGGTCACGGCGGCGGTCGAGGACGATTTTCACTGCATGGCCGTGACCTTGCACCATGATGGCGCGATCGTGACTGCGGTCGAGGCCGTCATGGACCGCGCGCCGTGGACCACCTGTCCCGGCGCCCGGGCAATGCTCAAGACGACGTTCGAGGGCGTGGCTCTGGCGGAGGCTGCCGCGCGCGGGGGCAAGAAGGCCAACTGCACCCATCTCTATGACCTCGCCGAGCTGGCAGCGGCCCATGCCGCCGACAGTGCGCCGACCCGCTTCGACATTCTTGTCAGTGATGCGGTGGAGGGGCGCAACGCGGCCGAGATCCGCCGCAACGGCCAGCTCCTCCTGCGCTTCCAGTTCGACCATGACGTGATCGTGGAACCGAAGTCGGCCAGGGGCCTCAGCTCGCACAAGCTGCGGCCCTGGATCGCGTCCCTCGATCCTTCGGAACGCGAGGCCGCGCGCCTGCTGCAATGGGGGTCCCTCATCGCCCATGGCCGCGCTATCCCGATGGAAAAGCAGTCGGACGCCACCCGGATGCGGCCCAATTGCTACACTTTTCAGCCGGAAAACGCCGTGAACGCGGTCAGGGTCGGCAGGATCATCGACTTCAGCACTGGCGCGAACCAGCCGCTTTCCCATTTCGGTGGCCGGTCATTCGGTCCGGCGCCCCGGTGACGCACAATCCTCCCCGGCACGGGGA
>DATJLC010000226.1:0-3859 GCA_035490755.1 Sphingobium sp.
GGGTGGGGTCGAGCGCCGCGGTCAGGTCATCGGTGGCGTCGACGGGCCAGCCCCGCCGTGCCCAACTGGGGCCCTGCTGCTCTTCCGCGCCTGGAATGCCGTCGAATGTCTGGCCTTCGTAACCCATCGCCGTTTCCAATCATGATCAACCGGACACAGTCATCCGGCATGGTCAACAGCCCGTGACCACCACCACTATCATGGCCTTGCCTCTCCTGGCCGGGCCCGTGCCCGGATCGATCCTAGCGCTTCAGAACTTCGAGCAGCGTCGTGCCGAGTTCCGAGGGGCTGGCCGCCACCTTGATGCCTGCTGCTTCCATAGCCGCGATCTTGTCCTCGGCGCCGCCCTGGCCGCCCGAGACGATCGCGCCCGCATGGCCCATGCGGCGGCCCGGAGGCGCCGTGCGGCCCGCGATGAAGCCGGCCATCGGCTTCTTGCGGCCGCGCTTGGCCTCGTCGAGCAGGAACTGTGCGGCCTGCTCCTCGGCATTGCCGCCGATCTCGCCGATCATGATGATCGACTGGGTGGCCTCGTCCGCGAGGAACATCTCCAGCACGTCGATGAAGTTGGTGCCGTTGACCGGATCGCCGCCGATGCCGACCGCCGTGGTCTGGCCGAGGCCGACGTTGCTGGTCTGGAACACCGCTTCATAGGTCAGCGTGCCCGAGCGCGAGACGACGCCGACGCTGCCCTTCTTGAAGATCTCGCCCGGCATGATGCCGATCTTGCACTCGCCGGGGGTCAGCACGCCGGGGCAGTTCGGCCCGATCAGGCGCGACTTCGAACCCGACAGCGCGCGCTTCACGCGCACCATGTCGAGCACCGGAATGCCTTCCGTGATCGCGACGATCAGCGGGATCTCCGCATCGATCGCCTCGAGGATCGAATCGGCCGCGAATGGCGGCGGCACATAGATGACCGACGCGGTCGCGCCCGTCACATGCTTGGCCTCGGCGACGGTGTCGAACATCGGCACGCCGATATGCGTCGTGCCGCCCTTGCCGGGGGTTACGCCTGCGACCATCTGCGTGCCATAAGCAAGCGCGGCTTCCGTGTGGAAGGTACCGGTCGAACCGGTCATTCCCTGCGTTATGACCTTGGTATTCTTGTCAACAAGAATGGACATGCTTCCCCCTTTTCCGGGCAGATTGGCTTAAACCTGTGAATTGGATCACGCCCGGCCCTCAGCGGCCCGGGCGCGACCGATGATTTTGGTCAGCCGAGGCTGGGATCAATCGTCTTGCAGGCGGTCAGCAGTTCCTTGACCGCATCGATCGAGACCTGCAGGCCCTGCTTGGCGTCGGCGTCGAGCTCAACCTCGATAACCTTCTCCGCGCCGTTCGCGCCGAGCAGCGTCGGCACGCCGACATAGAGGTCGCTCACGCCATATTCGCCGCGCAGGAACGTGGCGCAGGGCAGGATGCGCTTCTGGTCGAACAGATAGGCCTCGGCCATGGCGATGGCGCTGGCGGCCGGGCCATAGAAGGCGGAACCGGTCTTGAGCAGCGCGACAATGTCGCCGCCGCCGTTGCGGACGCGCTCGACGATCCAGTCGATGCGCTCCTGGGTGGCGAGGCCCATCTTGACGAGGTCGGGGACAGGAATGCCGTTGACGGTGGAATATTGCACCACCGGCACCATGGTGTCGCCATGGCCGCCCAGCACGAAGGTGTTCACGTCGCGCACGGAGACGTTGAACTCCTTGGCGAGATAGGTGGAGAAGCGCGCCGAGTCGAGCACGCCCGCCATGCCGACCACCTTATTGTGGGGCAGGCCGGAAAATTCGCGCAGCGCCCACACCATGGCGTCGAGCGGGTTGGTCACGCAGATGACGAAAGCATCGGGGGCATATTGCTTGATGCCCTCACCGACCGCCTTCATCACCTTGAGGTTGGTGCCGAGCAGGTCGTCGCGGCTCATGCCGGGCTTGCGCGGCAGGCCGGCGGTGACGATGACGACGTCCGCGCCCGCGATATCGGCATAATCATTGGTGCCGGTGATGTTGGCGTCGAAGCCTTCGACCGGGCCGCACTGCGACAGGTCGAGCGCCTTGCCCTGGGGAACGCCGTCGACCACGTCGAACAGGACGACGTCGCCCAGTTCGCGCTGCGCGGCGAGATGCGCGAGCGTGCCGCCAATATTGCCAGCGCCGATCAGCGCGATCTTCTTACGGGCCATCCGAACCTCCACCTGCTTTCCGGAAAAAAACTCGCGACCGCTTAGGCGCTTTCGGTGACAGTTTCAATGCCGATTTGACGCAATGCGCAGCTATCTTTGCAACTCATTCGCATTATCGATTTTCGGATTTTTGTAACCGAAAGAATGTTGTGCAGCGTCATGAGAGATCGGTCCGGCAAGCAAAGCCGGGACAGCATCTGTTCAGGCAAAGGCCATTCGCCAGCTAAGCTTAAAAAAGTCGACCCGCTCCAATCTTATCACGTTGTTGAATCTTTGCACGCAGGCGATATAATCCGAGGATCATTTTCATGGCGACACTATATCACCGCCGAAATAAGTTAAGGCCGACAAGGGGACATTATGGTTTTTCTACTGATCCTTGTTAGCGTCGCCATGTCTTCATTGGCGCAGCTGATACTGAAGTTCGGCATGGCGTCGGCACCGGTGCAACGGGTCATCGGGGCTGGTGACGCACTGCCGATAGCCCTGACCGTGGGAATGAACCCCCTGGTGGTGGTCGGGCTCGCGCTTTACTTCCTCAGCGCGGTCGTCTGGCTGTTCGTGCTCTCCAGGATTGAACTGAGCACCGCTTATCCATTCGTGGCGCTGGGCTTCGTGTTTACCGCATTGCTGGCACGGATTTTCATCGGGGAAAGCTTCACGCCGGCCAAGATCATAGGAACGATCCTGATCATCGCCGGTGTGCTGATCGTGGCACGCGGGACACCAATGCCTCAATGACCGTCGCCGACGCTCACATCACCTTGTGTGTCGATCTCGACGGCACGTTGATCCGAACGGATTTGCTGCATGAGGGACTGCTCAAGGCAGCCAAATCGGCGCCCCATAAGCTGCCGTCACTATTTGCTGCTCTGAAGGGCGGCAAGGCTTCGTTCAAACATGCGCTGGCCGAACTGATCAGGATTGATCCCACATTGTTGGTCTATCGCCCCGAAGTGATGGCGCTGATCAACGAAGCACGCGACAAGGGGCGCTCGGTGGTTCTTTGCACCGCCTCGCCGGCCTTATTTGGCAAAGCCGTTGCCGATCATCTGGGGCTGTTCGAGGCGGTGATGACAAGCACCTCGGACATCAATCTCGCCGCCCGCCACAAGGCGGCGGCGCTGGTGAATAAGTTCGGCGAGGGCAATTTCGACTATATCGGCAATTCGAAACACGATGCGCCGATATTCGCGAGCTGCAGGCGCGGCTATCTGGTGTCGTCCAATGGACGTTTACGCCGGGTGTGCAGCGCCAACCAACGCGACATGCTGTTCATAAACGATCCCGCCACGAACGCGCTAACCTGGATGAAGGCGATGCGCGTCCACCAGTGGGTTAAGAACCTGCTGATATTTCTACCGCTTCTTGCCGGCCATCAGGTGGGGGATATGAACCGGCTTGTTCAAGCCGTTTTGGCTTTTGCGGCGTTCAGCCTGTGCGCGTCGGCCATCTACATTGCTAATGACCTCCTCGACCTGGATGCCGACCGCGCGCACAAGTCGAAGCGAAAACGGCCATTCGCGGCAGGGATGATTCCGGCCTCGTCGGGCGTCGCAGCCATAGCGATATTGCTGTTCGCTTCCTTTCTCCTCGCCACTCTGCTTCCCTGGCGCTTCGGTATCGTTCTGCTCGGCTACGTCATCGTGACGACGGCCTATTCATTTGCGCTCAAGCGGC
>DATJLC010000227.1:0-5034 GCA_035490755.1 Sphingobium sp.
CTGGCCGCACGTGGCCGCTGTCTAGCCGAGCCGCTCCTTGCCCTGCGCGATCAGCCCTGGGCCGACCTGTCCGCCATGGACGGCTATGCCATTCGCCATGCCGACCTGCCCGGGCCCTGGCGGATCACGGGCGTCTCGCAAGCCGGTGGGACGCCGCCAACCGCTGCCCTAGGGTCCCGCGAGGCCATGCGCATCTTTACCGGGGCGCCCTTGCCGCCGGGTGCCGACTGCATCCTCCTGCAAGAGGATGCGACAGCGGAAGGCGACCGGTTGGCACTGTCCGGCGACGCGCCCGACCGGATCGGCCGGCACGTCCGCTTCCGCGCGTCCGATTTCGCACAAGAAAGCGTTCTGCTTGCGCCCGGCACGGCGATCGGCCCGGCGCAGATCGCCCTCGCCGCAATCGCCGGGCACGCCGCGCTTCCGGTCCACCGCGCACCGCGCATCGCCATCCTCTCGACCGGCGACGAACTGGTGCCGGTTGGAGCGCCCGCCGGCCCCGGCCAGCTCCCTGCCTCCAATGGCGTGATGCTGGCGGCCATGCTGGGGGAACTTGGCGCGGTGGTGACGGACATGGGATTGGTGCGGGACGATTTGGGCGCCCTCACCCGCGCGTTCGAGGCGGCGCACGGGGCGGACGTGGTGATTTCCACCGGCGGCGCATCGGTCGGCGATCATGACCTGGTGCGCCCGGCGATCGCGGCAGCGGGCGGAGCCATCGACTTCTGGCGAATCGCGCTGCGTCCCGGCAAACCGCTGATGGCGGGAAAGCTGTGCAATGCCTGCGTCCTGGGATTGCCGGGCAACCCCGTCTCGGCCTTCGTGACGGCCATATTGTTCGCCCTTCCACTCGTGCGCCGCCTGATGGGCTCCCCCGCCGCGCTGCCCTCGAAGAGCAAAGTGGAGAGCGCGATCAGCCTGCCTGCGGGAGGCAAGCGGACCGAATTTCTGCGCGCGCGGGTCGAGCAGGGCGTACTCACCGCTCTCGGCGCACGGGACAGCGCCGCGCTGATGCCGCTTGCGGATGCCGACGCCCTGATCGAGCGCCCCGTAGATGCGCCGCCAGTGACGCCGGGGGATATGGTTTCCGCGATCATGATTGGCGCTTGACCCGACGCGATTCGTTTCCTACATGTTCCCTGTCCGTTCCGGGCAAGGAGATAAGGGCGATGCTCACCGCCAAACAGCAGCAACTGCTCCTGTTCATCAAGCAGCATCTCGACAAGGGCGGCGTGTCGCCGTCCTTCGAGGAGATGAAGGAGGCGCTCGACCTCAAGTCGAAATCGGGCATTCACCGCCTGATCAGCGCATTGGAGGAGCGCGGCTTCATCCGGCGCCTGCCCAATCGCGCCCGCGCGCTCGAGGTGCTGAAACTGCCCGACGGCGTCGCCGTGATGCCGCCTTTGGCCAAGCCGGTCCAGGCTGCCAGCAAACCAGCCCCCGCTGTCCTGCCGCTTGCCGCCAATGACGTGATCGACGTGCCGCTGCACGGACGGATCGCCGCCGGTGTCCCGATTGAGGCGCTGGAGGGATCGAACAGCCTTGCCGTCCCCGCGGCGCTGCTGGGTTCGGGCGAGCATTATGCGCTGGAGGTGGCTGGCGACTCGATGGTCGAGGCCGGCATTCTCGACGGCGACTTCGCCCTCATTCAGCGGACCGAAACGGCGCGCGATGGCCAGATCGTCGTCGCCCTCATTGACGACAGCGACGCGACGCTGAAATATTTCAGGCGGGAGGGCGGACGCATCCGGCTCGACCCCGCCAACGGTGCTTATGAGCCGCAAATCTATGCGCCCGAACGCGTCCGCATCCAAGGCAAGCTCGCCGGGCTGCTGCGCCGGTACAACTGATCAGCCGTCATAGCGGGCTGGAGCGTCGCACAGGCACCCAGGGATGCTCGTCACGAGGATCGCGGCTGCGCCACACACGGTGCCGGTCGAGGTCGATGGCGGCGGCGCCCTGCCGGGCAAGGTCTGGGCGGTCGATCTTCAGCCAGCGCGGCCGGCAGGCACGCGGCATCCGGCGATCGGCGATGACGATGTCGGACGCGGCACAGCTTTCCACCACTTCTGCCCAGGGCACGCGCAGCCGACTGCGCGTCATCAGCAAATGGGTCGTCCCGCTCCGTTCCGACAGGGCGACAGCGCATAGGTCTGACGAGCAACGGGCGCCGGGCAGATCGGCCAAGGCCAGTGGCTCACCCTCCACGCCCGATAATTCCGAGAACTGGTCGCGCATATAGTCGCCCGCCCGATCCCGCAGCAGGGCAAGGCCGCCGCCCGGCGTCCGGATCGCCACATGATGGCCATCAGCGCTCACCAATATGTCCGGCACGGGCGCGGTGGCATAGCCGGCCAGGCCCAAGGCGATGATGGGGATGCCTGCCCAGCGCAAGCCAGTTCGCCACAGCAGGCACCAGAGCAGGCCCAATATCGTGAGCGCAAAGGCGAGCGGCGGAATGGCGGGGGTCAGCACGACCGCGCTGGATTGCGCGGCGACCAGATGGGCCATGGCGATCAGCAAGGCGAGCGACTTTTCGACCACCCACCAGGCGGGTGCGCCCAATCCCCCCACATCCAGCAGCAGGGCAAGACCCTCGGCCGGCATGATGACAAATTCAGTGAGCGGGATCGCCACCATATTGGCAAGCGCGCCGAGCAGCCCCGTCCGGTGGAAGTGATAGAGGGCGATGGGCATGAGCGCCATTTCTACCGCCAGCCCTGTCAGCAGCAGCGCGCCCAGACTTCGCGACAGCCGCCGCCATCGTGCCTCCTCGCGCGCGGCGAAGACGGCTCGGACCTTGGGATGCTCGTACAGGCTGACGATCACGATCACCGCCATGAAACTGAGCTGAAAGCTGGGGCCGACCACCGACTCGGGCCAAGCGAGGAGGATGATAAGCGCGCCTACCGCCAGCAGGCGCAGGCTGATCGCCTCCCGGCCGAGCGCCAAACCCGCCATGATCAAGAGGGCCGACACGCAGGAGCGGATCGTCGGCACCTCAGCGCCCGTCAACAGCGTGTAGCCAACACCCGCACCGGCCCCGACCCCCGCAGCCACCAGCATCAACGGCCAGCGCAACGCGAGCCGGGTCGACAGGGCGAGCAGGCGATAGGCGAGCAGAACGACGATACCGACGAGTGCGGTAACGTGCAGACCGCTGATTGAGAGGAGGTGGGAAAGACCGCTTTGCCGCATCGCCTCCTCGTCCTCGGGCGCGATACGGCCGCGATCCCCCGTCGCCAGAGTCACGGCGATCGCCCCCGGCGCGCCTTCCACCCTGCTTGCTACATGGTCCGACAGCCGGTCACGAAGGCCGCGGCCGCGATTCGGGGCAGGGTCAAGCAAAACCATTGGCCCCACGATCTTGCCCGTCGCTCCAATTCCTTCGAACCAGGCGCGGCGCGCAAAATCATAGCCGCCGGGCAGCGTCACCGGCGCCGGCGGCATCAGCCGGGCGCGTACCCGCACCACATCGCCGCGCACGAAAGCCGCATCCGCTGCCTTGACGCCATAAGGCAGGTTGAGGCGGACCCGCCGTGGCAGGTCGGGGCGGCCCTGCGGCGAAACGACCAGGCGCGTCATGCCGCGCCCCGGCAGCGGCACCACCCGCTCGATCCTCGCGTCCATGGAGACAAAGGCAGCCCGCGCCAGCACATGGGTGTCTGACCACAGCGCCTTGCCCCAGGGCAGGACGCAGCCGGCGGCCATCAGCAGCAGGCCAAGCCCAGCTGCTCTCGCAAAACGCCCCTGTCCCTGTGCCAGCAGCAACAGTGCGCTCGCGCCACCGAGGCAGAGGCAGATGAAGGCAATCCAGTCCGTCCGGGCAGGCAGCATGAACCAGGCGATGATGCCCGCCGCCAGCGCGACCGGAGCCCACAGAGGCAGTTGCGCGCGCTCGGTCGAGCGGCGGGGTTTGTCGGGACGGAAAAGCCGTGCTAGGGGCGTTCGCGTTTACGGGGGCTCCCCCTTTCCGATACGAGGATTAGCTTGGCCAGCACCGGCGTACAAAGCCCAAATGTCGTGACCCGGTTCGCGCCCTCGCCGACCGGCTATCTGCATATTGGCGGCGCACGCACGGCGCTGTTCAACTGGTTGTTCGCGCGCCATCATGGCGGCAAATTTCTGCTGCGGATCGAGGATACCGATCGCGCCCGCTCGACCGAGGATGCGATCGCGGCGATTTTCGATGGTCTCGACTGGTTGGGCCTGGGCGGGGACGAGCCGCCGGTGTTTCAGTTCGCGCGTGCCGCCCGTCATGCCGAGGTGGCCCACGCGCTGCTGGCGGCCGGCCATGCCTATAAATGCTATGCCACGCCGGAAGAGCTGACGGCCTTGCGCGAGACGCAGCGCGCTGCCCGACAGCCGATGCGTTACGACGGGCGCTGGCGCGACCGCGATCCGGCAGATGCGCCCGCCAGCGCGCCCTTCACCGTACGCCTCAAGGCGCCGCGCGAAGGCGAGACGGTGATAGAGGACGCCGTGCAGGGGCGGGTCGTCGTGCAGAATGTCGAGCTGGATGACATGATCCTGCTCCGCTCCGACGGCACGCCCACCTATATGCTGGCCGTAGTGGTCGACGATCACGACATGGGCGTGACGCATGTGATCCGGGGCGACGACCATCTGAACAACGCCTTTCGCCAGCTCGGCATCATTCGCGCAATGGATTGGCCGGAACCGGTCTATGCGCATATCCCGCTGATCCACGGATCGGATGGGGCGAAGCTATCGAAGCGGCACGGCGCACTGGGCGTCGATGCCTATCGCGACGAAATGGGAATGCTGCCGGAGGCGGTGGTCAACTATCTGCTGCGCCTGGGCTGGGGGCATGGCGATGAAGAGATCATGGACCGGGACCGGGCCATCGAATTATTCGACCTGCCCGGCGTCGGCCGCTCTCCTTCGCGCTTCGACCTCAAGAAGCTCGAGAATTTGAACGCCCATTACATCCGCGAGGCTGGTGACGCGCGGCTGGCCGGACTAGTCGCGCCGCTGCTAGCGGCGAAGGGGATCGAGGCGGACGAACGGCTG
>DATJLC010000228.1:0-9028 GCA_035490755.1 Sphingobium sp.
GGTCGAGGGAGACCGTCTGGCCGGCCGCCGTGACGGTGATCGCGCCCGGTATCGCCTTGCTTTGGGTCCGCTGGCCCGGCCCGCGCAGGATGATGAGCGAGGCGGTCGCCGGGTCGGCCCTGATGCTGCGGTCGATCGCGCTCTCCCCGCTGGCGATGGCAACCGCGTCCGGCCCGACCACGCCGTCGAAGATCGTGCCCCTGATGCCGATCGTGGCGACGGGCGTGCTGACCGAGCCATTGCCGTCGCGATCCGGCCGCCCCGACATGAAGCGGAACGCGCCCTTGGCGACCGAGGCGGCGAAGGACCGGCCGCCGGTGGGGTCATAGACAAAGCGGTCGATCACGAGCTGGGCGTTGGCGCCGACCGTGAACACCGACTTGTCGAGCAGCAGCACCTGAAGCTGGCTGCGCTGGCCGGTCTGGACCTGATCGGCGAGCGCCACCTGTTGCCGCACCATGGCGGGACGGGGCTGGGGCGTGCCCGCGCTGCGGATCCGCACATCATTGAGGACGGCGGCGTTGATGCCGACAATCTGCGGCTTGGCGGCAGCCTCGCCCACACTGGCCCCTGTGCTGGCCAGCGCGAGCAGGAAAAGGGCAAGGGCGCGGCTCCGGGCCATCGCTCAGCCCTCCGACCGGACGGAACAGGGCGCGGTGGCGTCCGTCCAGAGCTTGTCCGGGAACGGGCGGCCGCGCAGTTCGTCGATCTCGATCAGCGCGCCCTCGCGGTCGTCGAGACGGCAGAGCAGGCTGGCATGGAGCAGCAGGGCCTCCTCCGCCTCCGGATGGGTGATCAGCACGCGCTCAAGCGTCGCCACAGCGCCAAGAAGATCGCCGCCCGCCGCCTGCCTGCGGGCGAGCGCCAGCCCGGACTGGGGGCTGCCCGTCTCGCGCGACAGGGCTTCAAGCTCGGCCACAGGGTCGGCCCATGCGGGAATGGCGGGCGCAAAAAGGCAGGCGATCATGGCGCACGAAGGCAAAAGGGATCTGGGAATTGCCACGAACTCGCCCCTTCGATCGCAGGTCTGGCCGTCTTGCTATATCACCGCGGGTGCGGGCAGGCAAAGCTAGGGCTGATAGGCGCGGCGCGTGTGGGTCAGCGTGATCGGCCCGAGCTGGAAGAACACCATGTTGAGCGGGACCGCATAGCTCATGGTCACGTCGACCCAGTCGACCCCGTTGGTTGTGCCGTGGCTGATCGTCGGGCCGGTGATGCGGCTGGCATCCAGGCCGAACCGGCTGCTGGTCACTCTGGCCGTGATCGCGGAATCGGAAGGGCTGGGGGAGATGGTCGCGAAGCGGGCGCCCGACTCCACGGCCTGTTGGAGGCCCGCATTCGCGAAGAACAATATGCCCAGTTGCAGGATGCCGACGATGAGGATCGCAAGGACGGGAATCGCGATGGCGAACTCGACCGCCGAGGCGCCGCGCTCGTCCCGCGGCATGGATGGACGGCGCCCGATCATTGCACCCGCACCGAAGCATAGCCGGTGAGCGAGATCTGGCCGTTGCTGTCGGTGATCGGCGCCCGCAGGAGGAACGAGAATATCGGCGTGTAGCTGCCGTTGACGGTGATGGACACGAAGCGGGCAGTCTGGCCCGTACTGCATGTGCCATTGAAGTTGGACTGGCGTACGCTGTCGCATTCCAGCCAGTAGTCGACGACCACCTGGCTCGTGGGAACGCCCGCTGCGGTCGCCGCCTCGTACTGGAGGGTTGTGAAGGCGGTGCTGCTGAGCCCGCCGGCCGTCGCCAGCTCTATGCTGCGCGCGGCGGCCTGCTGGACCTTGAGCTTCTCCGAAAAACCCAGCGCCACATCGGAGGCGCCGGCCACCATCGTCGCCAACAGGGGGACGATGAGGGCGGTCTCCATCACGCTCGCGCCGCGCCTGTCGGCGAGGAGGCGGGCGAGGCAGCGGATTTGTGGGGGCTTCTTCATGGGTCAGTCGACCAGCTGCACACGCGTTCCGGTGAAGGAATGCGCGCCCGATCCGCTCGGGCAATTGTTGACGATATTGTTGTTGCCGATGAAGGTGACGCGCCGGGTGACGATCTGCACGCATTGCGTCGTCATGCCCGAATCGCCGGAGAAGGAAGCGGCTTGCGAGGGCATATAGATCGCGCCTTGCAGCATCGAGCTGGCATTGCCGTTGATCGTGTTGGTGCCCGAATCCTGCGCGCGCCGGTCCTGGTAGAACAGGACGCCCGCATAGATGCCGGCGGTGGTGGCGGTGAGCTGGATATTGGCGCCGCCATTGATGTCCAGCGTGGCGATGGAGCCGGGATTGCTGGCGGCGGTGTTGCTCGTCAGGATGAAGGTGACGCCGGTGCCGGTGATCACCGCCTGCGAGCCGGCGCTGAACGAGCTGCCGTCGATATAATAGATGCCGGGTGCGAAATGTACCGTCCCCTTCAGGTCCATGCCCCGATAACAGGCGGTGCCCGAATTGGTGACGGACATGGTCTCGGTTGGCGAGACGTTCAGCTTCGCGTTGCAGGGACTGGGCACGGTCGGAGTAGGCAGGGCTGCAAAGGGGTCCGGCTGGGTGATGGAATAGGGTTGAAGCGTCGTGCCGGACGCATAATTGCTGCTCGATTGCAGCCCGCCCACGGCGGCGACGGGCGTTGCGGAGATGCTGCTGCTGCCACCCGCGACGACGGCATTGGCGGCCCTGGAATTGGTGGCGATCCCGCAGCCCAGATTGACCGAGGCATTGCCCTGCATGGTGATGCCGGCGCTGCTGGTCGATTCAAGTGAAATCACGCAATAATTGCCGCTGGTGACGGCGGCGGCGGTCGCCTCTGCCCTGATGACTGGCGGTGAACTCAGGAACAGGCTGGAAAAGGGAAGGGTCTGGCTGGTCGAGAGCACGACGCGCACGGCATTCGTGTTACCTGCATAGGCGCCGGTCGTGGGCGCGTTCTCGATCGTTGGGGAGCCGCTCAGGGTGACGAAACTGTGGCGGTTGATCTCGGTGGTCGCGCTGGTCGTGACATTGCCGCCTTGCGCTTTGGCATAGGCCCCGGCGAGCGCGGCCGAGTCCGCCTGCCGCTGAATCTGCCGTTTCCAGAGCGTCCACTGGATCGAATCGGTCGCAAGCCCGCCCGCACCGATCATCACCGGCAGCGACAAGGTGGTCAGGATCAGCGCGTTGCCGGACTGATTCCGAATGAATCGCGATAGTCGACCAAATGCCCGCATACACAGCATTCCATATCGGGCAGAGACTGCCCGCCTTGTCCCGATCTAGGCGGAAGCGGTTAAGGAGCGGCGGAACGCCCTGGTAAATATCGGCGTAACCAAGAGTCTGATCTAGGCTGACCCAATTCCGTTCGGACTGAGCGAAGTCGAAGCCTTTGCTGAGCGGAAGGCGAAGACACCTCGCTGCGCTCGGTGCGGCCCTTCGACTTCGCTCAGGGCGAACGGCTTTGGTTTCTTATCCCGGCTCCGCTGCTTTCATCCCGCCGCCTTTGCCTATATGCTCGGCGGGTTGGTTGTTTCCCGCGCGGCGAGTCGAAACAGGCCGGAGACATGGCAAGGGGCGCCCGCGATGAAGGGGAGAGCCTATGCCTGTTGCGATTGCCATCGCCGCGCTCGTGCTTGGCTCGATTGCCTTCCACCTGCTCAGCCCCTGGTGGCAAACGCCGCTCGCTTCCAATTGGGGTTCGATCGATTCGGCGCTCGACATCACCTTGTGGATTTGCGCCGTCGCGTTCGTCGGGCTCAACCTGTTCATGGCCTATGCGCTGCTGCGCTATCGCCACCGGCCGGGCAACACGGCCCATTACGAGCCCGAAAATGCCAGGCTCGAAAGGCGACTGACCTTCTGGACCGCGATCGGCATCGCGGGCATGCTCGCGCCGGGCCTGGCCGCCTGGAGCAAATATGTGACGGTGCCCAAGGATGCCGCTTTGGTCGAGGCGGTGGGGCAGCAATGGCAATGGTCGTTCCGTTTTCCCGGCGCGGACGGCGTGCTGGGTACGGCCGCCGTCAAGCATATGACGCCGGACAATCCCTTTGGCATCAATCCGCTCGACCCGTTCGGGCGCGACGACCTACTGGTCGAGTCCAATGAACTGCATTTGCCGGTGGGTCGGCCGGTCAAGGTCGTGTTGCGCTCCAAGGACGTGCTGCATGATTTCTACGTGCCGGAGTTCAGGGCGAAGATGGACCTGGTGCCCGGCATCGTCACCTATTTCTGGCTGACGCCCACGGTGAAGGGCAGGTTCGAGATCCTCTGCGCCGAGCTGTGCGGGGTCGGCCATCATGAGATGCGCGGGTCGGTGGTCGTGGAGCCGCGCCGCGACTTCGACGCCTGGCTGGCCCGGCAGACCAGCTTTGGGCAGGTGATGGCGGCGGCGGGCCCGGCCAGCCTCGCGGCCCTCCTCGCCAACACGAATGGCTGTATCGCGCCTGCTCGGAGGATGCCCTGATGGCCACGACGATCGCCGACGACCTGAGGCCGCTGCATCATCCCAGGACATGGATCGGCAAATATGTCTGGAGCCAGGATCACAAGGTCATCGCCATCCAATATGCGCTGACCGCCACCGCGATCGGCCTGGTGGCGCTGGTGCTGTCGGTGCTGATGCGCATGCAGCTCGGCTTTCCCGGCGCCTTTGCCGCGATCCAGCCTGAGAACTATCTGCAATATGTCTCGATGCACGGGATGATCATGGTGGTCTATCTGCTGACCGCCTTCCTGCTGGGCGGGTTCGGCAATTACCTGATCCCGCTGATGGTGGGTGCGCGGGACATGGTGTTCCCCTTCGTCAACATGCTGAGCTACTGGGTCTATCTGTTGTCGGTGCTGGTGCTGGTGGCGGGCTTCTTTGTGCCCGGCGGGCCGACGGGGGCTGGCTGGACTCTCTATCCGCCCCAGGCGATCACCGAGGGGACGCCCGGCCATCAATGGGGCATCGTCACCATGCTGGCGAGCCTGGCCATCTTCATCATCGCCTTCACCATGGGCGGCCTCAATTATGTGACGACGGTGCTGCAGGCGCGGACAAGGGGCATGACCCTGATGCGGATGCCGCTGTCGGTCTGGGGCATTTTCGTCGCCTCGATCATGGGCCTGCTCGCCTTTCCGGCGCTGTTCGTGGCGGCGATCATGATGCTGCTCGACCATCTGGCCGGCACCAGTTTCTTCATGCCGGCGATGCAGTCCCTAGGGCAGGCGACCCGAACGGTGGGAGGCAGCCCGATCCTGTTCCAGCACCTGTTCTGGTTCTTTGGCCATCCGGAGGTCTATATCGTCGCGCTGCCCGCCTTCGGCATCGTCTCCGACCTCATCAGCGTGCACGCGCGCAAGAACATCTTCGGCTATCGGATGATGGTGTGGGCGATCGTCATCATCGGCGGCCTCAGCTTCTTGGTCTGGGCGCACCATATGTATGTCAGCGGGATGAACCCCTATTTCGGCTTCTTCTTCGCGACATCCACCCTGATCATCGCCATACCGACCGCGATCAAGGTCTATAACTGGCTGCTGACCCTATGGCGGGGCGACATTCATTTGCGGGTGCCGATGCTGTTCGCATTGGGCTTTCTCTTCACCTTCATCCATGGCGGGCTGTCGGGCCTGTTCCTCGGCAATGTGAGCGTCGACGTGCCATTGTCCGACACCTTCTTCGTGGTCGGCCATTTTCATATGGTGATGGGGGTGTCGCCGGTGCTGGTGATCCTGGGCGCGATCTATCACTGGTATCCCAAGGTCACGGGGCGCATGTGGAACGAGACGCTCGGCAAGCTCCATTTCTGGATCACCTTTCTCGGCGTCTATGCGATCTTCCTGCCCATGCATTATCTGGGCGTCCTGGGCGTTCCGCGCCGTTATTATGCGCTGGGCGAGACGGCGTTCATCCCGGACTCTGTTCATCTCGCCAACCAGGCGATCAGCATCGCGGCCTTCGCGGTGTTCGCCGCGCAGGCCCTGTTCTTCTACAACATGATCTGGAGCCTTTTCCGGGGCCCCAAGGCCGATCCCAACCCCTGGGGCGGGGCGAGCCTGGAGTGGCGGACGCCCGACACGCCGCCGCGCCACGGCAATTGGGGACCGAAGCTGCCGATCGTCTATCGCTGGGCCTATGACTATAGCGTGCCGGGGGCGAGGCGGGACTTCATCGCGCAGGACGAGCCGCCGTCATGAGCCTGCTGGGGCGTCTTGCCGAGAAGAGCTGGCAGGCGCCGGGGCATGCCGGCGATGGGGAGCCGGCGGACTATCGCCCGGCGGCGGCAACGGTGGGGCTTTACGTCTATTTCGGCGTCGCCACGGTCATCTTCGCGCTGATCGCCGCCGCCTATCTCATGCGCATGGGCCTGCCCGGCCTGATGGAGCATGGCCATGTCCATGACTGGCGGCCGATGCCCGAGCCGCCGCTGCTCTGGATCAACAGCGGCGTCCTGGTGGCGAGCAGCCTCGCCTGGGAAGCGGCGCGGCGATCGGCTTGGAACGGCGAGCGGGCGCGGATGCGGCTGATGACCGTCGCGGGGAGCGCGCTCGGCCTCGTCTTCCTGCTGGGCCAGCTGCTGCTCTGGCGGCAGTTTCAGATGGGCGGCTATTATCTCGCCGCCAATCCGGCCAACGCCTTTTTCTACCTGTTGACGGCGGTGCACGGCCTCCACTTGGCGGGCGGCCTTGCCGCCGCCGCGCGCACGCTCAGTCCGATGCGCGGAGAAGGCGGGGAGGCGCGGCTGTTCCGCAATGTCAGGCTCTGCGCGATCTACTGGCACTTCCTGCTGCTGGTTTGGGTTTTGCTCGCCGCACTGCTAATATCGACCTGAAGAACGCGGGATGATGCCGTCATGTCGCAACTGACCATGGAAAGGGAAGACCAGGGCAAGGCCACGCAGGGCCTGCGCGGCATCGCGGCGGACTGGTCGGCGGACCGGGAGGTCTTTCGCCAAACCCATTGGGGCAAGGCGATGATGTGGATATTCCTGCTCAGCGACACCTTCATCTTTTCCTGCTTCCTCACCTCCTACATGACGATGCGCGCGTCGGCGACGCTGCCCTGGCCCAATGCGGCGGAGGTGTTCGCGCTGACCATCGGCGGCCAGTCGATCCCGCTCATCCTGATCGCGATCATGACCTTCGTCCTGATCAGTTCCAGCGGCACCATGGCGATGGCGGTCAATTTCGGATACCGGCGCGACCGCCGCAAGACCGCCGCCCTGATGTTCGCGACCGCGCTGTTCGGCGCGGCCTTTGTCGGCATGCAGGCGTTCGAATGGACCAAGCTGATCGTCGAGGAGGGCGTGCGGCCCTGGGGCAATCCCATGGGCGCGCCGCAATTCGGCGCCAGCTTCTTCATGATAACCGGCTTTCACGGCCTGCACGTGACCTGCGGCGTCATCCTGTTGCTGATCGTCGCGTCCAAGGTGCTGCGCGGGGATTATGACCGGACGGGCGACTATTCGGCGGTGGAGATCGCCGGCCTCTACTGGCACTTTGTCGACCTGGTCTGGGTCTTCATCTTCGCCTTCTTCTATCTGTGGTGAGGGGGAGGGACGGGACATGAAGCACGAGGCGCCCGCGGCACGGCACGATGTTCTGGTCCATGGTGGCAGCGGCCAGCAGCATCCCATCGGCCTCTATCTCAAGGTCTGGGGCTATCTGTTCGTGCTCAGCACCCTGTCCTATCTGGTCGATTATTTCCATTTCCAGGGCATCATGCGCTGGACGCTGATCGTCATCTTCATGCTGCTGAAGGCGGGGCTGATCGTGTCGATCTTCATGCACATGGCGTGGGAGCGGCTGTCGCTGCTCTATGCCATATTGGTGCCGCCTTTGGTCCTGCTGGTGCTGGTCGGCATCATGATGATCGAGTCCGATTATGTTTTCTTGACCCGCGCCATCTTCCTGGGCGGCGGCGGCTGACCGTGGCCCGCAGGCGCACCCGGATCGCCGGCATGGCCGTCGCGGCGGCGCTGACCGTCGCGCTGGCCGGCAACTGGTTCGCGCACCGGCTGATCCCCGTCACCTATCCAGGCGCGCTTGCCTACAAGCCAGAGGACGCGCCGCCGCCCGTGGACCTTGCCGCCATACAGCGGGGCTGGCCCGGCGGGCTGGAGGCGCCGGGGGAACGCGACCGGCTGATGGCCTATATGCGCGATATCGAGCATCAGGCGCCGCTTCCCCCTGCCGCGCCCAAGACCGCGGCCGCGCCTGCCAAGCCCATCGACCTTGGAACCCTGCTCGCCAGTGCCGATGCCAATGCGGGCAAGGACAGGGCGCGGGCCTGCGTCACCTGCCATGATTTCCAGGCGGGCGGTCCCGATCGCATAGGCCCCAATCTGTGGGGCGTGGTCGGGCGCGACATCGCGGGCAAGCCGGGCTACGCCTATTCACCGGCCCTGGCGGCGCAGCCGGGCGCGTGGAGCTATGACCGGCTCTTTGCCTATCTGGCTTCGCCGGCCCGCGACGTGCCCGGCACGAAGATGAGTTTTGCCGGGCTCCGGCGGCCGGAGGATCGCGCCGCCGTCATCAAATATCTCGCCACCCTGGGCAAGAGCCCGCCGCCGCCCGCGCCGCAGGGGGCGGGGGCCGGGCGGACGGCGCGCTAGGGTGGGATGACTGCGACGTAACCCAAACCACCGTTCGTGCTGAGTAGGGGCTGAGCCCTTCGACTGCCTGCCAAGGCAGGCGCTCAGGACAGGCCCGTCGAAGACCCGTATCGAAGCATCTACGCCAAGCCTCAGTCCTTCGATACACCACTTCGACAAGCTCAGTGGTTACTCAGGACGAACGGGAATGCTAACTCCAATCCTCAGCGTTCCACCGCGCGCGTGTAGAGGTGCCAGGTGGCATAGCCGAGCACCGGCAGGACGACGGCGAGGCCGACGAGCGCCGGGAGCGCGCCCAGCACCAGCAGTCCCACCACGATCAAGCCCCAGGCCGCTATGGTGATCGGGTTCTCATAGGTGACGCGCAGCGAGGTGCGCATGGCCGTCGCCCAGCTCACCCGCCGGTCGACGAGCATGGGGAAGGAGACGACCGAAAGCGCGAGGGTCAGCACGGCAA
>DATJLC010000229.1:0-1992 GCA_035490755.1 Sphingobium sp.
AGATAGAGCGCCTTCTGCGCCGCGCTGCCATGGGCCTGCAGGGCCTCGATCGCGCCCAGGGTCAGCAGGGGATTAAGCGAAAAGGCCAGGTTGGCTGCGGTCATCTGCTCCTGCACAGCGACCGAGAGGAGGAAGGGCAGCCCCTGGCCGCCATAGGCCGGATCGGCGGCAAGCCCGCTCCAGCCGCCCGCGACATAGTCCCGGTAGGCCGCCGCGAAGCCGTCCGGCAGGGTAACGGCGCCATCCCGCCAGGTCGCGCCTTCGCGGTCGCCAATGGGGCCGAGGGGTGCGAGGCCGCCTTCCGCCAGCTTCGCCGATTCCTCCAATATGGCACGGGCGAGATCGACGGACAGCGCCTCGAAGCCTGGCAGGTCGGCCAGGCCGCCCAGCCCTCCAACGGTCTCTAACGCGAGCATCTGCGCCTCGATCGGTGCCCTGTAATCCGCCATCCCACCGCCTCCTTTGCCGTTCCTTAAGTGGCGGGCGGGACCGGTAAAGACAATGGCCGATAACGGCGGAACGCGGGACAAGGCATATCGGTTGAGCTTTTAAGGAGGCCGATATGGCGCGCAGAATCGATGAAGAGAACAGCGAGCAGCAGGAACCCGATCAGGCGCAGGATGTCGCGGAGGACGCCCTGACCGCCGACACCGACCCGTCCGAAGAGAGCGAACGCGGCGGCCGGCCCAATCGTGCGGCCGTGATGCCCGAAGACGAACCGGACCTGGTCGAGCGAATGAAGGACATGGTCAGGAGCGGCCGCATAGACAATGACGCCTTTGCCGGCGAACCGCAGATGGACGATGAAGAGGACCTCTTGGGACCGACCGAGGAAGAGGGGAACTGATCCCCTCGGCTCAGGGCCGCTCCGCGATCAGGCTGCGCACCAGCGGCTGCAATCCCGCATCATATTTCGCCAGCATCACCTGCTCGCCCACCGTGTCGAACAGGCTGACAAAGCCCGCCTCGGTCCAGCGATGCATGGCATAAGCGGGCGCATCGGCGACGATCATCGGGCGGTTGTCCGGCCGGTCGGGATCGATCGGCCTGAGGTCCAGCGAAACCTGCGGCGCGCTTGACGAGCAGATGGAGACGGTCACGCCCTTCCACGGCGCGGAGATCGCGCGGTGAAGATGGCCGCACAGCAGCGCCTCCACCTGATGATGGCCGGCGATGGCATCGGCGAACCGCTCCACCCAGGGCTCGTCCGGATGCGTGTTCATCCAGTCTATCCCGACTTCCACCGGCGGATGGTGCATGACGATGACGGTCGGCGTCTCCGGCGCCTCGCCGAGCCGTGCCTTCAGCCACCCGGCGCGCCGCTCGCAAAAGGCGCCGCCATGTCGGCCCTCTTCCAGCGTGTCGATGACGATGACGCGCCGGCCCGGAAAATCGACGACATATTGGATGAAGCCGTCATTGACCGGCGTTTCCGGAAAGACCTCCAGAAAGGCGTCACGGGCATCATGATTGCCCATGGCGAACAGCACCGGGCAGGGCGCGAGGCTTAGCGCGTTCTTGAGCCGCCGATAGCTTTCCACGTCGCCATGATCAGCCAGATCGCCGGTTGCCAGCAGCACATCGGGCCGATTCACCCCGGTGCTCAGATGCGCGATGACCTGGTCGAGCCGCTTGCGATTGAACTCGGCCGGATTATCTGGTTCGAAGCCCAGATGGATGTCGGTAATCTGTGCAAGCAGCACCCGGGCATTCCCCCTTCATTCCGGCCCCGACACAGCCATGCCCCCGGCCGTGTCCCCAGTCAACGCTGCGCTAGGGGTGCCGTTCCGCGACGATGCGGCGATCGCTGGCCTTTCGTTTCGCGAGCCATGGTGCACCATCATCGGCATGATAGTTGTGACATAGCGCACAACCTGTCGCGACCTTGGCCCCGGAGCCCTCCCCGCCGTGGCAGGTGCGGCAGGACTTGAGGTCTGGCAGCAAAAGGTCGCTGGCCTTATCCGAACGCGACGCGCCATGGCAGCTTTCGCA
>DATJLC010000230.1:0-4209 GCA_035490755.1 Sphingobium sp.
GCCGTCGGTGGGGCACCGCATGGTCGGCCCCTTCGTTTTCTTCGACCGCATGGGGCCTGTCGAGCTTGCGCCGGGCAGGGGGCTCGACGTGCGGCCGCACCCCCATATCGGCCTCGCCACCGTCACCTATGTGCTGGAAGGCGAGATACTGCACCGCGATTCGCTGGGATCGGTGCAGGCGATCCAGCCGGGCGCGGTCAACTGGATGACGGCCGGGCGCGGCATCGTCCATTCGGAACGGACCGCGCCGGAGGTCCGCGCGAAAGGTGGCACATTGTCGGCGCTCCAGATCTGGGTCGCCTTGCCGGAGGCGCATGAGGAGGCAGAGCCCGCCTTTGTCCATTACCCCGCCGATGCCATTCCCGCATTGGAGGGCGAGGGCATTACCGGGCGGCTGGTTGTTGGCGCGAGCGAAGGGCTGCGCTCGCCGGTCGAGACCCATTCGGAGATGCTCTATGCCGACATCGTGATCGCGCCCGGCGCGCGTTACCGCGTCGCCCCTGAGCCGGAGGAGCGCGCCTTCTATGTTCTGTCAGGCTCGACGGGGATCGCCGGTCGGCCGGAATCTTTCCCCGAGGGCGAGCTGGTCGTGCTGAAGCCGGGCAGCGAGGTGGTGCTCGACGCGCCCCGGGGCGCGCGCATCATGCTGTTCGGCGGAGAGCCGCTGGGCGAGCGCCATCTCTACTGGAACTTCGTCTCCAGCTCGAAGGACCGGATCGAGCAGGCCAAGGCCGACTGGCGCGCCGGCCGCTTCGCGGGCGTGCCCGGCGAGACGGAATTCATCCCGCTGCCGGAGGAGGCGCCGAGGACGCCCAATTATCCCTGACTGACGTGGCGCAACAGGGCGCAGCAAAAAGCCCGGCCATTGCTGACCGGGCGCTTTCGCCATCATAAGAGCGGGCCAAAGCCCGGCCGGATCAGCCCTGGCGGGCCTTGAAACGGCGATTCGTCTTGTTGATGACGTAGGTACGGCCGCGACGGCGGATCACGCGGTTGTCCCGGTGACGGTCCTTGAGCGACTTCAGCGAGTTGCGGATCTTCATGTGCGGGCCTTCGGAATTACGGGTTTGCTGTCGGAAAAATCGAAGGCGTGCCTCTATGGGGCGTCCAGGCCAAAGTCAAGGGCGCGTTCAGCCCTTGTGCATGGCCACAGGCGGTCACAGATATCCATTCACGCCGCGTCCATCATCGCGGAGGCAAGGAAGACAGGTCATGACCAGGAGATGGATCTCGCCCCTCATCCCAGCAGCCATGCTGGGCGGCTGCGCGACGGCGGTCGCGCCGGTCGATGTCACCCGCTTTCACACAGGCGGCGTGCCCACTACCGGAACGGTGGCGCTTGCCCCGGCGCCGGGGATCGACGGGTCGGCGATCGAGTATCGCACTTATGCCAATGCGGTGGCTGTGGCTCTGACGCGCACCGGCTTTACCGTGGCTGAACCCGGAAGCGCCGCCCGCCTGACCGCCACGGTCGGCTATGATGTCGCGGTCCAGCGGCCCTATGAGCGCGGTTCCCCGGTCAGCGTTGGGGTGGGCGGGGCGACCGGCAGCTATGGCAGCGGCGTCGGGCTCGGCATCGGCATCAATCTCTCCGGCCGGCCAAAGCCCGTCATCGCCACCCGCCTGTCGGTGCGGCTGAGCCGGAGCGGCACCCGTGAAGCGCTGTGGGAAGGCCGCGCCGAGACCGCCGCCAAGGAAGGCACGCCAGCCGCGCAGCGGGGCATGGCGGCGGCCAAGCTGGCCGATGCGCTGTTCAGGGACTATCCGGGACAATCGGGAGCCACTATCACGGTCAGATGACCGCAGCCGCATCGACCATATCCATCTCCGCCGCCTTCGACGCCGGCAACATCGTTGTCCACGACATCGTCGGTACTCAGGCTACGCTTTCGATCCGCAAGGACGCGGGCAGCGATTTCTTCCAGTGGTTCCATTTCCGCGTGGCCTGCCGGCCGGGAGATGAGCTTGTCCTCAGGATCAGGGGCCTTGCCGCCTCGGCCTATCCCGACGGCTGGCCCGGCTACCAGGCCTGCGTGTCGGAGGACAGGGTGGAATGGACCCGCGCCGACACGCAATATGGGCCGGAGGATGGCGGCACGCTGACCATCCGGCACCGGGCGGCGACGGGGATCGTCTGGCTCGCTTACTTTCCGCCTTATTCGATGGAGCGGCACCACGACCTCGTCGCGCGCATGGCGAGCCGGGTGGGGGTGTCCTATCGCTGTCTCGGCCACAGCCTCGACGGGCGGCCGATCGACTGCCTGGAGATGGGCGAGGGCGACCGGCATGTCTGGCTCTATGCGCGCCAGCATCCCGGCGAGACCATGGCGGAATATTGGATGGAAGGCGCGCTCGACCTCCTCACCGATCCCGCCAGCGCCCATGCCCGGCTGCTGCTGCGGAAGTGCCGGTTCCACATCATCCCGAACATGAACCCTGATGGTTCCTTTCGTGGGCATCTTAGAACCAATGCGGTCGGCATCAATCTCAACCGCGAATGGCATGCGCCCTCGGCCGAGCGCAGTCCGGAGGTTCTGTGCGTGCGCAACGCCATGGATGCGACCGGCGTCGCCTTTGCCATGGACGTGCATGGCGATGAATCGATCCCGGCGGTGTTCCTCGCCGGCTTCGAGGGCATTCCCTCGCTCACCGAACGCCAGGCGGCGCTGTACCGCCGCTATCGCGATACGCTGGCGATCCGCACGCCCGATTTCCAGACGCGCTTGGGCTATCCCGAGGCCGGACCCGGCAAGGCCAACCTCACCATGTCCACCGCGCAACTGGCGGAACGATTCGGCGCGGTCAGCATGACGCTGGAAATGCCGTTCAAGGACAATGCCGACCTGCCCGACCCCGCCCGCGGCTGGTCCCCCGCGCGCTCCGCCCGGCTGGCACAGGACTGCCTTGAGGTGCTGGCGGAGATGGTGGAGGCGATCTGACGGGGCGCCATCGTCATGCCAGCGCAGGCTGGCATCTCAGGGCATGTGCATCGCTCATGAGATCCCAGCCTTCGCTGGGATGACGGAAGGCTCTAAGCAAACACCTCTTCCAGAAAGTCCACCATCGCGCGCCAGCTGCGGCGATTGGCCTTTTCCTCGAAGGCGATGCCGGCTTCCGGCTTGTACAGCTCCCTGTCCGTGAAGGCGTGGACGGTCTTGCCATAAGCGTGGATCTGCCAGTCGGCCTCGGCCTCGGTCAGCTCCTTGGCGAGCCCGAGCGTGGCTTCCGGCGGGCAGAAGGGATCGTCCCAGCCGTGGCAGACGAGGATGCGCGTGGTGATCGGCGCGACAGTGGCAAAGTCCGGCTTGCTATAGATGCCGTGAAAGCTGATCGCGCCGGCGAGGCCCAGTCCTGCCCGGGCCATGTCGAGCACGCACATGCCGCCAAAGCAGAAGCCCATGGCGGCGGTCTTGCCGGCATCGCAGCCGGGCACGCCCTTCAGCACATCGAGCGAGGCCTTGAGCCGATCGCGCAGCAGGCCCCGGTCCGCCATCAACCCGTTCATGTAGCGGCCCATGTCGGGATCGTCCCGGCCGGTGCGCTTGCCCTGGCCGAACACGTCCGCGACGAAGACGACATAGCCGAGCGCGGCGACCTCCTCCGCCTTGGCGAAATCCTGTTCCTTGGTGCCCAGCACATTGGGCACGAGCATGATGCCCGGGCGCGGCGTGGCGACGGCGGTGTCACGGACGGCCATGCCCTCGAAGGGACCGCCCGGTCCGTCGTAAACGATGATCTCGCGGCTGATGGTCATGGCGAATCCCTCCTGAATCACTGGCTGGCGCCGATGTTCCACGACGCCCGCCGCCTGGCAAGTTGCATGGCGGGAATTTGCCGTTATGGGTGCGCGGCGCCCGATATCAGGAGGAATTGATGCCGACCCTCGTTCTCATCCGCCATGGCCAGTCGGCCTGGAACCTGGAAAACCGCTTCACCGGCTGGTGGGACGTGGACGTGACGGAAAAGGGCGCGGCAGAGGCATGGGCGGCCGGCGAGCTCATGCGGGAAAAGGGCCTCGACTTCGACTGCTGCTTCACCAGCGTGCAGACCCGCGCGATCAAGACGCTGCATCTGGCGCTGGAGGCGATGGGGCGGCTGTGGCTGCCGGTCGAGAAGGACTGGCACCTGAACGAGCGCCATTATGGCGGGCTCACCGGCCTCGACAAGGCGGAGACCGCCGCCAAGCATGGCGACGAGCAGGTCAAGATC
>DATJLC010000231.1:0-9092 GCA_035490755.1 Sphingobium sp.
GCATGGTGGTGCCGGACATCAGGGTGAGAACGACCGTCGCCCCGTAGGCCCAGTTCGTGATAGTCGCCAGCCGCATGGGCCGAAGCTTTAGCGAATAAGGGATATCAAAGGCTTAACTGCTGATACCGGAATGATCCGATCCGGAGGGCCTGTGCCCCGCGATGTCATCCCGTTCCAGCACCACGTCCGCGACCTGGCCGTCGCGCCAGGTACAGGTGAAGCTGCGCATCCGGCTTTGGCCGCGATAGCCCTGCCGCTGGTCGAGGGTGCCATCGACCTCCCAGCCGCCGTCGCCGGTCGGCCGGGCGCCGGTGATGTCGCGCACCTCGGCATAGTGACCGTCGCGGGAAGCCTCCTCCCGCGCCGCAATCGCGCAGTCGTCCACCGCCGCATCCTCGTCGGCGGCGTGGGCGTTGTCCGGCGGGCTGGCATCCTTGGGGGGAAAATCTTCGGCCTGTTCCTCGGGTGCGGTCTTCGCCTTGCCGTCGGCGGAGGAGGCGATGACCGCGGCGCCGCCGATCACCGCCGCCAAGCCCAGAAATGCGGCGAAGCCGTCATCATGCCGGTGATGGCGGTGCTTATGATAGCCGCCATGCCAGCCGCGCCCCGCCATGACCGGGCTCGCCGACGTGACGAGTATCGCCGCCATGGCCAGGCCAGCGGCCAAACGAGACGCCCTGCGCATTGCTCTTGTCCTTTTCCCTCAAACCCTACAGACGGGGATGGATAGTTGGGCGATGCTGTCCGGCTGCTGAACGTTGCGCCGCCGTTACCGCGCCCTGATCTCGAGCCCCGTCCATCGCGCGGCGAAGGCATAGATGTCGGCATATTCTGCGATCATCTTGTCGACGGGCTTGCCGGAGCCATGGCCGGCGCGCGTCTCTATGCGGATGAGGCGGGGCCGGGGGCCGAGATCGGCATGTTGGAGCGCGGCGGCATATTTGAAGCTGTGCCCCGGCACCACCCGGTCGTCGGTATCGGCCGTCGTCACCAGGACCGCCGGATAGGGCTTGCCGTTGCGGATGTTGTGATAGGGCGAATAAGCGAGAAGATTGCGAAAATCCGCCTCCCGATCGGGATAGCCATAGTCATCGACCCAATAGCGCCCGGCGGTGAAGCGGTCGAAGCGCAGCATGTCCATGACGCCCACCGCCGGCAGCGCGGCGGCGAACAGGTCGGGCCGCTGGTTGACGACGGCGCCCACCAGCAGGCCGCCATTGGACCGCCCTTCGATCGCGATCTGGCCCTCGCCCGCAATACCTTGCGCCCGCAGATATTCGGCGGCGGCGATGAAGTCGTCGAACACATTCTGCTTGTGGCCGAGCCGTCCCGCCTCGTGCCAGGCCCGTCCATATTCGCCACCACCGCGCAGATTGGCGATGGCGACCGTGCCGCCCTGCTCCAGCCAGGCGAGGCGCGTCGCGGAAAAGCCGGGCGTCTGGGAAATGTTGAAGCCGCCATAGCCATAGAGGATGGTCGGCCCGCTCTTGCCGGAGGCGGCGACATCCTTGCGCCGGATCAGGAACATCGGGATCTGGGTGCCGTCCTTGGACGGATAGAAGACCTGGTCGGTCTGGAACACCTCGGGATCGAAGGCGAGCCTTGGCCGCGCCCAGATGCGCGCCTGGTTGGTCGCGCTGTCATAGCGATAGATGACCGACGGGTCGGTGTAGCTGGAAAAGGCGAAGAAGGTCTCGCTGTCGCCGGGCTTGCGGGCGAAGCCGGCGGCGGTGCCGATGCCGGGCAGGGGGACGGCGCCCATGTCGCGGCCATCGCGCTCGACCAGGCGCGCGACCGTCTTGGCGTCGGCGAGATAGCCAAGCACGATCCGTTCCCCGATCATGGATGCGCCGCTCAGCGTATCGGCGTTCTGGGCCACGATCTCGACCGGCCGGCGCCCCGGATGCGCGGCGTCGAGCGTCACGATCCGGCCGCGCGGGGCGCTGAGGTTGGTGCGGAAGAACAGGCGGTCGCCGACATTGCCGATGAACTGCCAGTCATGGGTCAGCCGCTTGACGAGCGGACGAGGGGTCCGGTCGGTGCCGGTCAGCGGGATCAGGGTCAGTGCATAGCGCTCGTCCGTCCCCTCCGACGAGGTGATGATGAGCCAGCGCCCGTCATCGGTCGCCTCCGCCATATGGCCGAGCTTTGGCCGGCGGGGCGTCTCATAGACCAGCCGGTCCTGGTCCTGCGGTGTGCCCAGGGCATGGAACCAGACCCGCTGCTTTTCCACCGTCGCCTGGAACTTGCCGCCATCGGCAGGCGGATCGAAGCGCGAATAATAGAAGCCGCTGCCGTCATGCGCCCAGGACAGGTTGGAATATTTGACCCATTCGATGCGGTCGTGGCGGACCTTGCCGGTCGCGACCTCGATGAGCCCAAGCGTGCGCCAGTCGGTGCCGCCCTCCTGCACCGCGTAGAGGAGCCAGCGCCCGTCCGGCGAGGGCTCCCATTCGGCGAGCGCGGTGGTGCCGTCCGGCGACAGGCGGTTGGGATCGAGCAGCAGGCGCTCCGGCCCGTCCGCGCCCTCCCGCACATAGAGCGGCGACTGGTTCTGGAGGCCGCGGTTGCGGGTGTAGAAATAGCGGCCGTTCGCCTTGCGCGGCACGCCATGGCGCTCATAGTCGAACAGTCGCTTCATCCGCTGCGCCAGGATGCCGCGGCCGGGCAGGCTCGCCAGATAGCGCTCCGTCACCTGGTTCTGCGCCGACACCCAGTCGCGCACCTCTGAATCGGTGCGGACATCCTGCTCGAGCCAGCGATATGGGTCGGCGACCGCGACGCCGAACTGCACCTCCACCACGTCCGCGCGGCGGGTCGGGGGATAGGCGATGCCCTGCTGTTCGGCGGCGAGGGCGGCCGGCGAGAGGCTCAGCAAAGCTGCCGCCAGGAACCGGACTGCGATGTGGGGCATGAGCAACTGACCTGGCGCGATTGTGACATGGGTTATCGTCATCAGGAATGTGGCGCCAGAATCAAGACCCGCCACACCGCAATTGCGGCATGGCGGGTCTGCATCCTCCCCAGGATGAACTTTTTCGCAGGCTCAGCCGAGGCGGCCGAGGCGGTGATAGAGGTTCGCGAACTTGATCGATTCCGGCGTGTCCTTCACCTTCTGCAGGTAATCGGCGACGGCGGTCTTGAGCAGGGCGAAGTCTTCGGTCGAGAAGACGGCGCGGGAGCGAGCTTGTTCTGGCATGGTCATTCTCCTTCTAGATGGCTTCAGGCTGCGAACTGGTTCCCCCGCAGCCTCAGGCTGCGAACTGATTCATCGTGTTGTGGACGCCGCCGGCCTTGAGGGCGGCTTCCCCTGCGAAATACTCCTTGTGGTCGTCACCGATGTCGGAGCCCGACATGTTCTGGTGCTTCACGCAGGCGATGCCCTGGCGGATCTCCTGGCGCTGGACATTGAGGACGTAGCCAAGCATCCCCGCGTCGCCGAAATATTCCTTCGCCAGATTGTCCGTGGACAAGGCGGCGGTGTGATAGGTCGGCAGCGTGATGAGGTGATGGAAGATGCCCGCCCGCTGCGCCGCGTCGCGCTGGAAGGTGCGGATCTTCTCATCGGCCTCGGCGGCGAGGTCGGTGCCGTCATAATCGACGCTCATCAGCTTCGTCCGGTCATAGGCCGACACGTCCTTGCCCTCGGACTGCCAGCGGTCGAACACCTGCTGGCGGAAGTTCAGCGTCCAGTTGAACGAGGGCGAGTTGTTGTAGACCAGCTTGGCATTGGGGATCACCGCGCGGATCCGGTCGACCATGCCCGCGATCTGCTCGATATGCGGCTTCTCGGTCTCGATCCAGAGCAGGTCGGCGCCGTTCTGGAGCGAGGTGATGCAGTCGAGCACGCAGCGGTCCTCGCCGGTTCCGGAGCGGAACTGGAACAGGTTGCTGGGCAGGCGCCTGGGCCGCATCAGCTTGCCGCCGCGATTGATGATCACGTCGCCATTCGCCTGAGCAATGTCGGCGATCTCCTCGCAGTCGAGGAAGCTGTTATACTGGTCGCCAAGGTCGCCCGGCGCGCGGCTGAAGGCGATCTGCTTGGTGAGGCCCGCGCCCAGCGAGTCGGTGCGCGCAACGATGATGCCTTCGTCGACGCCCAGCTCCAGGAAGGCGTAGCGGACCGCGCGGATCTTCGCGAGGAAGTCCTCGTGCGGCACGGTGACCTTGCCGTCCTGATGGCCGCACTGCTTTTCGTCCGACACCTGGTTCTCGATCTGGATGCAGCAGGCGCCCGCCTCAATCATCTTCTTGGCGAGCAGATAGGTCGCCTCGGCATTGCCGAAGCCGGCGTCGATGTCCGCGATGATCGGGACGACATGCGTCTCGTGATTGTCGATCGCCTGCAGCAGGCGCTGTTCCTCGATCTGGTTGCCGGTCTCGCGGGCCTTGTCGAGCTCGCGGAACATCATGCCCAGCTCGCGCGCGTCGGCCTGGCGCAGGAAGGTGTACAGCTCCTCGATCAGCGCCGGGACGCTGGTCTTTTCATGCATCGACTGGTCGGGCAGCGGCCCGAAGTCGCTGCGCAGGGCGGCGACCATCCAGCCGGACAGGTACAGGTAACGGCGCTTCGTCGACCCGAAGTGCTTCTTTATGCTGATCATCTTCTGCTGGCCGATGAAGCCGTGCCAGCAGCCCAGCGACTGGGTGTAGGCGGCCGGGTCGGCGTCATAGGCGGCCATGTCCGCGCGCATGATACGCGCGGTGTAGCGCGCGATGTCGAGGCCGGTCTGGAAGCGGTTCTGGAGCTGCATGCGCGCGACGGATTCGGCGCTGATGCCGTCCCATGTGCCGCTGTAGCTCTGGATGAGCTGGCCGGTGTGCTGGATCTTTTCCTGATACGACATGTCTCGTCCTCAATCTTGGCGAGGATGGAACGCCCACCCCTTTTCGTGACGCCAAGGATGCGGGGCGGCGCCGGCGAAGGCGAGATATTTTGTAAAGTTTTCGGGTAAATCCGTTTCCAAAGACGCGGTTAATGCTGTAATGCTGTCAATGAATTTACAAACGGGATGTGCCCATGTCCGATACCAGGCTGCTCGCCGGCCATGCGGTTCGCCGTCTGCGCCGCGCCCGGCAGATGACCCAGATCGCCTTTGCCGAGGCGATCGACATCTCACCCAGCTATCTCAACCTGATCGAGCGCAACCAGCGGCCCCTGACCGCCGCCCTGCTGCTGCGCCTGGCCGAGCGGTTCGACGTCGATCCCCGGCGCCTGGGCGCGGAGGAGCCAGCCGGCGGTATGGACGGGCTGCGTCGGCGCCTTGCCGACCCAATGTTCGCGGATATCGGCATCGACCGCACGGAAATGGCCGAATGGCTGGCGGCGGCGCCTGGCGGGGTGGAGGCGTTCGCGCGGCTCTATGACCGGATGCGCGAGGGCGGCGGACAGGCGGCGGCGACGACGGAGGCGCCGCCGGTGCTGAGCGTGCGGCAGGAAATCGAGCGCTGGCGCAATCATTTCGCCGATCTCGACGCGATGGCCGAGCAGATGGCCGACGAGCTGCGGCTGGGCGCGGGCGATCTCTATGGCGCGATCGCTGAGCGGCTCAGGGTGCGCCACCAGCTCTCGATCCGCATCCTGCCGGTCGACATCATGCCCGACCGGCTGCGCAGGCTCGACCTGCACGCGCGTCAGATCCAGCTTTCGGAAATGCTCGATTCCGCCTCGCGCACATTCCAGAGCGCGTTCATGCTGGGCCAGATCGAGGCGGCGGGCGAGATCGACGCGCTGGTCGCCGGCGCGCGCTTTGGCGACCGTACGGCGGAGCGGCTCTACCGGCGGCACCTCACCGGCTATTTCGCGGCCGCGCTGATGATGCCCTATGCCCGCTTCCTGCGCGCCTGCGAGCAGAGCGGCTATGACATATTGCTGCTCCAGCGGCGGTTCGGCGCCGGTTTCGAGCAGGTGGCGCACCGGATGACCACGCTACAGCGGGTGGGGGCGCGCGGCCTGCCCTTCTTCATGCTGCGCATCGACCGGGCCGGACAGGCTTCCAAGCGCTATGCCGGCGCTAGCGGCGCGCCGCTCGTCGAGGCGGAGGGGCGCTGTCCGCTCTGGCGGGTGCACCGGGTGTTCGAGCGGCCCGGCGAGGTGCGCACCCATCTCGTAGCGCTGGATGGCGATCGCTGGTTCACCCTTGCCCGCACGGTCGAGCGGCCGGCCATCGGTGCCGCCGGGCAGGGCGCGCTGTTCGGGGTCATATTGGGGGTCCGCGCCGATCTGGCGGCGTCCCTGGTCTATGCGCGCGGTGTCGATCTAAGTGGAGGCGCGGCGACTCTGATAGGCCTTGGCTGCAGCGCCTGCACGCGGCCCGATTGCCCCCAGCGCAGTGCGCCCCCTGTCGGCATGCCGCTCGCCCTCAACGAACGCGAACGCGGCATCTCGCCCTTCGATTTCGTGACCGGCTGACCGACGGGCGTCCCTGACGCCAGTCGTTCAGCATATTTTCGTCTTTTCGCCGCATAAGGCCTGGCGATGACAGGCTTGTGGATCATCCTGGGCGACTGGGGTTATGCGCTGGCGGCGGCGCTGTTCACGGCGCTCGCCATCGCGACCTCGCGCCCCGGCTATCACGGCCGGGCCAAGGTGCCGCTCGTGGTCGCCCTGTCGCTCACCGCGCTCTGGGCGCTGACCGCTGTCATCGGCACCAGCCTTGGCAATGCCGTCGCCGCCATGTCGGGCGGCATCGCCGAGACCATGCGCAACGCCGCCTGGCTGGCGGTGCTGTGGACGCTGCTGCACGAGGCGGGGCAGGAAGAGGCCAAGCCGCCGCGCGGCGCTCGCTGGGTGGTCCTGGCCCTCATCCTCGCCCTCGCCAGCCAGCTGGTGCTCGACCTGTTCACGGTTCAGGGCGTCGAGCTGGAGCGGTCCATGCTGGGCCTGTTTCATGCATCCTGGCTGCTGCGGGCGGCATTCGCGCTGGGGACAATCATCCTGCTCCACAGCCTGTTCGCCCGCTTGGCACGGGACGGCGCGGGGCAGATTGGCTGGCTGGGCTGCGCGCTCACCATTATCTGGGCGGTCGAGTTCAACCATTATCTGCTCGCCTGGTTTACCGATGGCGAGGTCGCCACCATCGGCGAGATGCGCGGCGTAGTCATGGTGCTGATCACGCCGCTTATCCTCCTGGGAACCGGCAGTAGAGAAAGGCGCACGGTCGCGCTGTCGCGCCGGGCCACCTATCATGTCGCGACGGTCGTCATCGGCGCGCTTTATGCCCTGGCCCTGCTTGCGATGATCATGCTGGTGCGCACGGTGGACAATCCGGCGACCCGCCTCGTCCAGATCGGCGCCATCTTCGCCCTGTCGGTCATCGCGCTGGTGCTGCTGCCCTCGGGCGCTTTCCGGGCGTGGCTGCGGGTCGAGATCGCCAAGCATCTGTTCGCCCATCGCTATGACTATCGCGACGAGTGGATGTGCTTCGCCGAAGCCATGGGACCGTCGGGGGATGAGGCCGACATGCCGTTGGAGCGGGCGGTGCGGGCCGTGGCAGAGGCCGTCGCGGCGCCCGGCGCGCTCCTGCTCCTCGCCCGCGATGACCGCGCGCTGGTGCCGGCCGCCGACTGGAACTGGCCGTTGGCGGACGGCGAGGGGGAGATCGGCGACACCGGCTTCCTGCACAGACATCAATCCGTCGAATGGATCGTCGATGTCGCGCGCGAGGCGCCTGAAGGCGTGCTGCCAGATTGGATTGCCGACGACCCGCGCGCCTGGGCGCTGGTCCCGCTGGTGCATGGCGGGCGGCTGACCGGCGCGGTGCTGATCGCCCGGCCGGCAGGGCGGACCGGCCTCGACTGGGAGGATCTCGATATGCTGCGCGTGCTCGGACGCCAGCTCGCGGTCACGCTGAGCGAGCGCCAGCAGCAGCATGCCCTGGCCGAGGCCCAGCGCTTCGACGAGTTCAACCGCCGCTTCGCCTTCATCCTGCACGACATCAAGAACATGGTGAGCCAGATCAGCCTGCTCGCCGGCAATGCCGAACGCCACGCCGAGAACCCGGACTTCCGGGCCGACATGGTGCTGACCCTCAGGGAGACGGCGGACCGGATGAACGACCTCATCTCGCGCCTCGCCCGGCCGGACCAGGTGCGCGCGGGCGAGAGCGCGGGCTGCGACCTGGCCGCCGTCGCGCGGGACGTGGCCAAGGCCGTGGCGGCGCGCGGACGTGTCGTCGTGGACGGCGAGGCGCCGCTGTGGGTAGGGGGCGACGCCGCGCGGCTTGCCCAGGCGATCGGCCATCTCGTCCAGAATGCGATCGAGGCGACCCCGCCGGGCGGGGCGCCGGTGCGGATCACCCTGTCGCGGGGGGATGACGGCGCCCAGCTCGACATCATCGACCAGGGCTGCGGCATGAGCGCGGAGTTTCTTGCCAGCGGCCTCTACCGGCCGTTCGCCTCGACCAAGTCGGCGGGCTTTGGCCTGGGGGCGCATGAGGCCAAGGCGCTGATCACGGCCATGCGCGGACGCATCGAGGTCGCCAGCCGGCCGGGGCACGGCACCCGTTTTACCATTTGTTTGCCATTGGTGCCGGAAAGTGACCGCGAGGGCGGGTCGCTCGCGCCGTCGCATAACAAAGACCGAAAGACCGGCTGATGCCAGACATGCGCCCAAAGCTCCTGATCGTCGAGGATGACAGCGGCCTGCAACGGCAATTGCGCTGGTCCTATGACGAATATCAGCTGTTCATGGCCGGCGACCGCGAGGAGGCGATCGAGCTGCTGCGGGCGGAGACCCCGGCGGTTGTGACGCTCGACCTCGGCCTGCCACCCGATCCTGATGGCGTGACCGAGGGCTTTGCGACGCTGGAGGAGATATTGCGGGTCGCGCCCGCGACCAAGGTCATCGTCGCGTCCGGTCATGGCGAGCGTGAAAGCGCCCGGCGATCGATCGCGCTGGGGGCCTGGGATTTCTACCAGAAGCCGATCGACCTCGATTCGCTGCGGCACATCGTCGGCCGGGCCTTTCATGTCTGCAGGCTGGAGGCGGAGAATGCCCGGCTCGCGCAGGAGGCGCCGGGCGACAACACCGTGCTTGGCAGGCTCATTACAGGCGCGCCGGAGATGATGGCGGTCGCCCGCATGGTCGAGCG
>DATJLC010000232.1:0-1551 GCA_035490755.1 Sphingobium sp.
GGTCCTGCGCCTTGCCGCGCAGCGCATCGCCCACATCCATGTTCTTTCCCGAAACGCGTAAGGTCATGGCTTCCTCTTCCTTCTTGTCGTTGGTCCCGACACGAGGATCTCCAAAAGCCGGTTCCCGGATTCGGGATCCACGTCAGCCGTCCACCCACACGATGTGGGGAGGCGGCTCAGCCGATGCTAGACCCGCGCGCGCGCCCAGTGCAATGCGCAACACCCAAACGTGGTTCGTTTATCCTTTGGACATCGGGCGCTGTTGGCCTTAGCCTTCGCCATCGATTTGCACCGGCGGACGGAAAGGGCCGGCGCCACGGCGCCAGCCCTGTTGTCGCCTGCATCCGAAACGGGACGGTCAGACCGTGGTGCCGTGCGAGACCGGGCGGTCGAATTGGCCGTTCTTGCGGAAGCGCCACATATAGGTGGGCAGGATGGTGTCCATGGAGGTGGGGACAATGCCGAACGCGGCCAGCGTCCGCTTCTCCCTGGCCGCTAAGTCGGAGACCACATTGTCCTTGCCCAGCAATTCCACCTGGTCGGCTGTCAGCAGCGGCGGAAACGGCAGGATGGCAAAGGGCAGCGCCATCAGCTTGGCCAGGCCCGCCGGCAGCGGCACGACGAGGCGGTTGCGCATGGTCTCGCGCTGGACGCGCGCCAGCAGGTCCTTGTAGCTTTCCACCTGCGGGCCGCCCAGTTCATAGACCTTGCCGCCCTTCACCTTGCCCTCGGCAGCCAGCACGATCGCTTCGGCCACGTCGCCGACATAGACCGGCTGGAAGCGCGATGCGCCCCCGATCAGCGGCATGACCGGGAAATAGCGCAGCAGGGTGCCCATCAGGTTGAAGAAGCCGTCGCCCTTGCCGAACATGATGGAGGGCCGCACGATCACCGCATTGGGGAAGGCCTTGAGCACGGCGGCTTCGCCGGCCAGCTTGGAGGCGGCATAGCGGCTGACATCGGCCGCGACATCGACGCCCAGCGCCGACATCTGCACGAAGCTCTGCGCGCCCGCGGCCTTGGCGGCCTGGGCGATGGCGGCGGCGCCATCGACATGAACGGCATCGAAGGTCTGCTTGCCGCGCTCATAGCCGATGCCGACAAGGTTGATGACGATGTCGGCACCGGCCACCGCGCGGCGGATCGATTCCATGTTGCGGATATTGGCCTGGATGGGCTGGATCTGCCCGACATTGCCCAGCGGCTTGAGATGGCCGGCCAGGTCCGGCCGGCGCACCGCGACGCGCACGCGATGGCCATGGCGCGCCAGATGCTGGACCAGCTGGGTACCGACGAATCCCGAGCCGCCAAAAACGGTGACGAGCTTTTGGGTTATGCGGTCCATGGGCAGGCTCCGGAAGATCGGGGAGGAATATCACCCGCTTCTAACGCAAGGCGCGCGGCGCTGTCGAGGGTCGAGCGGCGCGAATCGGCTTGACTCGACCGTGCATTTGTTCTTGTTCTGTTCCCCTTCAAACAGAAACCCAAAGGATGGTCCGATGTCCGATCCCGCAGCCAATTCACCCCAGACCTATCACGGCCAGTGCCATT
>DATJLC010000233.1:0-4255 GCA_035490755.1 Sphingobium sp.
TCACAGCCCGACGGCGCGCAGACGCAGCGCGTTGCCGATGACGCTCACCGAGGACAGCGCCATGGCCGTCGCCGCGATCGCCGGCGACAACAGCATGCCGGTGAGCGGGTAGAGCACGCCGGCGGCCACGGGAATGCCGGCGACATTGTAAGCGAAGGCGAACACCAGGTTCTGCCGGATGTTCCGCATCACGGCGCGTGAGAGGCGGCGCGCGCGGACAAGGCCGGTCAGGTCGCCCTTGAGCAAGGTCACGCCCGCGCTCTCAATCGCGACGTCCGCGCCCGCGCCCATGGCGACGCCGACCTCGGCAGCCGCCAGTGCTGGCGCATCATTGACGCCGTCTCCGGCCATCGCCACGGACCGGCCTTCGCTGCGCAGCTTGTTGACGACGGCCGCCTTGTCTTCAGGCAGGACTTCGGCCTCGACTTCCTCAATGCCAATGCGCTTGGCCACGGCGAGCGCCGTGGTGCGATTGTCGCCGGTCATCATCACGACGCGGATGCCCTCTGCCTTCAACGCACGAAGCGCGTCCGGCGTGCTCGCCTTGATCGGATCGGCAATCCCGATCAAGCCGGCAAGCGCGCCGTCGACCGTGACGAAGATGGCCGTGACGCCTTCGCCGCGCAGCCGTTCGGCCTCAGCCGTGAGCGTCGAGGTGTCGATGCCTTGCTCGGCCATCAGCCGCGGGGCGCCGAGCAACAGGCGTTTGCCCTCGACCGTGCCGGTCACACCGCGACCGATCGGGGCGTCGAAGTCGCTGGCTTCTGTGAGCGCGAGGCCGCGTTCCGCCGCCGCGCGCACCACCGCCTCACCGAGCGGATGCTGGCTGCCCCGTTCCAAGCTGGCCGCAAGTCGCAGTAATTCGGCCTCATCGACGCCAGTCACCGGAACCAGCGCCGTCACGGCAGGGCGACCTTCAGTGAGCGTTCCGGTCTTGTCGACGATCAACGTGTCGATCCTCTCGAACCGCTCGAGAGCCTCGGCGTTCTTGATAAGCACGCCCGCCTGGGCGCCGCGGCCGACGCCCACCATGATCGACATTGGCGTGGCTAACCCCAGCGCGCAGGGGCAGGCGATGATCAGCACGGAGACGGCCGCGACCAGCGCGTAGGCGAAACGCGGCTCGGGTCCGACCAGTGCCCAGACGATGCCGGCCAGAAGCGCGACGACGATCACCGCCGGCACGAACCAGGCCGACACCTGGTCCGCCATGCGCTGGATCGGCGCGCGGCTGCGTTGTGCTTCGGCCACCATCTGGACGATCCGCGAAAGGAGCGTTTCGGCGCCGATCTTCTCCGCGCGCATCACGAACGAACCGGTCTTGTTGAGCGATCCGGCGATCACCTTGGCGCCCGGCTCCTTGGTCACCGGCATGGATTCGCCGGTGACGAGCGACTCGTCGATCGAGACGCGGCCGTCGATGAGTTCGCCGTCGACGGGGACCTTCTCGCCTGGACGGACTCGCAGCCTATCGCCAACCTGGATCAGGTCGAGCGTGACTTCCTCGTCCAAGCCGTCGTCGCGCAGCCGGCGTGCGGTCTTGGGCGCGAGGTCGAGCAGCGCCTTGATCGCGCCCGAGGTGCGCTCGCGCGCCCGCAGTTCGAGCACCTGGCCGAGCAGCACCAGCACGGTGATGACCGCCGCTGCTTCGAAATAGACCGGAACCGCGCCGCCTGTTTCGCGAAAGGCCAGGGGGAATATCCCGGGCGCGAGCACCGCGACGACGCTGTAGGCCCAGGCGACGCCGATCCCCATACCAATCAGCGTGAACATGTTGAGCTTTCTTGTGCGGAGCGATACCCAGCCACGCAGGAAGAACGGCCAGCCCGCCCACAGCACGACCGGCGTCGCCAGCGCAAACTGGATCCAGTCTGAGGTCTGGCGGCCGAGCATCATCATCAGCCCGGTCAGATGGCCGCCCATCTCCAGCGCGAACACGGGCAGCGTCAGCACGAGGCCGATCCAGAAGCGCCGAGTCATGTCGATGCGCTCTTCGCTTGCCCCACTTTCCAGCGCGGCGTTCACCGGCTCCAGCGCCATGCCGCAGATCGGGCAGAAACCCGGCCCGGCCTGCCGAACCTCCGGATGCATGGGGCAGGTGTAGATCGTCCCCACCGGTGCTTCGGGCGCAGCTTGGGTCTGGCCGAGATAGCGCTCGGGCGCGGCGACGAACTTGGCGCGGCAGCCGGCGCTGCAGAAATGATAAGCGTGACCCTGATGCTCGGCATGGTGCGCGGTCGCGGGATCGACCTCCATCCCGCAGACCGGATCCGTGGTCCTCAGGGCACCATCTGCGCTTCCGGCGCCGGCATGTGCATCATAATCATGAGCATGATCGGTCATGGTGTTCCTTTCGATGCGGACCAATTCGGGCGCTCAAAGGTGCCGATCGGTTCCGCCTCGGCGAGCCTGTGATTCGGGCCTTTCCTCGGCGAACATCAGGACCAGTCCGCCCGCCGCCATTACACCGACCCCGACGAGGGCCCCGACACCGGTATAAGCGAGACTTGCATAAAGGAGGTAGGCGCTGGTGAAACAGAAGATCAGCGGAAAGACCGGGTAAAGCGGCACGAGGAACGGCCGAGCAATCTCGGGCTCCCTGACCCGCAGTACGAACAGCGACAGCCCAACCAGCAGGAAGAAAAGCCAAAACACCGGTGCCGTATACTCAAGAGCCATGCGAAAGCCGTCGCGCGAGAGAGCGCCCAGGCCGACCAGCAGCAACCCCGCACCGCCCTGCACGAGCGTGGCCCTAACAGGCGTGCCGGTCCGCTCGCTCCAATGCCCCAGCCGCGCAAAGAGCCGATGATCGCATCCGAGCGCATAGGCGGATCGAGCGCCGGTGATCAGGGTCGCGTTGGCTGAGGTGAGCGCAGAGACCGTGACGAGCAAGCTGATCATCACAACGCCCGATGTTCCCAGCGCCCGCGCCATCAGATCAGCGGCAACAGCATTGGAGTTGGCCATGCCGGAAAGTCCCAATGAATGGAGGTAGGCAAGGTTCGTCAGCACGTAGAGCAGCGTGACCAGTACGGCGCTTCCGGCAAGAACATACGCCATCCGCCCTGGCGCATCGCGCAGTTCGGCGGAGATATAGGCCGCCTCGTTCCAGCCGCCATAGGTCAGGAGGACGAACACCATGACCAGCCCGAGATCCGTGCTTGCTGCGGTTGGGACTGTCGATCCGGCGGTGGAACCGAACCCCAGGCCGAGGGCAATAATCGCTATCAGCCCCACAACCTCAAGGGCGGTGAGCCAGTTCTGCGTCTGTGTGCTCTGGCGTATTCCCGCACAGTTGAGGCCGGTGAGAAGGATGACGATGAGCGCGGCATAGACATCGGCGGAATGCCGGCCGAGGTCGAGAAGCCTGGTGAGATAATCGCCGGCGACAAAGGCGAGGAGCACCGCCGAGCCCGTCTGTATCACCGTCAACCGGGCCCAGGCATAAACAAAGCCCAATCTCCTGCCAAAGGCCCGTGTGAGATAATGATAGTCGCCGCCGGCGTGGGGATAGGCGGACGCAAGTTCCGCATAGCACAGCGCCCCCACCAGCGAGATCAGTCCGCCGGCCACCCAGGCCCCGATCAGGACCTGCTCGCTGGCGGTCGCGCCTGCCACCAGCGAGGGTGTTCGGAAAATGCCCGCACCAATGACGATACCCACCGTAATCGCAACTGCCTCGCGCACCCCCAGGGTTGGACGCGGCACGCCACGGTCCGGAGCGCGGGGGAGCCGATCGGAGGGCATGATTGCGCCCGCGTACCTATCGATCGGGCCCGGCGCCGGTCAGCGGCACGAACATGACTCTGCCCATATCGCGTGAACGAATTTGCCCATCGGGTCGCTTCTCGATCAGCAGCAGCTTCTGGCCGGCCCAGTTCGATCCCACCGGGATCACCATATGGCCGCCTGGCTTGAGCTGGGCGAGCAGCGGAGGCGGGACCCTCTTTGCGCCCGCTGTGACAATGATGCCATCAAATGGGGCATGCTCGAGCCAACCCGCATAGCCGTCACCATGTCGCACCGTCACGTTTCGGTAGCCAAGCGAACGCAGCCTCTCCTCCGCCTCTTGGGCCAAGGGCGCGATGACTTCAATGGTGTAGATGCGATCGACCAGGCCAGAGAGTATTGCCGCCTGATAACCCGAGCCAGTGCCAACCTCGAGCACGACATCGGTCTTTCTGGGCCGCAGCAAATGGGTCATCAAGGCGACTATATAGGGCTGGGAGATGGTTTGGCCGTATCCTATCGGCAG
>DATJLC010000234.1:0-5208 GCA_035490755.1 Sphingobium sp.
CGGCGGAGGATCGGCCGGAACATGCCGTCCGGGCCGCCGTGGTCGCCGATCCGGAGGGGCATCTGATCGAGCTTGTCGGTCCGATGCGTTCCCCATCCTGAGCGCCCCGCCACGGCCTTGCCAGAATCGCACCCCGTTTGCGACACTATGCGAGCAATGTCCGACCCCTATGATCTTAAGCGCTTCGTTGTCGCCCAGCGGGGCAGCTACGAGACCTCGCTTGCCGAGATCCGGGGCGGCGCCAAGCGCAGCCACTGGATGTGGTACATCTTCCCCCAGGTCGCCGGGCTCGGCCACAGCGACATGGCGATGCGCTTCGCGATCGGATCGCTGGCCGAAGCGGCCGCCTATCTCGCGCATCCCGTGCTGGGGCCGCGCTATGTCGCCTGCGTCGAGGCCCTGCAGGCCCTGCCCCCCACCTCGGCGGAGGCGGTGTTCGGGCCGGTGGATGCCCGCAAGCTGCGCTCCTCGCTGACATTGTTCGAAGCGGCGGGCGGGCCCGATATCATCGCCGCCGCGATGGTGCGCTGGTTCGATGGCCAGCGCGATCCTGCCACGCTCGCCATTCTGGCAGCGCCCGGCTAGAGCCGTTTCCAACCGGATGCAGTCATCCGACGACTCGCGGCAAAACGGCGGAATAACGGGAGCGCCTTCGCCTTTGCCGATCGATTTTCAGATGGAGTTGATATGAGCGAAAAACTGGATTGTTCGGACATCGACCAGTATCTCGGCAAGCCGATAGACTCCTCGCCGGTGCGCGAGCCGATCGGGAACAACGACATTCGCCGTTGGGTGCAGGCGATGCATTATCCGAACCTTCTCCACTATGATCGCGACTATGCCGCCCAGAGCCGCTACGGCAAGCTGGTCGCGCCCCAGTCCTTTCCGATCGTCATCGACGACGGCCATGGCTCGGCGCCCGCCTGTGTCGGCTGCATCCCCAATTCGCACCTGCTGTTCGGCGGCGACGAATGGTGGTTCTATGGCGTGCCGGTGCTTGGCGGCGATGTCATCAGCAATGAGCGCATTCCGTTCGACTATGTCGTCAAGGAAACCAAGTTCGCCGGCCCGACCTGCTTCCAGCGCGGCGACAATTTCTACCGCAATCAGAATGGCGAACTGATCGCCAAGCAGCGTTCGACGGCGATCCGCTACAATGCCCATGCCGGCGGCGAGAACACCAACATGGACGATGCCGAGGAGCCGGTCTGGACCGATGACGAGATCGACGCGCTAGAGGAGCGCAAGTTCCAGTGGATCCAGATGCTGCACGATCTGGGCCACAACAAGCGCTACTGGGACGACGTGAATGTCGGCGACGCGCTGACCGAGCGCGTGTTCGGCCCGCACACGGTCGCCAGCTTCGCGACCGAATGGCGGTCCTATCTGTTCACTATCTGGGGCACGCTGGACCGGCGCGACCTCGATCTGGAGGCGCTCGGCTTCACGCCCGAAATGGCGGGTCACGAGAATGACCCGGTCATGGAGCGGATCAATCCCGAGCTGACCGACGGCGCCTATTTCGGCCCGTCGCGCGGCCATCTGTTCCCGAAATATGCGCGCAAGATCGGCATGCCGCGCGCTTATGGCTATGGGGCATCAATGGGTGCGTGGATCACGGACTATTTCGCGGGATGGGCCGGCGAATGGGGCATGGTCGTCCATTCCAACTGCTCCTATCGCAACCCGGCTTTGTCCGGCGACATCACGGTCATGACCGGCACCGTCCTTGACAAATATGTCGACGAGGAAGGCCGCAACATCGTCCAGGTCGACTGCAAGATGGCCAACCAGAAGGGTACGGTCCAGGCGACCGCCAAGGCGGAAATCGCCCTGCCCAAGCGGTAATGCAACAGGCTCCGGTGACGCTGGTCACCGGAGCCCGGCCTATCGAAAAGCGTAGGCACAGCCGGCGGGCTCGGGGGATATGATGAGCGAGGCGCAGGACTATCCGCTTGGTTATTCCAATGAGGAAGCGCAGCGCCTTGCGGACCAGGCCGCGCGGCTTGAGGAACTCACTGAAGACGTGTTGCGGCGCGCGGGCCTTCGGCCCGGCATGCATGTGCTCGATATCGGTAGCGGCACAGGCGACGTCTCGCTGCTCATCGCGAAAATGGTCGGATGCGATGGCGCCGTGCTCGGCGTCGAGAAGGCACCGTCATCCGTGGAGATCGCAAGGGCACGGGTCGAACAGCTCGGCATATCCAATGTCGCCTTCGCGGGAAGCGACCTTGCTGATTTCACGACAGACAAAAAGTTCGATGCGATCGTGGGCCGGTTCGTGCTACAATATGTGCCGGAGCGGGCTGTCATCCTGCAGAGGCTGGCAGGCTATCTGCACCCCGGCGGGATCGTGGCCTTTCTGGAAGTGGATCTGGCCCAAATGGCCCAGATCCCGCCCTCTCCACTTTTCACCCAGGCGCGCCGATGGATGCTTGAGGCTTTCGCCGCCGGTGGCGCCGAAGTGGAGATGGGCGCCAAGCTCTTCGCGACTTTCCTGCAGGCCGGCCTGCCCGCTCCCGACATGATCGCCGCCCACCCCGTCGTGGGCGGGCCAACATCCTCGGGGTACGGGGATTTAGCACAAGGACTGCGCAGCCTGCTCCCGCGGATCGAACAAGGCAGGATAGCGGACGGCGCGGAGATTGGCATCGAAACCCTGGAAGGGCGTCTGCGCGAGGACGCGGCGGCAAATGACCGCGTCCTTTTCATGTCGAGGGTAGTCGGTGCCTGGACGCGCCTTGTGCAGGAGACGCCTTGACCATCTGAGGCGTGCCGCGCCGCCTAGAGCGCGGCGGGAAGCATCAGCGCCCCGCCTGCTTCAGCAGCAGCTGCGCGCGGGCGAGATAGGGGCGGTCGACCATGCCGCCCTTGTAGCCGATCGTGCCGAGCCCGGGATTGGCGGCGAACAGGTCGACGATCGCCTGCGCCTCGGCAATCTCCTCCTCGCTCGGGGTGAACGCTGCGTTGATGACATCGACCTGCGCTGGATGGATCGCCAGCATGCCGCGATAGCCGTCGCGGCGCACCTTCTCGGCGCGCAGGCGCAAGCCTTCAAGATCGCGGAAGTCGCCCTGGATCGTCTCGATCGCCGTCACCCCCGCCGCCGCCGCGCCCAGCAAGGTGAGGCTGCGCGCCAGTTCATAGGTGAAGCTGTAGCTGCCGTCCGGGTTCCTGTTCGAATTGGCGCCGATCGAGTCGGCCAGATCCTCCGCGCCCCAGGTCAGCGCCACCACGCGCGGCGCCCCCTTGTAGTCGCCGGTGTGGAACATGGCCTCGGCGGTCTCGGTGATCAGCACGATCACCTTGGTCGCGCCCAGTTCGATCCCGTTCGCGACCTCCAGCGCCGAGAGATAATGGTCGAGCCGCTCGACATCGGCGCGTCCATAGACCTTGGGCAGCATGATGCCGCCCGGCCGACCTGGCATGATCGCGGCGAGGTCCGCCAGCGTGTGCGGTCCGTCCATGGGATTGATCCGCACCCATAGCCGATCATGGCCGGACGCCTGGCTCTTGAGGAAATCATGCACCAGAGCCCGGGCCCTCGGCTTCTCCGCTTCGGTGACGGCATCCTCCAGGTCGATGAGGACGATGTCCGCCGGCCCCTCGGTCGCCTTGGTCATCTTCTTTTCGCTGTCGCCCGGCGCGAACAGCCAGGAACGCGCGCAGAAACCTTCTTCATTCGCCATTTTGGGCCATTCCCTTCTGTCTCTCGCCTCTGCCAAGCCGGTCAAAGCGGTATCCAGCCCAGTCCGTAGGATTTGGGCGAAGACTGTCAACATCAGCCAACTGGCAGACCAATGCCTCGGAACGCGGTGACGGCCTTGCATATCGCGGTCCCGCTGATAATCGACACTGAACAAACGGATGAGGTGAACGTGAAGGCTGCAATCATTACTGGCGCGGGCAGCGGCATTGGCCTGGCGACCGCCCGGCAACTCCATGACATGGGCATGGCAATCGTCGGTGTGGGCCGCGATCCGGCCAAGCTCAAGGCGCTTGAGCAAGCGATCGGCGACCCCGCCCGGCTGGCGACGGTGTCCGTGGACATCACGGCGAAGGACGCTCCGAAGAAGATCGTTGACACCGCGCTGGAACGATTCGGACGTATCGATGTGCTGGTGAACAATGCCGGCATCGGCAGCCCCAAGCCGTTGCACGAGACGGACGACGACACGCTCGACCATTTCCTCGACATCATGCTGCGCGCGCCGTTCCGGCTGTGCCGCGACGCGATCGGGCACATGAAGCCGGGCTCGGCCATCGTCAACGTCACCTCCACCTTCGCGATGATCGGCGGCAAGCGGGGCGGCGCCTATTCCGCGGCGAAAGGCGGGCTGAAATCGCTGACCGAGCATATGGCATGCGAATATGGGCCGATGGGCATCCGGTCCAACTGCGTCGCGCCTGGCGTGACCATGACCGAGATGGTCCGCCACCGGTTCGAGGACGAGACCTTCAAGCGCGTCAATGTCGAGACCACACCCTATCCGCGCCTCGCCGAGGCGGAAGATGTCGCGAGCGCGATCGCCTTCCTCTGCTCGCCCGGCGGCGAGATGATCAACGGCCAGTCCATCGTCGTCGATGGCGGCTGGACCAGGACCAAATATCTCTCGCCCCGCGCCCTCACCTCGGTCTGGAGCGACCCGGACTGAAAGTACTATTGCGGCGCAAGCTCGCCCGGTTGCGCCATTTTCGCATCACCCGACTTTTCCCCCAAATCCCCTCGAGAATCAGCTATATCTTTGACGTGGCAGGGGAAGCGACTGGACGATGTGGAACGGTGTGATCATCACCATCGAGGTGGTCGTCGAGGCCGACATGGCCGAGACTCTCGCGAATGCGCTCCCGGCAAGGCTGGGCGATCTTTCTCTGGTGCAGGGATTTCACAGCGCCCGCATCATTCGCCACAAGCTGGAGGCGAACCGGTTCATGATCATCGAGCATTGGGACAGCGAGACAGATTTTGAAATCTATCAGACCTGGCGCAGTGAACGGCAGGAAATTCCCGGCGAGGAGGCCCTGCTGTCCTATGACTATGACGCCTGGGTCAATGTAGAGGGCTCGCCGGCTTTCTAGGCTTTATCAATCAGCGTATATGGCCGCTGCTCATGCGCTGCCGCCGCCCTGTGGATCGCTGTCGAAATCCTCCGGGCATCCGCCGCCACCGGCCGCCGCGCCACTGCCGACAACGACCCCGCTCCCTTC
>DATJLC010000235.1:0-2250 GCA_035490755.1 Sphingobium sp.
TCGCCCTTGACGTAGAGCTGCGGGATGGTCGGCCAATCGGAATAGGCCTTGATGCCCTGCCGCACCTCCTGGTCTTGCAGCACGTCAACGCTTTCATAGGCGACGCCGAGATGGTCGAGAATGGCGACGGCGCGGCTCGAAAAGCCGCATTGCGGAAACAGCGGCGTCCCCTTCATGAACAAGACGACATCGGCCGACTTTACCAGATTGTCGATGCGGCTCAGAACGGGATCGGTCATGGCGTTTTTCCTGCAAATATCGCGAATGGCTGGGGATCAGGTGGGAACGGCGGTGGTCAGTTGCAAGGCATGGAGCACGCCGCCCATGCGTCCACCGAGCGCCGCATAGACCGCCTGGTGCTGCGCCACGCGGCTCTTGCCCCGGAATGTCTCCGACACGACCCGCGCGGCATAATGGTCCCCGTCCCCGGCGAGGTCGGTGATTTCGACCTCGGCATCGGGAATGGCCGCGCGGATCATTGCCGCGATGTCGTCCGCCGCCATGGGCATGGCATCACTCCGCCTGAATTACTTGGTTTCCGCCATGATCTGGCGCTTGGCCTCGACCGCTTTCTCGGCGAGCGCGGTACGTACCCCGGCCTCGTCGGCATCAATGCCGGCGGAGATCAGATCGCCCAGCACCTTGCCGATGACATCCTCATCCCCGGCTTCCTCGAAATCGGCCTGCACCACCGCCTTGCGATAGGCATCCGTTTCCTCGGGCGTGAGCTTCATGAGGCGGGCGGCCCATTCCCCCAGCAGGCGGTTGCGGCGGGCGGTGATTCGGAACTGGATTTCCTCATCATGCGCAAACTTCGCCTCGAACGCGCGCTCCCGGTCGTCAAAAGTGGTCATTCGATGCCCTTTCTGGCCCAGCCTTGCAGTGGAATCCCTTACTGTCGATTACGGCAGGGCGTCACCGACGGCAAGGGCGGGGAGATGTTTCGGCCGTGCAATGGCTCAGGCGGCCACGGTCGGGGTCAGCCAGGGCCGCGAGACCCGGTCGCGCTGCTCGAAATCCGTGATCGCATCGCCCAGCGCCAGGGTCAGGCCGATTTCATCGAGGCCATTGGCGAGGCAGTGCTTGCGGAAGGGATCGAGATCGAAGGCGAAACGGTCCTGGAATGGCGTCGTCACCGTCTGGCTGTCGAGGTCGATATGGATGGGATCGGTGCGGGCGACCTCCATCAGCCGGTCGATAGCCTCCTGCGGCAGGACCACCGTCAATATGCCGTTCTTGAAGGCATTGCTGGAGAAGATGTCCGAGAAGCTGGGGGCGATCACCGCCTTGATGCCCATGTCCTGCATCGCCCAAGCGGCATGCTCGCGACTCGATCCGCAACCGAAATTGTCGCCCGCAACCAGGATCGGCGCGCCCGCATAAGCGGGATCGTCGAACACATTGCCCTCGTCGCGGCGCAGCACCGCAAAGGCGCCCTTGCCCAGGCCCGCGCGCGAGATGGTCTTCAGCCACGCGGCGGCGATGATCATGTCCGTGTCGACATTCTTGAGGCCCAGCGGATAGGCCCGTCCCTCGACCTGGCTGACCGCTTCCATCAGCCTGCCGCCTTCGACGAGGGGACAGCCTGCGCCTTGTCGGCGGCGCGGCTCAGGCCGACCGCCATGGCGGCGCTGGCCACCGCGCCCAGCACCAGAACCCAGAAAATCGGCTTCATGCGACATCCTCATTATGGTTGGCCATCAGCTCGCGCACATCGCTCAGCCGTCCGGTGACGGCCGCGCCGGCGGCCATCAGCGGTGACATCAGATGGGTGCGCGCGCCCGGGCCCTGCCGGCCCATGAAATTGCGGTTGCTGGTCGATGCGCAATGCTCGCCCGCCGGGATCTTGTCCGGGTTCATGCCGAGACAGGCCGAACAGCCCGGCTCGCGCCACTCAAAGCCTGCCTCGGTGAAGATGCGGTCAAGTCCCTCCGCCTCGGCCTGCCGCTTGACCAGGCCGCTGCCCGGCACGATCAGGGCCTGCTTGATACCGGCGGCGACATGGCGTCCCTTGACCACGGAGGCAGCCGCGCGCAGGTCCTCGATCCGGCTGTTGGTGCAACTGCCGATGAAGACGTGCTGGACGGGCACGTCCTGCATACGCTGGCCGGGCGTCAGGCCCATATATTCCAGCGACTTGAGCGCCGCCGCGCGCTTGGAGGCGTCCGCGAAGCTGTCGGGATCGGGCACGCTGCCGGTGATCGGCACCACGTCCTCCGGGCTGGTGCCCCAGGTGACGGTGGGCGCGAT
>DATJLC010000236.1:0-7870 GCA_035490755.1 Sphingobium sp.
TGGCCCCTCCACCACTTCGTGGTCCCCCTCCCCGTTCCGGGGAGGATTTTACAATCCCCTCTTCGACCAGCCAACGGGCGAGTCTGGCGACCCGTTCCACCTTGTCGGCGACGGTGCCGAGTTGCTCGTGGAAGGTGATCCGTTCCAGCTTCTTCGCGTGGTCCTCGAGGCGGGTCTTGCGGTCCTGTTCCCAGAAGAAGCGCGCGTCGCTCAGCCGGGCGGCAAGCACCTTGCCATTGCCCGCGACGATCGCCGCGCCGCCGTCCTTCGCATCGATATTGGCGGTGCAGATGAAGGCAGGCGCGAGCTGGCCGGCGCCGTCGCGCAGAACGAAATATTTCTGGTTTATTCGAAGGGTTAGCTGGATAACCTCAGGCGGAACCTCAAGAAACGCGGGGTCGAAATCGCCGAGCAGCGGCACCGGCCATTCGGTCAGCCCGGCATTCTCGACGACCAGCCCCTGATCCTCGACCAGGACAAAGCCCCGCTCCGCCGCCAGCGCCGCCGCCTTCTCGGCGATGATCTGCTGGCGCTCCTCATGGGCGACGACGACATGGCAGGCGCGCAGTTTCTCGACATAGTCATGGGCGCTGCCGATGGTGATCGGGCCGGGATGGTGAAAGCGGTGGCCGACCGTCGCGAAGCCGGAGCTTATGCCCTCGACCTCCATCTCGACCAGATCATCGCCGAGCAGCGCGACAATGCCCTGCAACGGCCGCACCCAGCGCAGGGATTCGGTGGAGGCGCTGGCATCGCCCCAGCGCATCGACTTGGGCCAGGGAAAGGCGCGGATGACGGCGGGCACGGCCTCCGCCAGCACGTCCGCCGTGGCGCGGCCAGGCCGCTCGACCACCGCGAACCAGACGCCGCCGCGATCCTCGAGCTGGTCCTGGGTGAGGCCGGCCTTGCGCAGGAAACCCTCCAGCGCCTGCGCCGGGGCACTGGTGCGGGGGCCCTTGAACTCCTCGCTGACCGCCTCGGTCCGCTCGGGCAGGCCATGGGCGATGAGGGCGAGACGCCGGGGCGTCACGAAGCTGGTGATCGCCTCCGGCTTGAGGCCCGCCTCGGCCAGCCGTTCGGTGAACAGGCGGGCAAGGTCGTCGGACGCCTTGAGCTGCATGCGCGCGGGGATTTCCTCGCAGCGCAGTTCGAGGAGGAAGTCGGTCATGCGACTTCCTCCGAAGCCCCAGCGAAGGCTGGGGCCGCCATCCGCGAACGCAGCGCTTGGTGGCAAGAGATCCCAGCCTTCGCTGGGATGACGACACTTTGTTGTCTCATTCCGCCCACCCGTTGATGCGCATCCACGCCTCGCAACTGCCCTTGGCCAAGTCGCGCACGCGGCCGATATAGCTGGCGCGTTCCTGCACGGAGATCACGCCTCTTGCCTGCAACAGGTTGAAAACATGGCTCGCCTCGATCGCCTGGTCATAGGCGGCAAGGGGCACGCCGGCGGCGATGCTGGCCTGGCATTCGGCCTCGGCGTCGCGGAACCAGCGGAACAGCTTTTGGGTGTCCGCCACCTCGAAATTCCATTTCGACATCTGTTGTTCGTTGGCGAGGAACACGTCGCCATAGGTCACGGCCGGGCGGTCGCCCACCGGATCGTTGAAGCGCAGGTCATAGACGCTGTCGACGCCCTGGATATACATGGCGAGCCGTTCCAGCCCATAGGTCAGCTCGCCCGCCACCGGCTTGCAGTCGAAGCCGCCCATCTGCTGGAAATAGGTGAACTGCGTCACCTCCATGCCGTCGCACCACACTTCCCAGCCGAGGCCCCAGGCGCCGAGCGTCGGGCTCTCCCAGTCATCCTCGACAAAGCGGATGTCGTGGAGCAGCGGATCGATGCCGATCTTCTCCAGCGAGCCGAGATAAAGCGCCTGCAGGTCGGGCGGGCTCGGCTTCATGATGACCTGATACTGGTAATAATGCTGGAGCCGGTTCGGGTTCTCGCCATAGCGCCCGTCGGTCGGGCGGCGGCTGGGCTGCACATAGGCGCAGTTCCAGGGGTCGGGGCCAAGGCTGCGCAGCGTGGTCGCGGGGTGGAAGGTGCCAGCGCCCACGCGCATGTCATAGGGCTGAAGGATGACGCAGCCCTGCGCGCTCCAATAATCGTGGAGCGTCAGGATCAGCGACTGGAAACTCAAGGGTTGCTCGTTCGCCACGTCTGCCTTGCCTGCCTGTTGACGGCGCGGCTTTGGCGCAACGGCCCCGCCGGGTCAAGCGACGAGCGGCCCGAGCCCATTTGCCCGGCTTGCGCGCGGCGCCCAAAGCGACGAAATAGGGGCGATGCCGTTCCTGACCCGCCTGACCATCGCGCTGGCCGCCTTCCTGCTGCTCACCTCGCCCGGCTTCGCGCCGATCGGGGCGCGCACCGTCAATCGCGGCGTGGACGCCCATCCCGCCTTGTGGGTGGTGAGGGATGCCGACACGACCATCTATCTGTTCGGCACAATCCATGTGCTGCGGCCGGAAATCCGCTGGTTCGACGGTCCGGTGAAGCGCGCCTTCGACACGTCGGACACGCTGGTGCTGGAGGTGCTGACGCCGGACAAGAGCGAGGTCGCGGCATTGACCGCCAGGCTCGCAATCGACCCCGACGGTCCGCCGCTCACGCAAAAGCTCGATCCCGCCGTGCGTGGCCGTTATCTGGCGCTGATCCGCCAGCTCAATCTGGCGCGGGAACAGTTCGAGCCGTTCCAGCCCTGGTTCGCGGCGATGAGCCTCTCGATCCTGCCGCTGGAGAGGCTGGGCTATTCCGCCGACTCCGGGGTCGAGGAGGTGCTGCGCCGGCGCGCGAGCCGTGACGGAAAGGCGCAGACCGCGTTCGAGACGGTGAGCGACCAGCTCGGCTTCTTTGCGGGGCTGCCGGAAAAGACGCAGATCGCCTTCCTGTCCGCCACGATCGACGATGCCGCCAAGGTGGAGACGGAGATCGGCAAGATGGTCCATAACTGGTCAGCCGGACGCCCGGATGCGCTGGCGGCGGAACTGAACGAATCGCTGAAGGACATGCCGGACCTGGCGCAGGCGCTGCTCTATGACCGGAACAAGCGCTGGGCGCAGTGGATCGCCGCGCGCATGGCCAAGCCGGGGACAGTGTTCATCGCGGTTGGCGCGGGGCATCTGGCTGGCAAGGGCAGCGTGCTGGACGAGCTGGGCGGATTGCATTTGGCCGCACAGCGAGCGGACGGCCGGTAAGGCACGACTCTGGCATGTCCGCCTCCGCTGGGCTAAGAGTCGCGCCATGTCCACCACCTTCATCCTCGACACGGCGACGAGCCGCGCCCATCCGACCCCAGCGCCGGTCAAGCGGCTGACCGTGCCCGCCATCAAGGGACGCAAGGTCGGCGGGGAGACCGCGGAACCGCTCGTCATGCTGACCGCCTATACGGCACGCATGGCCCAGATCCTCGATCCGCACTGCGACATGTTGCTGGTCGGCGACTCGCTCGGCCAGGTGATCTATGGCCTGCCCTCGACGCTGCCGGTGACGCTCGACATGATGTGCGCGCATGGCGCGGCGGTGGTGCGGGGCAGCTATCACAGCGTCGTCGTGGTCGACATGCCGTTCGGCAGCTATGAGGGCTCCCCCGAGCAGGCATTCGCCTCGGCCAGCCGGATCATGGCGGAGACCGGCTGCGCGGCGGTCAAGCTGGAGGGCGGCGAGGCGATGGCCGAGACGATCAGCTTCCTCAGCCGCCGGGGTATTCCGGTCATGGCCCATGTCGGCCTCACCCCCCAGGCGGTGAATGCGCTGGGCGGCTATGCCGCGCGCGGCCGCAGCCAGGAGGAGCATGACAAGATCCTGGCCGACACGAGCGCCGTCGCCGATGCCGGCGCTTTTGCCGTGGTGATCGAGGGCGTCGTCGAGCCGATCGCCGCCGCCGCGACGAAAGCGGTCGGCATCCCCACCATCGGCATCGGCGCGTCGGCCGCCTGCGACGGCCAGGTACTCGTCATCGACGACATGCTCGGCATGTTCGAGCGGGTGCCGCGTTTCGTGAAGCGCTATGCCGACGTCGCCACCTTGATTTCGGACAGCGCGAGCCAATATGCCGCCGAGGTCCGTGCCCGCAGCTTTCCCGGCGAAGAGCAGATCTATCGGCCGAAAAAATGATTTTCATGGAACAGGCGCACGGCTAAGGTCCGCCGCCATAACCGCCATCCGTGCCGATATCGCAACGAATTGGGAGATACGCCTTGGCGCTCACGCCAGCCCAGAATGAAGCCCTTATTCGCGAAGTGGACGATGCGGTAAGACAGGACGAGGTGCGCAACTTCTGGAAGCGCTACGGCGTGCTGCTGGCCGGCGTGATCGTGCTAGGCCTGGCCGCCTTTGGTGGCTATCTGTTCTGGCAGAACCAGCAGCAGCAGACGGCCGCCGAGACATCGGTGCGTTATGCGCAGCTCCTGTCGGGCATAAATGCGAACAATGTCGACGAGGCGGCGCTCACAGAGCTCAGCAAGACGGATCAGCCTGGCTACAAGGCCGCCGCGCTCCTCACCCGAGCCGCGCTTGCGAGCGCGAAGGGCGACAGCAAGGCGGCGATCGCCGATTATGCGGCGGTCGCAGGCGATGCGGAGCTGGCCCAGGCCTTTCGGGACCTGGCGCTGATCCGCAAGACCGCGCTGGAATTTGACGGCTTGGCGCCGCAGGCGGTGATCGATCGGCTCAAGCCCTTTGCCGAGGCGGGCAATCCCTGGTTCGGTAGCGCCGGCGAAATGAGCGCGCTCGCCTATATGAAGCTCGGCAAGCCCGACCTGGCGGGCGCCCTGTTCGCTGCCCTCGCGGGCGATACGGCCGTCCCCCGCACCATCCAGACCCGCGCGGCCCAGATGGCCAACCTGCTTGGCGTCGCCGTAAAGATCGCCCCCGCGGCCGAGGCACCAAAGGAAAATTCCGTCAATGCAGAGTAAGTTTCGTTCCGCCCGCCCAGCCGCCGCCATCGGCCATATCATCCTCATCAGTTGCAGCCTTGCCGCTCTTTCCGCCTGCGGCGGCAAGAAGATCAAGTCCACGACGCCGGTGCTGGGCAATCGCACGTCGATCCTGGGCACCAACCAGGCCATCACCGTCGATCCTAGCGTCGCCAGCCTGCCGGTGACACTGCCTCCGGCCGAGGCAAACGCCGACTGGGCGCAGCCGGGCGGCAATGCCGCCAAGGCGATGGGCCATCTCGCGCTCGGCAAGAACAAGCAGGAGATCTGGTCGCAGTCGATCGCCGGCGGCGGCAAGCGCGAGCGCCTGGCCTCCCCCCCGGTCGTCAGCGGCGGCAGGCTCTATGTGATCGGCACGGACGCGCAGGTGCACGCCTTCAACGCCGCCACCGGCGCGCCGATCTGGACCGCGCGGGTGGAGAGCGAGGGCGACAACAGCAAGGCCCAGTTCGGCGGTGGTGTCTCCGTGGCCGGAGACCGGGTCTATGTGACCACCGGCATGGGCGATGTCGCGGCGCTCTCCACCGCCGACGGCAAGCAGATCTGGAAGGTGCGGCCGGGCGGCCCGCTGCGCGGATCGGCCACGCTCAACAATGGCCATGTCTATGTCATGAGCCAGGACAACCAGATCTATGCCCTGTCGCAGGAGGATGGATCGGTCGTATGGACGGAAGGCGGCACGGTGGAGACCACGGCGATCTTTGGCGTAGCGGCGCCGGCTGCCGACCAGGGCACCGTGATCGCCGGCTTCAGCTCCGGCGAGCTCACCGCCTATCGCTATGAGAATGGCCGTGTCCTTTGGGGCGATGCGCTCAGCCGAACCAGCATTTCCACGAGCGTCGCGGCGCTGACCGATATCGACGCCGACCCGGTGATCGATCGTGGCCGGGTGTTCGCCATCGGCCAGGGCGGGCGCATGGCTTCCTATGAGCTGGTGAGCGGCCAACGGCTGTGGGAGATCAACATCGCGGGCATCGCGACCCCTGCGGTGGCAGGCGACTGGATCTATGTGGTGACCGACGCCGGCCGGCTGCTCTGCGTCGAGCGCGCGACCGGCAAGATCCGCTGGATCAGCCAGCTCAAGGCCTGGGAAAACGAAGAGAAAAAATCCGGCTCCATCCGCTGGCATGGTCCGGTGCTGGCAGGTGAACAGCTCTATCTCGTTTCCACCGACGGTGAGATCGTGACGGTCAATCCGACGGATGGCGTGATCTCGTCCACGCGGGACATGGATCGTGCCATGTCCCTGCCCCCTGTTGTCGCGGGCGGCATTCTCTATATCCTGACCGACGACGGCCGGCTCGTCGCGTACAAATGATCGGGTCGCCGCCGCGCGACCCAGGCTACAGAAAGGCACAAGGCAGCATGCGGTCCCGCACCGCCTCCCAGGCAGTCCCCCGCGTGGCCATCGTCGGGCGGCCCAATGTCGGCAAGTCGACCCTGTTCAACAGGCTGGTCGGCAAGAAGCTGGCGCTGGTCGACGACCTGCCGGGCGTGACTCGTGACCGCCGCGAAGGCGACGCGGAGCTGCTCGGCATGAAGTTCCGGATCATCGACACCGCCGGTTTCGAGGACGAGGATCCGATGAGCCTGCCGGGCCGGATGCGCGCCCAGACCGATGCCGCCGTGCGCGATGCCGATCTGGCGCTTTTCCTCATCGATTCGCGCGCTGGCCTGACCCCGCTGGACGAGCATATAGCCCTGTGGCTGCGCGGCGGGGACACGCCGGTGGTAGTCGTCGCCAACAAGGCCGAGGGGCGCGCCGGCGACGATGGCGTGATGGAAGCCTTTGCTTTGGGCCTGGGCGAGCCCGTGCCTTTTTCCGCCGAGCATGGCCAGGGCCTGGCCGACCTGTTTGCGGCGATGCGGCCGCATCTCGAGGCGGACGAGGAGGAAGACGACGCATTCGACGAAGAGCCCGGCGCGGACGAGGAGGATGAGGAAGGCCCGCTCAAGCTCGCCATCGTCGGGCGTCCCAATGCCGGCAAATCGACGCTGATCAACCGCATCCTCGGTGAGGAGCGGCTCATCACCGGGCCGGAAGCGGGGATCACCCGCGACTCCATCGCGATCGACTGGCAATGGCAGGCGCCCGATGGGGAGATGCGCGACGTGCGGCTGATCGACACCGCCGGGATGCGCAAGCGCGCCAAGGTGCAGGACAAGCTGGAGAAGCTGTCCGTCGCCGATGCCCTGCACGCGGTCGATTTCGCCGAAGTGGTGGTGCTGCTGCTGGACGCCACCAAGGGCCTGGAGGCGCAGGACCTGCGGATCGCCGACAAGGTGCTGTCGGAGGGACGCGCCCTCATCATCGCGCTCAACAAATGGGACGTGGCGGAGAACGGCTCCGCGCTCTACCAGGGCGTGCGCAAGGCGCTGGACGAGGGGCTGGCGCAGGTGCGCGGCGTTCCACTACTGACCGTTTCGGGCGCGACAGGCAAGGGGATCGACGACCTGATCGCAGCGGGCTTTACCACGCGCGAGGCCTGGTCGCAGCGCGTGCCCACCGCCCTTCTCAACCGCTGGTTCGACAGCGCGCTGGAGGCCAATCCCCCGCCCGCGCCCGGCGGCAAGCGGATCAAGCTGCGCTACATCACCCAGGCGCGGACCCGGCCGCCGACCTTTGCGCTGTTCGGCAACCGGCTCGACGAACTGCCGGAAAGCTATCGCCGGTATCTCGTCAACGGCATCAGGCGCGAGCTTGGCTTTGGCGCCGTGCCGGTCCGCCTGCACCTGCGCGGCGGCCGCAACCCCTATGCCACCAAGCGCTGAAAAGGGCGTGACGGTCATAGACGCGCGCGGCATGCGCTGCCCCTGGCCGGTGCTGCGCGCCGCCAGAGCGATGCGGCGCGAAACGCGGATCATCCTTGTCGCCGATGATCCGGTCGCCCAGCGCGACGTGCCGGAGCTGGCGAAAGCGAACGGCTGGTCC
>DATJLC010000237.1:0-2750 GCA_035490755.1 Sphingobium sp.
CGAAGTCGAGAACCGCTTGCGCCATGTGTCTCGACTTCAGCTGAAGGCTCAGCGCAGGCGATGGGCGCCGGACACGACGCCCATGCCCGTCATCTTACTGCCCGACGAACTGCAGCGCGCACAGCTTGTGGCCGTCCGGATCGCGCAGATAGGCGAGGTACATGGCGCTGGGCGTGCCGGCGTTGCGCAGCCCCGGCGGGTCTTCGCACGTGGTGCCGCCATTGGCGATGCCTGCGGCATGCCAGGCATCGGCCTGCTCCGGCGAGCTGACCGCAAAGCCGATCGTCATGCCGTTCGCCGCCGTTGCCGGCTTGCCGTCGAGTGGCTTGGTGAGCGCGAAATTGCCGGTTGACGTCGCGTAGAATATGCGGCCCTTCGGATCGGCAAAGCCGGGGCCATGGCCAATCGCGCCCAGAACCGCGTCATAGAATTTCTTGGATTTTTCGAGGTCGTTGGCGCCGACCATGATGTGACTGAACATGACTTCTCCCTTTGTGATCGTTTGCGGGCCACCAGGTCGACACTTCATAACGATGCCGGTTGCGGCCGCAAGCCGTCCATCGCGCTTGCAATCCGGGGCGGAGGTAGCACATGGAGGATTATGGACCAGCCCGCGAAACCTGCCATTGCGATGCCGACCGGCGATGCCCTGAGGGTGTCGGCGCTGGTGACGCGCGTGCTCGCGCCCAACCCGTCCGCCTTCACCTTCACCGGCACGCAGAGCTATGTTGTCGGCGATCGCGATCTTGCCATTGTCGATCCCGGCCCGGACGATCCGGACCACATGGCGGCGATCCTGCGCGCGGTGGCGGGCCGGCCGGTCAAGGCGATCCTGTGCACCCACACCCACCGCGATCACAGCCCCGGCGCCCGCCCGCTGGCAGAGGCGACGGGGGCACAGGTGATCGGATGCGCGCCGCTTGCGCTCAGCGATGACGGGCCGCGCGCCGATGCCGCCTTTGACACCGGCTACAGCCCCGATGCGGTCATGGCCGATGGCGATGTGCTGTCCGGCAGCGACTGGACGATCCGGGCCGTCGCGACCCCTGGCCATACCTCCAACCATCTCTGCTACGCGTTGGACGAAGACGTGGCGCTCTTCACCGGCGATCATGTGATGGGCTGGTCGACCAGCATCGTCTCGCCGCCTGATGGCGACATGGCCGACTATATGCGCTCGCTCCAGTTGCTGATGGAGCGGGAGGACCGTATCTATTTCCCCGCCCATGGTGATGCGGTCGAGGAGCCGCGCCGGCTCGTGCGCGGCATGATCGGGCACCGCAAGATGCGCGAAGGGCAGATATTGCGCTTCATCGGGAAAAATGGCGCCTCGCTTGTTTCCGCCATGGTGACGGAGATGTATCGCGGCGTTCATCCCGGGCTGCACGGTGCTGCCGGGCGCTCGGTACTGGCGCACCTCGTCGATCTGGAGGACCGAGCCATGGTCCGGCGCACCGGCGACGAGCATTGGGAATTGTGCGCATGAAGACCCCGCCGGCGGGCCGGGACCAACGGAGTAGGAAATGACTGTACAATCGCGGGAGGCCCTGGCCGGGGTCGATGTGCTGGCCGAGATCCAGCGGCTGCGCAAGGAGCGCAACGCCGTGATCCTGGCGCATTATTACCAGAAGCCGCAGATTCAGGACCTTGCGGATTTCGTCGGAGATTCGCTCGAACTCTCGCGCAAGGCGGCCGAGACGGACGCGGACGTGATCGCCTTTTGCGGCGTGCGCTTCATGGCGGAGACGGCCAAGATCCTTTCCCCCCAGAAGATTGTCGTGCTGCCCGACATGGATGCCGGCTGCAGCCTGGAGGACAGCTGCCCGCCCGACCGCTTCAAGGCGTTCCGCGAGGCGCACCCCGACCATATCGCGCTCAGCTACATCAACTGCTCGGCGGAGGTGAAGGCGCTCAGCGATATCATCGTCACCAGCTCGTCGGCCGAGAAGATTCTGAGCCAGATCCCCAAGGACCAGAAGATCATCTTCGGCCCCGACAAGCATCTGGGCGGCTATCTCGCCCGCAAGCTGGGGCGCGAGCTGCTGCTGTGGCCGGGCGTGTGCATCGTCCATGAGGCGTTCAGCGAGACCGAGCTGCTCAAACTCAAGGCCGCGAACCCGTCCGCGCCGATCGCCGCGCATCCCGAATGCCCGCCCTATATCGTCGACCATGCCGATTATGTCGGTTCGACCAGCGGCATCCTCCAATATGCGCAGGCGATGGCGGGCGACACCCTGATCGTCGCGACCGAACCGCACATTATCCACCAGATGCAGAAGGCGGTGCCGCACAAGAACTTCATCGGCGCCCCCGGCGCGGACGGCAACTGCAACTGCAACATCTGCCCCTATATGGCGATGAACACGCTGGAAAAGCTGTATCTGGCCCTGCGCGACCTCCAGCCGCGCATCGAGATGGAGGAAGGCCTGCGCCTCGCCGCCAAGAAGAGCCTCGACCGGATGCTGGAAATGGCGAGCGGGACAGTGGGGCAGGGGGATCTGGGGGCTCGGTGAGTTGATGCGCTCCGTTCGTGCTGAGTATGGGCTGAGCGAAGTCGAAGACGTCAACCTGAACGTGTTTGGCGCTTATCCCGTTTGGACAAGTAGCAAAAATCTAGTACCGGATCATTATGCTGCAACGGGCGCGGTATGATGGGGGCATTATGCGACTAATACCAGCGCTCTTCGATAAGTGGATCGGAAGAGCATCCGGCGTTTACACATTTTGGCCGCTCGTCCCTGCTAGTGTCC
>DATJLC010000238.1:0-11239 GCA_035490755.1 Sphingobium sp.
GCAATGATGATGTCGCACAGGAAGGCGAGGTCCACGCCGCCGGCGACGCAATTGCCCTGCACCTGCGCGATGACCGGCTTGTGGATGTCGAGAATCGTGGTCAGCCGGTCGAGATTGCGTTCCATCCCCCAGCAATCGTCGTCGAAGGTCTGGGCCGAACTGCGATACTGGCGCTCGCCTCCGGCCGCCTCGGCCGCGCGGCCGGCATAAGCGCCGGCAAGATCATAGCCCGAGCAGAAATCCTTGCCCGCGCCCTTCAGCACGATGACGTTGACGCTCAAAAGATCGTCCGCCTCGAGCAGGGCGAGGCGCAGTTCCTCCAGCATCTGCGGGCTCATCGCGTTGCGCTTTTCCGGCGCATTCAGGGTGATCCGGGCGACGCCGCCCTCGACCTCGAACAGGATCGCCTCAGGCGATTCCAACCATTTGCCCATGCTCATTCCCTTTCGCGAATTGACGTGGAGCCCCTTATTGACTCGCGCCTCATAAATGTCTAACTCTTTTTACGGATTTAGTGCTTTATAGGCGAGGGCCGTGCTGTGACGTACAATGGACCGATTTTCGACTGCGACACCCATTTCTACGAAACGCCCGACGCGTTCCGGTATATCCCCGAGGCGATGCGCCGCGAGTGGGGCGTCGAATATCGCGGCGACACCGACGACAATTTCACCCTGTACGTGGGCGACCGCCCGGTCGAGCACCTGACCGGCTATTACCGCCCCGACGGCACCGTGCCGGCGCCCGGCAAGCTGCACGAATGGCTGCGCGCGATGAAGGAGGGCCGGCACGATCCGGGCCTGCGCATGGCACCGACCCGCGACATGCTCCATCCCGACGCCCGCCTCGCCAAGCTCGACGAGTGGAATGTCGAGGGCTGCATCGGCTACACCGGCAACTTCATTGCGACCCTTGCCTATTTCAGCGACCCCAAGGCGCTGCATGATGTCATCCACTCCTATAATCGCTGGATTCTGGACGAGTGGGGCTTCAGCTACAAGGACCGCATCTTCACCACGCCGATCATCACGCTCGACATTCCCGAGCGTGGTTATGAGGAGGCCGAGTGGGCCATCAAGAACGGCGCGCGCGCCATCCTGATGCCGATGGGCCCGTTCCACCAGAAGTCACCGGCCGATCCGGCCTATGACCGCCTCTGGTCGATGCTCAACGAAGCCCATGTGAACCTCACCTATCATGTTGGCGAGGCGACCTGGTTCCACGGCCATATGCGCGAGTGGGGCGAGGTGCCGCTGGCGCCGCGCCTGCAGCAGACCGCCTGGACCTGGATGAACGCCTATAGCGAACGTCCGATCGTCGAGACCATGTCCTCGCTGATCTTCTACAACTTCTTCAAGCGCTTCCCGAACATCAAGGTGATGAGCGCCGAGAACGGTTCGGAATGGGTTCCGGCCATGCTCACCAAGATGGACAAGTGCCGTGGCATCGCCAAGAACGGCTATTGGCCCTGTGGCCAGCTCCCTGACCGTCCGAGCCGGATCTTCAAGGAGCATTGCTATGTCGTCGCCTATCCGGAAGACGACATCAAGGGCATCATCGAACAGACCGGCAGCGCGCAGTTCCTGGTCATGGGCTCCGACTATCCGCATTCGGAAGGCGTCGAGACGCCCGGCCACTTCTTCACCGAGGCGCTGACCGACGTGTCGGAGGCGGACGCCAAGGCCATAATGTACGAGAACGGCCGCCGCTTCCTGCCGGTCGCGGCATAACAGACCAGCAAGGGTGGCCGATATCCGATGAGCGATGCGGACTTTCTGTCGGCGCTGCACGGCTCCGCATTCGATCTGCTCCGCGACGAAAGCCCCATCGACAGGGTGCATCGCCACATAGATGGTGATGCCCCCTTCGATCGGGAGCTGTGGAGCACGATCGCGGACCTCGGATGGACGATGATCGCGGTGCCGGAAGAGCATGGCGGCATGGGCGGCGGGGCGGAAGCGCTCTCGCTGCTTCAGGAGGCCATTGGCGCACATGCGGCGCCCCTGCCCTTCCTCGGCACGGTCCTGCTCGGTGAGGCGCTGGCCGCCTGGCCGGACGAAGCCTTGTCGGCGGAACTGCTGCCCGCACTCGCCGGCGGCACGCTTGTCGGCGGCAGCGCGGACCTTTTGGCATCGAAGCCCCTGCGGCTGGTCCGGAGCGATCAGGGCATGACCCTGGAAGGCGAGACGACCGTGCTCGACGGGGTGGCGGCGGACTGGCTGCTCGTGCGCGTCGAGGATGCGGCGACACCCGGCCTTGCCTTGCTGCCCGCCACGGCGCCCGGCCTTTCATGCACCGCGCGGCCCGTTGCCGATCGCACCCGAGCGGTTGCGGAGCTTGCCTGCAATGGGGTCGCGGTCGGACCGGAGCAGCTTGTTCTGGGTGACGCGGCCGCGCCGATCGCGGACAAGGTCAGCCGGACGGCGATGCTGCTCCTCGCCGCCGATGCCATTGGCGGCGCCACTGCTGTCCTCGACCTCACCGTCGAATATCTCAAGACAAGGGTGCAGTTCGGCAAGCCGATCGGCAGCTTCCAGGCGCTCAAGCACCGCATAGCCGACGTCAAGGCATCGCTTGAAATGGCGCACCGCCTCCTGATCGCGGCGCGGCGCCAGGCTGACGGGCCTGACGCCGGCTATTGGGCGGCGATGGCGAAGTCCTCGGCCTGCGAGGCTTATATCGAGGTCGCGTCGGAGGCCGTGCAGATGCATGGCGGCATCGGCTTCACCTGGGAACATCCGGCCCATATCTATCTGAAGCGGGCGACGCTCGACCGCGCGCTCTTCGGCAGCACGGCGGCCCTGCGCGACCGGGTCGGCGCCGCGCTCCTCGACAAGGTGGCATGAGCATGGAGGCAATCGAGCACCCCAGCGAAATCCTCGACCGCGCCCTGCTCGACGCCAGCGGCGATTCGGAGCGGTTCCGCGCCGCCGTGCGCGACTGGCTCGGACGCACGGTGCCGTCCGGCTGGCGCGCCGAGCAGGCCGCGGCGACCGAGGAGGAGCAGCTTCGCTTCCAGCGCTGGTGGTCGGTGGAGATGGCCAAGGTCGGCATGACGAGCGCCCACTGGCCCGCCGCCTGGGGTGGCGAGGAACTGCCCATCGCGCAGCAGATCATCTTCTATGAGGAGCTGGCCCGCGCCGATGCGCCCAACATGGCAGCCTATGTGATCTCCCTGAACCAGCTGCCCGCTACCCTGTTCGGCGCCGGCACACAGGCCCAGAAGGACCGCTATGTGCGCGGCGTCCTGCAAGGCGATATCTGGTGCCAGGGCTTTTCGGAGCCGGGCGCGGGATCGGACCTCGCCGCGCTGCGCACCCGCGCGCTGCGGCAGGCGGACGGCAGCTATCTGGTCGACGGCCAGAAGGTCTGGACCTCGAACGGCCATTTCGCGAAATATTGCCTGCTCCTCGCCCGCACCGACCCGGACAGCGCCCGGCACAAGGGCCTGTCGCTCTTCGTCATGGACATGGCGAGCCCCGGCATCACGCTGCGTCCCATTCGCCAGTCCAACGGGCAGCATGAATTCAACGAGATGTTCCTCGACAATGTCGTGATCCCGGCCGAGAACCTGATCGGCGCGGAGGGCGATGGCTGGATGATTGCGCAGTCCGCCCTGTCGTCCGAGCGCGGCCTGATGATCTTCGAGATCGCGGAAAGGCTGCGCCGTTACCTGAGCGACATGGCGCGGCAGGCGCGGCAAGGCGCGGCCTGGTGGTCGGACGACCAGTATCGCCGCGAGTTCGTGTCCGTCTTCACCGACGCGGAGGCGCTGGCCCTGATGATCCGCGCGATGCTCGAAGAAAATGTCGAGCATGCGGAGATCGCCGGCCAGTCGGCGCCGATGTTCATCAAGCTCTTCTTCGCCAAGCTGCTCCATCGCGCCACCGAATTGATGATGCGGGTGCAGGGCCTGGATGGCCAGAACATGCTGCCCGACATCTCGACCAACGGCGCGCCCAGCGGCAACTGGATGCACGATTATGTAACGTCGTGGAGCTGGTCGATCGCCGGCGGCAGCAACGAGATCATGCGCAACCTGATCGGCGAGCGGGTGCTGGGCCTGCCGCGCTGACAGCGGCAGGCGCCATTCGACGCACTTCTTTTATCCGAGCTGGTGTTTCAGCACCTTGCCGAGCGCATTGCGCGGCAGGCTGTCGACCACGCGCACCTGGCGCGGCGCCTTGAAGTTGGCGATGCGTTGCTTCGTCCAGGCCATGACCTCGGCACCATCGATGGTGCAGCCCGCGCGCGGGACCAGATAGGCGAGCGGCACCTCGCCCATGCGCTCGTCGGCCACGCCTACGACGGCAACCTCCGCGACATTGGGATGCTGGAGCAGCAGATTCTCGACCTCGGCCGGATAGACGTTGAAGCCGCCGACGATGATCATCTCCTTCATCCGGCCGCTGACGACCAGATAGCCCTCCTCGTCCAGCGCGCCGATGTCGCCGGTGTGCAGCCAGCCCTCCGCATCGACCGCCTCGGCCGTGGCGGCAGGATCGTCGAGATAACCCGGCGTCACATTATAGCCGCGGACCTGGATCTCGCCGCTCTCGCCAGCGGCAAGCGGAGTCGAGCCGTTCGCGATGCGCACCTCAATGTCGGGCAGAGCGCAGCCGCTGGTGGTGGCGATGCGCTCATCGCTGTCGCCGGGCCGGGTGAGGGTGGCGACCGCCGTCGCCTCGGTGAGCGCATAGGCGGTGAACACGTCGCGCAGGCCAAGCTCGGTCCGGATGGCGGTGATGAGCGCCGGCGGGATGCTCGCCGCGCCCGTCCAGGCGAGGCGAAGCGACGACAGGTCACGCCGCGCCAGCTCCGGCGATGAAAGCATGCTCTGGTAGAGGGTCGGCGGTCCCGGCAGGACGGTGATGCGCTCGCGCTCGATCAGTTCGAGGAGCGGCGGCACGTCAAGTACGGCCAGCGGCCAGACACAGGCGCCGAACATCAGCGCCATGACCCAGCCCGAGCGATAGCCGAAGGAATGCGAGAAGGGATTGACCACCGCATAGCGGTCGCCCCCCGTCAGGCCGCATTGCGCGCCGAAGTCATAAAAGCCGCGCAGAACCTGCGCATGGGTGGTCACCACTCCGCGCGGCGACCCGGTGGTGCCGGAGGTGAAGATGATGTCGGAGGGCGTATCCCCCTCGCCGCCCGAGAGATCCAGCCCGTCACCCGCAGCCTGTCCGGCGAGCAGGTCCTTGAAGCAGATACCCCTTGCATCCGGCGCATCGTCGAACAGCACGGTCAGCGGGCGCGGCGTCTCGCCCAGCGCCTCGTCGAGCATGCCGAGGAAGTCCGCGCCCAGAAAGCCCTGCTCCAGCAGGACCGCGCGGGGCGCCACCTTGGCCAGGATATAGGCAAGGTCGCCAGCACGATAGCGCGTGTTGACCGGCACCACGACCCCGCCGATCGCATGGACCGCCAGCGCGCCCACGATCCAGCGCCAGCCATTGGGCGCCCAGAACACCGCCCGGTCGCCAGCCCGGAAACCCCTGGCGTAGAGGCCGCGCGCGGTCTCGTCCATCAGCCTTTCAAGCTCGACGAAACTGATCCGGCGATCGCCCTCGATAACCGCCGGCGCATCACCGAAGCGCCGTGCGGCGTCGCGCGCCAGCGCGGCAATGTTTCTCCACCGCACGTCGCCGCGATCGCCCAAAGCCATGGCCTATTTCCCCGTAAAAACTGGCGTGCGCTGCTCGATGAAGGCGTGGACGGCCTCACGATGGTCGTCCGACAGCGCTGATTGCACCTCAAGACCATAATGCGCCTCGATCAGCTTATCGACCATGCTGCGCAGGAGCAGGTTGATGGCGATCTTGGTGTAGTTGATGGCGATCCCGGCCCCTTCGGCCAGCCGCTCCGCCGTGGCAAAGACGGTCTCGTCCAGCTTGTCGCGCGGCACCGCCTGTGTGATGAGGCCGAGTTCGGCCGCCTCCTTGCCGGTCAGCATGTCGCCGGTCAGCAAATAGCGGCGCGCATTGGCGAAGCCCATCAGCAGCGGCCAGAGCAGCGCGCCGCCGTCGCCCGCGACCAGCCCGACCTTGACATGCGTATCCGCGATCTTGGCGTCCTCGACCATGTAGGAGAAGTCGGACAGCACCGCGAGCGTGGCGCCCAGCCCCATGGCATGGCCATTGATCCTGGTGATGAACGGCTTGCGCAAGTTGAGCACCGTCTGGAGAATGCTCTTCTCGGCCGCGAGCCCCGTCGACCACATCGGCCGGCGCGGAATGTCCAGGTCGGACTTCATCCAGTTGATGTCGCCGCCGGCGGAAAAGGCGCGATCGCCGGCGCCGGTCATGACGATCACCCGCACGCTGTCATCCTCGTCGGCGGCGCGCAGGAAATGATGGATCTCGTCGTGAAGGTCGGGACCGACCGGGTTCATCGGCGGGGCGTTGAGGGTGCCGATAATGACGGCTCCGCGCCGCTCGACCAGCAGCGCCTTGTACTCCTGATAATCCATGGCCGTCTCCTCGTTGAGCGCGCGCGGACTTTGCGGCAAATCAGTTAAATCAGTCAACTAATTTCTATCCTCTAAAAAATTTGCCTTTGCCACATTTGCCGCTCAATATGCTTGCTATATGTCGCTGAATTGCAACGGTCCAATGGCCGCTTCGAACGGGGCGTTCAACGAAGAACTGGACTGCGACAGAGAAAGGAACGGCATTGAGCGGGAAGGTTGAACCGCAGGACGATATCGTTTCGCGAAGCACATCTGGTGTCGATGTCTCGCCGCAGCGCGTGCGGCTGCCCAAGGCAGGCGAGATCGTCGCCCGCAACCTGCGCAATCGCATCGTGCGCGGCGAGCTTGCCGAAGGCACGATGCTGCCACCCGAACAGGAGCTTGTACAGCAGTTCGGCGTCTCCCGCCCCACCCTGCGCGAGGCGATCCGCATCCTCGAGTCGGAGCAACTGCTGGAGATCACGCGCGGCCTCAAGGGCGGCGCAAGGGTGCTCAAGCCCAATGTCGACGTCGCCGCGCGTTATTTCGGTTTCCTGCTGCAGTCCAAGGGTGTGAAGCTGACCGACGTTTTCCGGACACGCGTCCTCATTGAACCCGCGGCGGTGCGCGTTCTCGCGCGGGAGCACCGGCCGGAGACGGTGGCGAGGCTCCGCGAATGTCTGGAGGAGGCCGAGCATACCAGGGCGCTGACCGAAAACGCCCTTGCCTTCTCCCACTTTCACCATGTCCTGATCGAGGAAACCGGCAACGTCACGCTGATCCTCCTCATGAGTATGCTGAACACCGTGCTCGACCGCTATCTGGTCTCGGTTGCCGCAGTCCTCGGCCAATATCGCGAAGCGGATGCGGAAACGCAGAAAGCCAGGCGTTCGCGCAAGCGACTCGTGGATCTTATCGAGGCCGGCGACGAGGACAAGGCGACCTATTTGTGGCGCCGCTATCTGCAGGAGGCCGAGGTCAAGCTCAGCGGGTGGCAACCCTCCGAGCTGGTGGTCGACCTCCTCCAGAACGAGTAAAGCGTGATGACTTTAGGGAGATTCACTCTCTCCGAGCGAAGTCGAGAACCGCTTGCGCAGACACGAACGGATCAATGTGACGCGTTGATAGTCTGCCCTGTTGATTTGAAAACAGGTTGTGTTCCTGCGAAGGCAGGAACCCAGGTGGCAAGGCACAGCACCCGGGTTCCCGGGACTCCTGCTTTCGCAGGAGCACGATTCTGCTTGAACAGGACCGACATTGGACTGGCCCGGTTCAGGGCTTCAGGATGATCCTGCCGGTCCTGCCCGGCACCTCCGCCCGCCTGTGCCCTTCCGCCGCGTCGCTCAACGGGAATGTGGCGTCGATCGGCATGACGAGCTGCCCCGCCGCCGCCTTTGCCAGCGCATCCGCGATCATCGCACGCTGCGGCGGTTCGTACATGATCGGGCCAAGGAAGCATCCGAAGACCGACAGCCGGCGCGCCAATATCTGGGTCGTGTCGATGGTTTTCTCACCCGGCCCGGCGATCCCGACGATCACCGCACGCCCGCCGTCGCGCAGCGCGTCGAGACCGTCCTGAAAGGCACTGCCGCCGACATTGTCGACCAGCACATCGGCGCCGCGACCGCCCAGAATACGTTCGACCTGCGCCTTCACCGGCTCGTCGCCGATGACGAGGGCATGATCCAGCCCATAAGCGCGCAGGGACTCGAGCGCCTCTATCCGGCGTCCCGTTCCGATCACCTTCGCACCGGCAAGCCGGGCAAGCTGGATGGCGGCAATGCCGACCCCGCCGCCCGCGCCCTGGAGCAGCATCGCCTCGCCCTGCTTGAGTCCGGCAAGGTTGAGCGCCAGTGCGGCCGTGCCGAAGGCCACCGGCACCGTCGCCGCCAGGTCCATGTCCAGTCCCTCGGGGAGTTTCCAGCAGGCTGATGCGGGCACAGCGCGCAACTCGGCATAGGCGCCCTGGAAGGCGAAACTCGTCACCTTGTCGCCCGCCGCGAATTCAGTGACGTTCGCGCCGACAGCGATCACCTCACCGGCGGCCGAATAGCCGGGAACGCCGGGCGGCGAGCCCGGGTCCATGTAGCGCCGGGCCAGCAGCTCGCCGCCCTCGATGCTGATCGCCTCGACACGGATGAGCAGCTCACCCTCGCCCGCCTGCGGCTCGGGGACATCGACGTAGCGCAGTTCGTCCGGCTCCCCGGGGCGATAATAGATGGCCGCCTTCATGCGTGCATTCCTTCGTAATGGTTCAGTCCCGATGCCCTGTCTGGCGCCATCATCCGCATGCTTCCGCGCTCCGGCGCGCCAGGCGTGCGAGTTCCTCGAAGCATTCGGCCCGCGCCCGTGCATGCTCCGACGCGGCGGTGCCACGGATGACGCGGCCCTTTATGCCGTGAAAGATCGCCGCCAGCCGGAAGAAGTTGAAGGCGATGTAGAAATCATAGTCGGGAATGCTCGCCCGGCCCGTCCGCGCGCAATAGGCGGCGGCATAGGCCTGTTCGTCCGGGATATTGAGGGCTTGCAGGTCCGCGCCGCCAAGGCCCGCCACGATATGCGGCGGCATGCGGTACATCATGGCATGATAGGCGAAATCCGCGAGCGGATCGCCCAATGTCGACAGCTCCCAGTCCAGCACCGCCAATATCCGTGGCTCGGTGGGGTGGAAGATCATGTTGTCGCAGCGAAAGTCGCCATGGACCACCGCCGTGCTTTCCTGCGCGGGAATATTGGCCGGGAGCCAGTCGACCAGCCAGTCCATGTCCGCGTCGCGGCCCGCCTCGGCATCCTCCTGATACTGCCTGGTCCAGCGCGAAATCTGGCGCGCGAAGTAATTGCCGGGCCTGCCGAAATCGCCAAGTCCGGCCGCGTCCGGGTCGATGCCGTGCAACGCCGCGATCGCCGCGTTCATGGCGTCGAAATAGGCCGGACGCTCTGCGCGGTCGATGCCGGGAAAAGTGGCGTCCCAGAATATCCGCCCATCGACATGGTCCATGACATAGAACCATGTGCCGATGACATCATCGTCGGTGCACAGGCCATGGATGCGCGCGACGGGATAGCCCTGGCCGCCCAGCGCCTGGAGGACGCGCGCCTCGCGCTCGATGGCGTGCGCGCCTTTCAGGAGCTTGCCCGGCGGCTTGCGGCGCAGGACATAATTGCGCCCCGGCGTCACCAGCTTGTAGGTGGGATTGGACTGCCCACCCTTGAACTGCTCGACCGTCAGCGGCCCCGCATAGCCCTCGACATGGGCAGCCATCCAGCGGGCGAGCCCGTCCACGTCGAAAGCATAGCCTTCCCTGACGCCGGTCGTCCCGGCATTGGCCTCCTGCGAAACCGATGTCATGCCTTGGCTCCTGTCCAATCGCGTTTGATCTTCTTGGCGAGCGACCATTTGTGCACTTCGGTCGGTCCATCATAGATGCGAAAAGCGCGCACCTCCCGGAAAATCTGTTCGACCACGGTGTCCTGGCTGACGCCCGTGCCGCCCATCACCTGGACGCAGCGGTCGGCGACCCGCATCAGCGCTTCGGACACCGCGACCTTGGTCATGGAGCTTTCCACGGTCCCCAGCGATCCGCTGTCCAGAACATCGGCGCACCAGTCGATGGTCAGTTCCGCCTGCTTGAGGTCGATCATGTTTTCCGCCAGCATGAAGCCGACGCCCTCATGGTCGATCAGCGCCTTGCCGAACGCCTGACGGCGGCAGGCATAGTCGACGGCGATCTCCTGCGCACGAATGCAGGCGCCAAGCCAGCGCATGCAGTGCGACAGCCGGGCCGGCGACAGGCGGACCTGCGCATAGCGGAAGCCCTCGCCGCTATCCCCCAGCATCTGCTCGGGCGGCACCCGCAGATTGTCGATGAGGACGGTCGGATGCCCGCCCGGCATGGAGCTGTCGATGGTGTTGGGCACCCGCTCGATCTTGATCGCGGGATCGGGCAGGTCCACGAGGAACATGCACGCGCCGGCGTCAGACTTGGCCATGATGATGCCGATCCGGGCGCCCTGCACCCCCGTGATGAAAGCCTTGCGGCCGTTGATGACCCAGTGCGTGCCGTCGAACTCGCAGCGGGTCTGGAGCATGGAGGGGTCCGAGCCCGCACCGTTCTCCGCCGCCGGCTCCGTCATGAAGAAGGAGGAGCGCGCCCGGCCGCTGACCAGCGGCTCCAGGAAGCGGCGCTTGATCTCCGGGGAGCCGACCTTGCCGAGCAGATACATGTTGCCCTCGTCGGGCGCGGCGGTGTTGAGCGCGAGCGGGCCGAGCGGCGACAGGCCCGAAGCCCTCAGCACCACGGCCGTTTCCCGCTGGCTGAGATGCGCGCCGTCCGGCAGGATATGCGGCGTCAGCACGCCTGCGGCCCGCGCCCTCTCGCGCAAGTCCGCGACCAGCTCCTCGGTCGGCGCGCCATGATGATCCCGCCGCGGATCCGATTCAAACCCCACCACGACATCGCGGACGAATGCCTCGACCTTCGCGGCGATTTCGGCTGTACGCTCCGCTCCGACACCGATCTTCATGACACTCTCCTTGCGCCCACGGCTTGTGGTACGGCATTGAAAACCGCCTACATCATACTACAAAGTATCCAGCGTACTCACAAGTACATTTCGAGGTAGAAGCATGACCAAGAGGCAGGGCACCGCCCAGCGCATGCGCGCCAGCCCCCCTAAAAGTCCCGCCGCCAGCCCTTTCGCGACGCAGGCGGATCGCACCGACTCGCGCAGACGCAAGCGCGAGGCGCTCCTGCTGGCGGCTGTGCGGATGTTCAACGAAAGGGGCTATCA
>DATJLC010000239.1:0-18646 GCA_035490755.1 Sphingobium sp.
CTCGCAAGGCCTGCCCAGCGCCGGGCAAGGCCCCGCGCTGCTTCGCCCCGCTGCCCCTTCTCCCGCCGCCAGCGCTCCCGCCGCGCCGACAGGTCGACATCATTGCCGCCAAGGCCGCGCTCGGTCAGCAGCACGGCGACCTCTGCCGCGGCTCGCGCCATGCCCTGCTCGCCCGCGCACAGCAGCATATGTGCAAGGCGCGGGTCGAGCGGCAAGGAGGCGATCGCGCGGCCATGCGCCGTCGCGCGCCCCTCCTCGTCCAGCGCCCCGATCGCCCGCAGCCGCCTGCCGGCTTCGGTCAAGGCTGCCCTGGGCGGCGGATCGAGCCAGTGGAGCGTCGCGGGATCAGTCACGCCCCAGATCGCGCAGTCGAGCAACAACGCGGACAGGTCGCTCGCAAGGATCTCCGGCGTGTCATAGGGCGGCAGGCCGCTGGTCGCCGCCGCTTCCCACAAGCGATAGGCAACGCCCGGCCCTTGTCGACCGGCGCGGCCGGCCCGCTGGGTCGCGGCGGCCTGGCTGACGCGCTGGGTCACGAGACGCGTCACGCCGGCGGCCACGTCATGGCTGGGCCGGCGCGACAAGCCGCTGTCGATGACGATGCGCACGCCGTCGATGGTCAGACTGGTTTCCGCGATGCTGGTGGCAAGGATGACCTTGCGCCGCCCGTCCGTCGCGGGGCGAAGCGCGGCACGCTGGTCAGCGGGTTCGAGCGATCCATGCAGGCGGTGGAGCGCGATCGCCCCTTCGCGTCCAGCCAGCCGCTCGGCGGTGCGCTCGATCTCCGCGACTCCGGGCAGAAAAGCGAGCAGGTCGCCCTGGGGCTCTTCCATCAATGCCCGGCCGATGGCGGCGGCCATGCTGTCCTCGATGCGCGCAGTGCTGTCCCGGCCAATATGGCGCAGGTCGACAGGATAGCTGCGCCCGACGCTCTCGATCACCGGCGCACCGCCCAGGAGCGCGGCGAAACGCGCGCCGTCGAGTGTCGCCGACATGGCGAGAAGGCGCAAATCCTCCCGCAGCCCCCCTTGCGCATCAAGGGCCAGAGCGAGGCCGAAGTCACCGTCGAGGTTCCGCTCATGCACCTCGTCGAACAGCACCGCCGACACGCCGTCCAGCGCCGGATCCTCCTGGATGCGGCGCAGGAACACGCCCTGCGTCACGACCAGCACCCGCGTCGCCGATGACCGGCGGCTGTCGAGGCGGGTCACATAGCCAATGGTTCCGCCGACCTTCTCACCTGCCAGTTCGGCGATGCGCTCGGCTGCAGCGCGGGCGGCGAGGCGGCGGGGCGAAAGCAGCCAGACCTGTCCGCCGCACCAGGGCTCATTGAGCAAAGCCGGTGCAACGCAGGTCGTCTTGCCGGCACCCGGCGGCGCGACCAGGACCGCGTTCGCTCCTGCCCTGAGCGCGGTGAGCAGGTCGGGAAGAACGTCATCTATGGAAAGAGGCATGGGCGCCTCTCGCTCAATAAGCCCTTGCGACCGCGAATTCGACTGCCTCGATCAGCGCCTTCTTGGCCTGCCCGCTGGCAAAGCCGCCGATCGCGTCGATGGCCCGCTGGCCATAGAGGCGCGCCCGGGCGAAGGTGTCGGCGATGGCGCCGGTTTCGGCGAGATAGCTCTGCGCGATCGCAAGGTCGGCATCGGTCGCGGTCAGGCCGCTGATCGCGTCCTTCCAGAAGCGGCGCTGCGCCTCGGTGCCGCGCGCATGGGCGAGAATGACCGGCAGCGTCACCTTGCCGTCACGGAAGTCGTCGCCCGCGTCCTTGCCCATGGTGGCGCCGTCCGACACATAATCGATGGCGTCGTCGACGAGCTGAAAGGCAATGCCGAGATTGCGGCCATAGGCATCGAGCGCCATTTCGGTCGCCTGGTCGCGCTCTGCCACCACCGCCGCGATCCGGCAGGCGGCGGCGAACAGCGCAGCCGTCTTGGCGCCGATGATGTCCAGATATTGCGCCTCGTCCGTGTCGATGCGGCGCTGGGCAGTGAGCTGGTTGACCTCACCCTCCGCGATCACCGCCGACGCGCCGGAGAGGATCTTCAGCACCTTCAGCGAGCCGTCCTCGACCATCAGTTCGAACGAGCGGCTGAACAGGAAGTCGCCGACCAGCACGGAGGCGCTGTTGCCCCAGATCATGTTGGCGGTCTGCCGCCCGCGCCTGAGGCCGCTGCCGTCCACGACATCGTCATGAAGCAGGGTCGCGGTGTGGATGAACTCGACGGCGGCCGCCAGCTTGTGATGGCGCGTCCCCGAATAATCGAGCAGCCGCGCGCAGGCGAGCGTCAGCATCGGGCGCATGCGCTTGCCGCCGCCGGCGATCAGATGGCCCGCAAGCTCCGGAATCAGGGGGATGCGGGACTGCATGCGGGCCAGGATCACCGCATTGACGGCGTTCATGTCCTCCGCGACCAGCGCCATCATCGGGTCGAGCGATGGCGCGGATCGCCCGCCCAGCCGGTGAATCGTTGCACTCATGCCGGTCCGATGGCAATGGCGGCGCTTCTTGGCAAGCGAATTGGCTTGCCTCGGGCCACTTTGGCGGCGAAAAACGCCACCGACGGGAGGACGCCTTGGACGATATCTTGCAGCGCTATCGGCAAAGCATCGACAATATCGACGCGGCGCTCGTGTTCATGCTGGCCGAGCGATTCAAGATCACCCAGGCGGTGGGCCGACACAAGGCCGAGAACGCCCTGCCGCCCGCCGATCCCGGCCGTGAGGAAGCCCAGATCGCGCGCCTGCGTCAGTTGGCCGAGGAGGCCGACCTGGATCCCGACTTCACCGAGAAGTTCCTGCGCTTCATCATAGATGAGGTGATCCGCCATCACGAGCGGTTGCGCGAGGACTGAACGGAAGGAGTTGTCGGCGCCTATTTCTCCAGAACATACTGGAAACTCAGCGTCACCGATGTGCTGAGCTGTCCCGGCTCGACCTTGGTGCTGGCGGCTTCGGCAGCCTGGGCGCGCATCATCGGCATGGGCACCGGCGGGCCGAACTGGCCGGTCTCGGAGATGGAGACAAGGCGCGCGCTGCGATGGCCGGTCTGGGCAGCGTAGAACTGGGCGCGCGCATTGCCGCTCCGGATTGCCTTTTCGCGGGCCTGTTGCAACAGCGGCGCAGGGTCCGCGATGCCGAAGCTCGGCCCATTGATGTTGGTCGCCCCCGCCGTGACCATGGCATCGATGATATCGCCGACCGTTGTGATCTCGCGCAGCTTGACCGTCAGCTGGTTCGACGCCTCATAGCCAATGAAGCGCGGCCCCTGGGAGCCTGCGCGGTTGCTATAATCATATTGCGGGCTGAGGCTGATGCCGCTGGTCTGTATGTCCTTGCGCGCGATGCCACTTTTCAGGATTGCCGCGATCAGCCGGTCCATCGCCTGTGCATTCAGCCGCATCGCCTCGCGCGCGCTGAGGGCGCGGGTCTGGACGCCGGTGCCGACCGTCGCCATGTCCGGCGTGCTCTCTACATCCTCCGTGACGCTGAGGCTGATCACCGGCCCGGTTGCGGGGATCATCATGGGCGTGGCCTGCGCGAGCGCGGGAGAGGCGCCAAGAAGGGGCGTGGTGGCTAAAGCGAGCGAGAGAGCGAAGAGTCGCACCATGTTGGCATTCCTTCCTGTTTCACACTTCTGTCATCCTGCGAAGCCTCGAATCCATCTCTCCGGACAGATTGATTGAAACACGCCGAACCATCCGCAGCCGTTTCCGTTCCACCCCTGTATCGACCAGTGCCCATGAACGGCAAATGAGCGAAGCCCCTTGCCCCGCCTTGGCCTAGCGTTTAGCGCGCGCCGTCATGGCTGCCCCAATCCTCTCCTATGAAAATTTCGGTCTGGTGCAGGGCGCCGGCTGGCTGTTCCGTGGCCTCGACCTTTACGTCGGCGAGCGGGACCGGCTGGCGCTGATCGGCCGCAATGGCGCGGGCAAGACCACGCTCCTCAAGCTGATCAGCGGCCAGATCGAGGCTGACGAGGGCAAAAGATCGATCGTGCCGGGCACTCATGTTGTGATGCTGGAGCAGGACCCGGACGTCAGCGGCTTCGCGACGCTCCGCGACTTCACCCTCAGCGGCCAGCATGCTCCCGCCCTGCACGAGATAGAGGCGATCGCCGACCAGATCGGTATCGACCTGTCGCGCGAGGCGGCCTCGGCCAGCGGCGGTGAACGGCGCCGCGCCGCCATCTGCCGGGCGCTGGCGTCCAAGCCCGACCTGCTGCTGCTGGACGAGCCGACCAACCATCTCGACATCGCCGCCATCGACTGGCTGGAAAGCTGGCTCGGCCGCTACACCGGCGCGTTCATCGTGATCAGCCATGATCGCACCTTTCTCACCCGCCTCACCCGCTCAACCCTGTGGCTCGACCGCGGCAGCCTGAGGCGGCAGGAGATAGGCTTTGGCGGCTTCGAGGCGTGGATGGAAAAAGCCTATGCCGAGGAGGCGCGCGCTGCCGACAAGCTCGACGCCAAGCTCAAGATAGAGGCGCACTGGCTGGAGCGCGGCGTTACCGCCCGGCGAAAGCGCAACCAGGGCCGCCTCGCCAAGCTCCACGAGATGCGCGCCGCCCGCGCCGCGATGATCGGTCCACAGGGCACGGCCAGGCTTGCTGTGGTCAACGACGATGTAAAGACCAAGAGCGTCATCACTGCCGAGCATGTAACAAAGCGCTTTGGCGATCGCACCATCATCCGCGACTTCTCCCTGCGCATCCAGCGCGGCGACCGCATCGGCATCGTCGGCGGCAATGGCGCAGGCAAGACGACGCTGCTCCGCCTGCTGACCGGTGAACTGGAGCCGGACGAGGGCAGCATCACCCGCGCCAAAACGCTGGACGGCATCGTCATCGATCAGCAGCGCAGCCTGATGGCGCCGGAGAAGCGCGTGCGCGACGTGCTCGCCGAAGGTGGCGACTGGATCGAGGTACGCGGCGTCAAGAAGCACGTCCACGGCTATCTGAAGGAGTTTCTCTTCGACCCCTCGCTGGCAGAGGCGAAGATTGGCACGCTGTCCGGCGGAGAACGCTCACGCCTCTTGCTGGCGCGCGAATTTGCGCGCGAATCGAACCTGCTCGTGCTGGACGAGCCGACCAACGACCTAGACCTGGAAACGCTTGACCTGTTGCAGGAGGTGATCGCGGACTATGCGGGCACTGTCCTCATCGTCAGCCATGACCGCGATTTCCTCGACCGCACTGTCACCCTGACCCTGGGACTCGACGGATCGGGCAGCGTCGATATCATTGCCGGCGGCTATGCAGACTGGGAGGCCAAGCGCCGGCAGCGCACGGTATCGGCGCCGAAGGTTTCGAAATCACCACAGGCGTCAGCGCCGCCGGCCACCGCTGCGAGAAAGCTCAGCTACAAGGACCAGCGCGATTTTGACATGCTGCCGGACCGGATTGCCGAGATCGAGGCGGCGATCGCGCGGGACGAGGCGGCGCTGTCCGACCCTGACCTTTACAGCCGCGACCCCGGCCGTTTCGAGGCCCTCACCAAGGCCATCGAACGGGCCCGCACGGAGAAGGACGCCGCCGAGGAACGTTGGTTGGAGCTGGCGGAGCGGGTCGAGGGCATGGACTGAACGGGGAACGAAGCCCGGATAGGACAATTTATCAGGCGTGCTCGCGCACAAGCAGCTATAACAGCAACTTGAATTGGGAGAAGGCCGATGCGCCACTTCCTTTTGCCGCTTGTCCTATTGCCGTCACCGCTGCTCGCCCAGGATGCACCAGCCCCCGAGACGGTGAAGGTCGAGCTGTCGAGTTTCCGGTTCAGTCCCCGCATGGTCGAATTCGAACATGGCAAGCGCTATGTCCTTCATCTCGTGAACCTTTCAGACGGCGGGCACAATTTTGTGGCAAAGGCCTTTTTCGCCGCCGCGCGCATTGATCCCGCCGATCAGGAAAAGGTCCGCAACGGCCGCGTTGAGGTCGGCGGCGGCAAGGAAACGGTCATACACCTCACCGCCCCCGCGCCCGGGAATTACAAGCTCCACTGCTCGCATTTCATGCACGCGCCGTTCGGGATGACAGGGCAGATCGTGGTGCGGTGAATCATCCGATCCGATAATAATCGGCCGTGCGGTCGAGCGCGAAGCAGAGCACCAGCTTTCCGGCGCGGCATGGCCAGCCAAGCGCGCTTTCTGCCGCCGACAGCCCCTCGCAGGCGCAAACCACGCGCCACAGAATGTCCTTCAAGCCAGGTCCAGCCGCCGCAAGCGCGCCATGCACACGGTCGCGCGCTGCAATGCACGCCAGTCCGGGTCCAAGGCCGCGGGGCGCGCCGCGCGCTGCCCGCCTCGGCGCCGCCGCCGCATCCCAGCGCATGGTGACGCGCGTACCCAGCCCTGCACGCTCCCAGTCAGCGCGCAGCACCTCACCCGCATCATACTGCCGAGGCGTGACAAGCTCGCGCGCCTTCAGCCAGGCAAGCGGTGATTCCGCCAGGTTCACTCGCACCTGACGCATGATGCCGTCCATATCCTCGATCGTCCGTTCGATTGTCCGCGCGGTCGTCCTGCGTGCCGTCATGTCAGATTCTCCCGAAAAGGTTTACTCCCTTGCAACATGGTTCCAATTGTAGGACACAAATAACCCAAAAGGTTACGAGGAAAGCGTAATGATCACGCGCATCAGGGATGTCCGCAAGGCAAAGGGTCTGACGCTTGATGAGGTTGCGCAAAAATGTAATCCACCTACCACTGCGCAGACAATCGGACGGCTGGAAACAGGCACCCGCACGGTTTCGGTAAAGTGGCTCAACCGTATCGCGGCAGCGCTTGGCGTTACGGCTGCTGACCTGGTCGACCTGCCCGAGAGCACCGTCGTGCCAGTCGTGGCCATTGTCAGCATGGATGGGGCCGGCGCCCCCACCCGCCCGATGACCCTCGTTCCGCCGCCTGTCCCCGCTGGAGCTATCGGCATCCGCGTAGATTCAGCGATCGGCGACTATCGTCCCGGCGACGAACTATGGTGCGAGCAACTCGGTCCCGAAGCATTCGGCCGTGCCCTCAACCGCGACGTTCTGGTTCCGCGACCAGCCGGACGGTTTATTTTCGGAAGGCTGCTCGACCATGCCGCCGGCACGCTGCACGTCCTGCCGCCGGGTTCTGGACAGCGCCAGCAAGTCGTCCAGCGCGCGCCCTGGATAGGGGTGCCCCACCGCCTTATCCGCCCACTTTAGGCGCCAGGGAATTCAGCGTAGCGGCATCAGTGCCGCGACGATCCAGCGCCCTTCCAGCCGCAGCACGCCCCAGGCGCGTGCCGCCGCCCGGCTGTCCATGACTTCGACGCCGATGCCGCGCGCCTCGACGGCGGCGACAAAGGCGCGGGGCGGCTGGACTAGTCCTGAGCCCGTGCCGAGCAGCAGGAATTCGGGCGCGGGGTCGAGCTTGAGTGGATCGCCCGGAATGTCCGGCGTCAGCGCATCGGCGCTGGCGGGCGCCTCCCATTCGCGCGCGCCATTGGGGTCGAGGATCAGCCCGCGCGCATAGACCGTTTCGCCGACGCGGAAACCGCCACCGGAAAAGCCGGAGACCACGGGGCCGGCCGCGACTGATTCCTTGCGCAGGTCCATCGGGCACGCCGCCCTGTCAGGGCATCCGCTCGCTGATCCGCTCCGCGCCTGTCGGCGCCCCCTTTGGCGCGCGATCGGCAACGTCAGGCGTCAGCCCAAGGGTGATCAGCAGGGACGAGGAGACGTAGATGGACGAGTAGGTGCCCACGATCACGCCCAGCATCATCGCCGCGGTGAAGCCGCGCAGCACATGGCCGCCGAACAGCAGCAGCGCGCCCAGAGCCAGCATGATAGTGAGCGAGGTCATCACGGTGCGCGGCAACGTCTCGTTGACCGAAAGGTCGATGAGCGCCTTCATGTCCATCTTGCGGTACTTGCGCATATTCTCGCGGATGCGGTCGTCGATCACCATCTTGTCGTTGATCGAGTAGCCGACGATCGTCAGCACCGCCGCCACGATGTTGAGGTCGAACTCCAGCCGTGTGATCGCAAAGAAGCCCAGCGTCATCAGCACGTCATGCATGATCGCGACAAAGGTCGAGACGCCGAACTGCCATTCATAACGGAACCAGGAAAAGATCGCGATGCCGAACACAGCGAGCAGGACGGCGATAATGCCGTTGCGGACAAGCTCGCCGGAGACCTTGCCCGACACCGCATCATAGCGGCTGAACTTGGCACCTGGAAATTCCGTCTCCAGCGCCCGCTGGACCTTCGCGACGATCGCGTTGGTCGCGCCTTCGTCCGCGCTCTCGGGCGCAGGCAGACGGATCGAGACGGTGCGAGGATCGCCGAACTGCTGCAGCGAGCTTTCGCCCACGCCCAGTCGATCGATCGTCGAGCGCACCTTGTCGAGATTGGGCGGCGCCGGGAACTGCTCCTCGATCATCAGGCCGCCGACAAAATCGACGCCAAGATTAAGGCCCTTCCAGGCAGTCGCTCCGACCGCGAGGATCGTGAGCAGCGCAGTCAGGGCAAAGGCCCAGTGGCGGATCGCCACAAAGCCGATATTGGTGTTGTCAGGGACGAATTTTACAAGTTTCATGACTATCTCCGCCCCGTCAGATCACGATCTCGGTCGGGCGCACCCGGCGCAGCCAGCCGGCGGCGAGCATCCGGGTAAAGACCACGGCGGTGAAGACCGAGGTTGCAATGCCAATCAGCAGCACGATCGCAAACCCCTTGACCGGTCCTGACCCCAAGGCAAGCATGATGCCGCCGGCAATGGCGTGGGTCACATTGGCCTCGAAGATGGTGCGGCTCGCTTCCTTGTAGCCGAATTCGATCGACTGCACGACCCCCCTGCCCCGTCGCCGCTCCTCGCGGATGCGCTCATAGACCAGCACGTTGGCATCGACCGCCGTACCGATCGTCAGCACGAAACCCGCAATACCCGGCAGGGTCAGCGTCGCGTTCAATATGCCCATGACACCGAGGATGACGAATACGTTTATGACGACGGCCAGGTTCGCATAGAGGCCGAAGCGGCCATAGCTGACGAACATGAAGATGATGACCGCCACCGCCGCGATGGCCGATGCGATCAGGCCGGCGCGGATGGAGTCAGCGCCAAGTTGCGGCCCGACGGTCCGCTCGTCCACCACCGAGAGTTTGACCGGCAGCTTGCCCGAACGCAGCGCGATCGCGAGCTGGTTGGCGCTTTCCACAGTGAAATTGCCCGAAATCTGCGCTGATCCGCCCAAAATGGGCTCATTGATATTGGGCGCAGAGAGCACCTGCCCGTCGAGAATGATCGCGAAGGGCTTGTTGACATTCTCGGAGGTAACGCGCCCGAACTTGCGCCCGCCTGCGCTGTTGAAGCGGATGTTGACGACGGGCGCATTAGTCTGCGGATCAAAGCCCTGCGAGGCGTCGGACAATTCATCGCCGGAGACCATGACCTGGCGCTTGACCGCGATCACAGGCATCCCCGAGGGGTTGCTGGCATAAGGCAGTATTTCACTGCCGATCGGTGCGCGGCCTTGCGCCACCTCGGCGGGATTGGCACTGATGTCGACCAGCTTGAATTCCAGCTTTGCGGTCTGGCCGAGCAGATCCTTGAGCGCCTGCGGATTCTGGACGCCCGGCACCTGTACCAGGATGCGGTTGTCACCCTGGCGCTGAATGGTCGGCTCGCGCGTGCCCATCTCGTCGATGCGCTTGCGGATGACCTCGGTCGCGACTTCCATCGCCTGGTTGATGGCCGCGTCAATGCCGGCATTGGTCGGTGCGACCACGATGGTCTTGCCGTCCTTCACCGTGACCGTGAAGTCGCGCTGGCCGGTCATGCCCGCGCCTTGCGTGAAGGGCCGAATGCGCTCGACAGCGGCATCAACCTCGGCCGGATCGCGCACCATGAAGCTGAGCTGGCCGCCAACCGAGGAAATGTCGCCGATCGAGATGCGCGGATCGCCCCGACGCATCTCGGTCCGGATCTGCTCTTCCATATTGGCGAGCTTCTGCTTGGCGACGTCGGCGGGATTTGCCTCCAGCAGCAGGTGGCTGCCGCCCGACAGGTCAAGCCCCAGATTGACGCGCGGCTTGAGAAAATTCGGCAGCGGTTTCAGCGCCGCTTCGGGAATGAAGCTCGGCACGGCGCACAGCACGCCTGCGCCAAGCAGGAGCCAGATGAGCCATATCTTCCAGCGGGGAAAGTCGAGCATGTGCGCGTTGTTCCCTTGAGAGCTTAGTCGTTCGCCGGCGCGGCACCGGGCGTGACAACATCGCTGAGGGTCGACTTCACGGCCTTGACCTTTACCCCCTGGCCCAGCTCGACGTCGACATAGACATCATCGACCCGCACGACCTTGCCAACCAGACCTCCGCCGGTCACGACCTGATCCCCCTTCTTGATCGCGTCGATGCGCGCCTTGTGCTCCTTGGCCCGGCGTTGCTGGGGGCGGATGAGGAGGAAATAGAAGACGGCGAAGATCAGGATCAGCGGCGCGAACTGCGCGAACATGGCAGCGCCGGTATTCCCTTCCGGTGCGGCTGCGGGCGTCTGGGCGAATGCGGACGGAATGAGCATGGTTCTGATTTTCTCTGTCGGGAAGCCACAAGGCAGCCAGGAAGGACACAGGCTGCCGAAGGCGGGCGGCTACCACAGGGGCAAAAGACACGCAACTGCGATCGGCGGGCAGGCGAACCCCAAATCGCGCGAACGCAGCGCTTGCAACTTGCCCCACATGCAACTACATGGCGCCCCTCCGGTCGGGACGTAGCGCAGCCTGGTAGCGCATCACACTGGGGGTGTGGGGGTCGGAGGTTCGAATCCTCTCGTCCCGACCAAAATTGCAGCAAAATAGTAGTATATGGATCTAGGGCTGCGCGCATCAGGCCGCAGGCGATCACGCCCTCCGCGCGGCGTTTTCCCCTTCCAGCAGCCATGCCTCGGCCTCCTCGAGATCAGCAAAGAAACGTATTCTTGAGCCGCCCGGCAACTGGCCGATCTGCATCTTGGCTGCCACTGAGTGGATGACGATGGCCGTCTGATCCTCATCGCTGTTATGGATGATCCGCGAGCGGGCCATTTCCCGAAACTGGTCCCGCGGCTGTACGCCATTGTCGGACGCATCGACGAGGTGAAGGACGCGCCCGTGCCGCGCGCGGGAGCGTTGCATCAACACGAGAAATTCACTGACATACGCTTCCCACTCCTGACGAGAGGTGTTTCCGTCCGTCACCGTGCGGATGATGCCAGTCTTCTCGTCATAGCTTAGAGTGTTCATGTACGCCGTGTCCGCTTCTGATGCGAAAAAATCGTCAGCACCCGCTGTAGACCTGATGCGGCTTGGTCGGAACCCGGATTATGATCGGCGGCCTTCAGGCAAAGGCCGTGACCCCGGACATAAGGAACCGCACCAGGTCAGCCTGCCCCCGCGCCCCTGTCTTGGCATAGATCCGTTTCGAATAGTTACGCGCGGTCTCAAGGGTAAGGCCGAGCGCCTTGCCCGCCTCCGCGATGGTCTCGCCATGGGCAATACGAAGTGCAAGCGCCGATTCGCGCCTGGTCAGATGAAAGAGATTCGCCAGCAATCGCCATTCTTTCTCAACCGGCCCCACGATAGGACGCACTAACGCAAGGCATGCAGGCGCCGTCAGGCTCGGGCCGGTTCCGGCGGCAGGCTGCATGAAGATGATCTGGACCGGCGGATCAATGTCCATCCAGGCGGCACGCGCGCCCCTCGAAAGCCTGTCCGGGCGATCCAGTATCTTCTCCAGCAGTGCCTCCGCAGCCGGAAAGATCAGGCGCAGGCGACCATCCCCAACCCGGCGCATGGCCTTGCCGCTGGCGAGCATGCCGGCCGCTACGGAATCAAGATCGAGTATCCGGCCGCGATCGTCGAGGAGTAGCCAGCCGACCGCGAAACGCGCGTGGGCCAAAGCCGCGACATTGGCTCGAAGCCGTTCGCGCTCCAGGCCGATCAGCGTGCGCAAGGCAATCGACAGGTGCGAGGCGAGGCCCGACAGAAGCGCCGCCGATCCAGCCGTGAAGTCGCTGCGCGCGCGAGCCATCGATACCGCGACATCGCCGCCATTGGGAGCGGATACGCGCATGTATCGACCATGCTCGGCAATGCCGCCGCCCAGTTCGGTACCACTATAGACCCGGCCGGGCCGCAAGTCCGCAAAGGGGGCGAGATCGTTTAGCTCGGCAACATCCTTGTCGTCGGCCGTCCGTGCCGAAGCGCTCTGTACCTCGCGCCAAAACCCCGCCGCATCGCCCGGTCTCACGCGTATGCGACAGATGTCGGCATTGGTCCGCGCCCGCAGCCGCGTCAGGAAAAGTCCCCAAGGAGGCGTATCGAACACGCCGCCGTACAAGGCGGTGAGCAGCTCATTCTCATCGGTGCGCGTCAAAGCCATCGCACCACCTCCCATATGGGAGGTTACGTGAACTGACAATCGGCTAAATCAGCTTCGCGCCCCAATAACGGCAACGGCGAGGGAGGATAGCCCGTCCATGACGACTGAAACAGCAACCCTGGACGCGACGCGTCTCACCCATTTGCAGCGGCTCGAGGCCGAAAGCATCCACATCATGCGCGAAGTTGTCGCCGAGGCGGAAAAGCCGGTGATGCTCTATTCGGTCGGCAAGGATTCGGCCGTGATGCTGCATCTCGCCAAAAAAGCATTCTACCCCTCGCCCCCGCCCTTTCCGCTCCTCCATGTCGACACGACCTGGAAGTTCAAGGCCATGTACGAGCTGCGCGACAAGGCCGCCAGGGAGGCTGGCATGGAGCTGCTCGTCTATCACAATCCGGAGGCCCAGGAGAAAGGGATCAACCCGTTCGACCATGGCCCACTCCACACCGACATGTGGAAGACCGAGGGACTGAAGCAGGCGCTCGACCTCTATGGCTTCGACGCGGCATTCGGCGGCGCTCGCCGCGACGAGGAAAAGAGCCGCGCCAAGGAGCGCATCTTTTCCTTCCGCACCGCGACCCACCGCTGGGACCCGAAGGCGCAGCGGCCGGAACTTTGGCACCTCTATAATGCCCGCAAGGCCAAGGGCGAGAGCATGCGGGTATTCCCGATCTCCAACTGGACCGAGCTCGACATCTGGCAGTATATCCATCTCGAGAACATCGAGATCGTGCCGCTCTATTTCAGCGCACCGCGCCCCACTGTTGAGCGCGACGGCCTCCTCATCATGGTCGATGACGATCGCTTTCCGCTGAAGGCGGGCGAGACGCCGGAAATGCGGTCGATCCGTTTTCGTACGCTAGGCTGTTATCCCTTGACCGGCGCGGTCGAGAGCGACGCCAAGACGCTGCCGGAGGTCATCCAGGAGATGCTGCTGACCACCACCAGCGAGCGGCAGGGTCGCGTCATCGACAAGGATGGCGGCGATGCCAGCATGGAAAAGAAGAAGCAGGAGGGGTATTTCTGATGAGCGACACGCTTAGCACCGATCCGGTCTACAAGACCGACGCCCTCATCGCCGAGGACATCGACGCCTATCTGGAGGCGCACCAGCACAAGACGATGCTGCGCTTCATCACCTGCGGGTCGGTGGACGACGGAAAGTCGACGCTGATCGGCCGTCTTCTCTACGACAGCAAGATGATCTTCGAGGATCAACTCGCCGCGCTGGAGGCGGATTCCAAGCGGGTCGGCACCCAGGGTCAGGAGATCGACTTCGCCCTCCTCGTCGACGGCCTTGCCGCCGAGCGCGAACAGGGCATCACCATCGACGTCGCCTATCGCTTCTTTGCGACCGAAAAGCGCAAGTTCATCGTCGCCGATACCCCGGGCCACGAGCAATATACCCGCAACATGGTGACCGGCGCCTCGACCGCCGATCTTGCCGTCATCCTGATCGATGCGCGCAAGGGCGTGCTCGTGCAGACGCGGCGCCACAGCTATCTCGCTCACCTCATCGGCATCAAGAACATCGTGCTGGCGGTGAACAAGATGGACCTGGTGGGCTATGACCAGGCGGTCTTCGACGCCATCGTCAAGGACTATACCGAGTTCGCCAAGTCGATCGGCATCGAGAGCTTCCTTGCGATGCCGATTTCCGGCTTCAAGGGCGACAACATCACCGGCCCGTCCGCCAACACGCCCTGGTACAAGGGCCCGGCGCTGATCGAGCATCTTGAAACGGTCGAGGTCGACGCCACCACCGACATTGCCAAGCCGTTCCGCATGGCGGTGCAGTGGGTCAATCGCCCCAATCTCGATTTCCGCGGCTTTTCCGGCATGATCGCGACCGGCGCCGTTCGTCCAGGGGACGCGATCCGCGTGCTGCCCTCCGGCAAGACCAGCACGGTCAGCCGTATCGTGACGCTCGATGGCGATCTTGATCAGGCGGTCGCGGGCCAGTCTGTGACGATCTGCTTTGCCGATGAGATCGACTGCTCGCGCGGCGACGTGATCGCGGCCGCCGACGATCCGGTGCAGACCGCCGATCAGTTCGAGGCCTCGATCGTCTGGATGGACGAGAACGAGCTGCTGCCTGGACGTCCCTATTGGATGAAGATCGGCACGCAGATGGTCACTGCGACCATCCAGCACCCGAAATATCAGGTCAATGTGAACACCATGGAGCATCTGGCGGCCAAGACGCTGGACCTCAACGCCATTGGTGTTGCCAATCTGTCGACGGACCGGCCGATACCGTTCGAGCCCTATACGCAGAACCGCGAACTGGGTGGCTTCATCCTCATCGACAAGATGACGAACGCGACCGTGGCGTCGGGCATGATCCACTTCTCGCTCCGGCGCGCGGACAATGTCCACTGGCAGGCGGTCGACGTCAGCCGCGACCATCATGCCGGGCTCAAGAACCAGAAGCCAGCCGTACTGTGGCTGACGGGCCTTTCAGGCGCGGGCAAGTCGACCATCGCCAACCTGGTCGAGAAGAAGCTGGTGCGGATGAACCGCCACACCTTCCTGCTTGACGGCGACAATGTCCGCCATGGCCTGAACAAGGACCTTGGCTTCACGGATGCCGACCGGGTGGAGAATATCCGCCGCGTGGGCGAGGTGTCCAAGCTCATGACCGATGCGGGCCTGATCGTCATCACCGCCTTCATCAGTCCCTTCCGCGCAGAGCGGGACATGGTGCGTTCGATGATGGCGCCGGGCGAGTTCGTCGAGATCCACATCGACACACCGCTCGAGGAAGCCGAGAAGCGGGACGTCAAGGGCCTCTACAAGAAGGCGCGCTCGGGCCAGCTCAAGAACTTCACCGGCATCGACAGCCCCTATGAGCCGCCTGAGGACCCGGAAATTCGGATCGACACCACGGCCATGACCGCCGACGAAGCGGCCGAGGAAATCATCCGGAGGCTGATCCCATGAGCGGTATGACAGACGCCGATCTCGCCGCCCATCTCGCCGAACAGGCCGGGCGCATCCTGCTTCAGGTGCGCGCGTCCGGCATGTTCGGCGGCAAGTCGCTGGGCAAGGCGGGCGACCAGACCGCCAACCAGTTCCTCGTCCATGCCCTGCGCGAGCAGCGGCCCGATGACGGCCTCTTGTCCGAGGAAAGCAAGGACACGCCGGAGCGCCTTGCCAAATCGCGCGTGTGGATCATCGACCCCGTCGATGGCACCCGCGAATATGGCGAGGAGCGGGCCGACTGGGCGGTGCATGTTGCGCTTGCCATCGACGGCGTGCCGACGATCGGCGCGGTAGCTTTGCCCGGCCTCAACCTGGTGCTGCGCACCGACCGGCCGCAGATCGTGCCGCCCGCGCCGGAAAAGCTGCGCATGGTGGTCAGCCGCACCCGGCCCGCCGCCGAGGCGGTCAGCGTCGCACAAAAACTGGGCGCCGAGCTGGTCGAGATGGGATCGGCGGGTGCCAAGGCCATGGCCGTCATCCGGGGAGAGGTGGACATTTATCTCCACACCGGCGGCCAATATGAGTGGGACAGCTGCGCCCCCGCCGCCGTGGCCCTCGCCCATGGCCTGCACGCCTCGCGCGTCGACGGCTCGCCGCTCGTCTATAACCGGCAGGACGTGTCGATGCCCGACTTGCTGATCTGCCGCAAGGAACATGCCAGGGCGGTTCTCGACGCCATCTGACCTAGGATCGCCGCTGCGGACTTGGCTTTTGTCCGCAGCGGCGCCGTCTCTCTGCTCGGCAACATTTTCACGAAGGCCGCTTTTCCGCCTTGCGGCACTCACGCCCCGCACTTAGAGATAGTGGCCACTATCTCATCGCGAGGATGCATCGGTATGAGCAGCGACATCAGCCCCAAAATCCTCGATTATCTCGGTGGCCTGGAAAGCGCGGTCGACGAGCTCAAGAACACCTGGCGGCCGGACGATCCCACCTATCGGGCCGATGTCTATCGCCAGATCGTGGGGAGCCTGTCCTACAGCTATTTCGCCTATTTCCACGCCGATGCGGAGCATCCGGACTGGGCGCCGCTGTGGAATCCCGTCTATACGCTCCAGCCCAATCCCGACGACATCTATCTCTACAGCCCCATTCGCGGCGACCTGACCTACCGGGTCAGCGGCAATCGCGGAACGATCCACATCCTGAGCTTCACCACCCAGCGCAACATGTCCGGCATGGTGGAAGATGTTTCGATGATCGGCAGCCACAGGGACTTGGACGACCGGGACATCGTCTTCGATGCCAACGGCGACTTCGAACTGATCTTCAGCGCCGAACGGCCCGCCGGCCATAGCGGCAACTGGGCCCCGATCGCGCCCGATGCGACCGGCATGATGGTGCGCCTGCGCAGCTATGACTGGGCCAACGAGGTCGATCCGACCCTCACCATCGAATGCCTCGACCCGGTCCCGCCCAAGCCGCGCCTCTCGCCAGAGGAGATACTGACCCGCATCGAGGAGATGGCAAAATTCCCGGGTCGCCGGGCCCACGCTTATTACCGCATCCAGAACGACGTGAAGGACCGCGTCGGCTTCAACGTGTTCGAGCCCGTCCGCATGAAGGGGGCATTGTCGAAACAGGTCTATTGGCCGGCCTGCTTCCGGTTCGAGAAGGACGAAGCGCTGATCATCGAGACCGACATTCCAGCCCGCGCGCCCTATTGGAACATCCAGCTCAACGACCCCTATTTCAACACCCTGGAATATGTCTATCGCCTGAGCAGCACCAACGGGGCGATGGCCAAGCTGAGCTCCGACGGCAGGCTGCGCGCCGTCATCTCACTGGAGGATCCGGGCGTTCCCAACTGGCTCGACCCGGCCGGCTTCACCGAGGGCGGCATCTATGGCCGCTGGTATGACTGCGACACCAACCCGACGCCTGTGATGAAACGCGTGAAGTTCGCAGAGCTGCGCGATCACCTGCCTGCCGACACGCTGGTCGTGACACCGGAGCAACGCGCCGAGGAACTGCGCATCCGTGTGCGGGCCTGTCAGCGCCGCCGCCGGTGGTAAAAGGATACGGCGCTCCAGAATTGTGAAGGGTCTGAACAATGCAGGGCATGGAAGACCGCATCGCGCCGCCGCAGCATTTCGCCACTTCCCTGGACGAGGCACATGCGCTGGCGGCGCGGAAATATGGGGCCGATGACTTCGGGTCCGGCGACTATCTGGCGGGCCTTCGCGTCCTGCTGCTGTCGATGGACTATGACCCGCATTTCACGCCGCGCGGGCGGGCCATCGCCTGGGGTTCCATAATGGACACCCTCGCTGCCCGCGCCTTTGCCGTGCGCGCCATGAAACAGACGCCCGGCTTCGACAGCCACGCGATTGCCGCGCCGATCGTGATCACCGGCATGCCCCGCACCGGCACGACCGCGCTGCACAAGCTGATGGCCATCGACCCGCAGTTCCAGGGCCTGCAAGGCTGGCTCATGACCGCCCCCATGCCCCGCCCTCCGCGCGCGAGCTGGGAAGGCAACCCCTTGTTCCTGGAGGCGGTCGAACGTCTCGAGATCCGCTTTGCCGCAATGCCCGGCAGGCGCGCGGCGCATGACATGGCTGCCGAGGAAGTGGACGAATGCCTCGGCATCTTGCGGCAGGGCTTCGTGTCGAATCTTTGGTGCTGCGGCTGGTCGGCGCCCAGCTATGACATCTGGTGGCAGACCCAGGACGAACTGCCCTCCTATCGCTGGCTCCATCGGGTCTATCAGCTGATCGGCGCGCATGAGCCGGACAAGATATGGCTCCTCAAAAATCCGGGCCATGTCGACAATCTCGACAGCCTGTTCACCGTCTTCCCGGACGCCAAGGTGATCCAGACCCACCGCGACCCTGCCAGGGCGGTGCCCTCGCTCTGCTCGCTCCTGATGAAGAACCACCGCGTCATGGAGGATGGGCCTGACGACGTGCGCGCCCGGCTGATGTGCGTGCGGGAAACCGAGAAATGGGCGGGCGCCATCAGGCGGGCGGAGCCGGTGCGCCAGGCGCATGCCGGCCAGATACTTGACGTCGTCCACCGCGACTTCCATGCCGCGCCCATGGCGACGATCGAGCGTATCTATGCCTTTGCCGGGCTCAAACTCACGCCGCAGGTCCGGGCGGCCATGGAAGCGCGCATCGCACAGGCGCCGGAAACAAGCCATGGTGAGCATCGCTATGCCATCGCCGATTACGGCATGACCGAAGATGCGATCCGTGAGCGGTTCGGCAACTATGTCGAGCGGTTCGACCTGGCCTGAAGGAGAATTCGCGATGAAGGCAGCTGTCTACAAG
>DATJLC010000240.1:0-3985 GCA_035490755.1 Sphingobium sp.
TGGCCACGGTGATGTGATCGGGCAGATCCTGTGCGGTGGCCGAGCCCATGAGCAGCGGCGTCAGGGCAAGGGCAAGCAACATACGGCGTCTGGGCATATCTTCGTTCCCTTATGTTTTTGGCTCGGGCTTTGCATCGCCCGTGCAGCGACTATGACACCGCGCGAAGCCCGTCGGGAGACGGTATCTGATTGACCTTAGGCTAAGTTGAACTTACGCTGGCGGGTATGCGTGCAACCACCATCCCGTCGTTGAACTGGCTCCGCGTCTTCGAGGCTGCCGCACGGCACCAGAGCTTTGCGCGCGCCGGAAACGAGCTCAACATGTCGGCCGCGGCCGTCAGCCAGCAGGTACTGGCGCTGGAAACCCATCTCGGGCGTCCGCTGTTCGAACGGGCGGCGAACCGGATCAACCTCACCGCGGAGGGCAGCGATTTCCTGCCGACGGTGCAGGTGTCGCTCGGGGCGATCGAGAGCAAGGCGGAAGCGTTGTTCGCACGGCAGCGCATCGAGCGCGTCACGCTGCTCGCAAGCCAGCTGATGGCGATGAGCTGGTTGCCGCGGGTGCTCGCGGCATTCGAGGCGGCGAACCCGTCGATCCGCATCGACCTCCTGATGGAAGGCACGCAGCGCAAGGCGGATCCGGACCTGGCCATCCGCTTCGGTGAGGAGCCGCATCTCGTGCGCCACCCGACCTGGCTGATGGGCATGTCCCATGTCGTCATGTGCCGGAAGGAGGATCTCGCGCGCATCGCGAGCCTCGACGACCTGCTGTCGTTCCGCCTCTATGACGTGGCCTCTCACGCCATTGGCTGGACTGCGCTTCTCAACCACAATTTCGGCCATCAACCGGGGCGGCAGCTAAAAATAGAGACAGTCGACACGACACCGTTGTCACTGATGATGGTCAGCCAGGGGCTCGGTCTTGCTATCGGCCATCTTCCTGTATGTGGGCCAATTGCCGCTTCGCTCGGCCTGGTCGTTTGCCCGTTCGTTCCGAAAACACCTGGTCCGGGAAACTACTATCTCGAACAGTCTCAGGACCGGCCACAACGGGCTTCTGTCCGCCGGTTGATGCAAGCCCTTCAAGAGGCGGCGCATTCATCGATGCGGACGATTTAAAGATAGAGCTTCAAACCCTCGCCGCGAGGGTTGCAAGTGCCGTTTCCCGGTCAAGCCAACCGATCTGTCGACCGGCGGCAAGAACTGGTATCCGCCCATCAGCTTTGACAAGTTCCGGGGCAATTTCCGCGATTGTGGCATCTGCAGTGACGCCGGCGCTTGCCGTGCCGTTCTCGGCGGCGGTCATGATGGAGGAAACCCGAACCACGCGCGCCAGCGGTACCTTGGCGACAAAGCGGCGTACGTAGTCCGTAGCGGGCCGGGTTACCAATTCTTCCGGTGTGCCGATCTGAATGATGCGGCCGGCCTCCATGATTGCGATACGATCGGCAAGACGCATGGCTTCGTCAAGATCATGCGTGACGAAGACCACCGTGCGCGTCTGCGTCTGCTGGAGGCGCAGCACCTCGGCCTGGAGATCGGCGCGGATCAAGGGGTCGAGCGCTGAGAAGGGCTCGTCGAGGAACCAGAATTCCGGATTGGTGGTCAGCGAACGCGCAATCCCTACACGCTGTTGCTGGCCGCCGGAGAGCTGGGCTGGGAAGCGCGTTTCGCGGCCCTTCAGGCCAACGGTTTCGATCAGTTCGAGAGCGCGGCTTTCGGCCTTTTCACGCGGCATGCCTTGCACTTCCAGCGGGAAAGCGACGTTGCCGACGACGGTCCGGTTGGGCAGCAGCGCGAAGTGCTGGAACACCATACCCATGCGCTGGCGGCGAAGGGCGACAAGTTCCTTGTCGGCGAGTTTGAGGATGTCGTGTCCGTTGAAAGCGATTTCGCCGGCGCTCGGCTCGATGAGGCGGGTGAGACAACGCAGCAGCGTGGATTTTCCCGAACCGGAGAGGCCCATGATGGCGAAAACCTCTCCACGGCCGATCTGGAACGTTGCATCCTGGACGGCCCCCACCAGGCCGGCGGCAGCGAGTGTTTCGGGTGTGCGGGCCTGCTGGGGCAGGCGGCTGAAAGCACCGGCATCGCGGCCGAATACCTTCCAGATACCCTTTGCATCGATTGCGGCCGGAGCGCCCCGACCTGTTCCGGTGTCAGACATGGGCTTCTCCTTCGTGACGTGCTGCGCGCTGCGCGCCGGATTTCAGCAATGCATCGGCGACGAGCGCGATTGCCGCGACGCAGAGGCCGGAGACGATTCCCGGTCCCGTTTCGCCGCGGGCAAGCGAGGTATAGACTTCCTGTCCGAGTTCCCGCGTGCCGACGAGGGCGGCGATCACCAGCATCGACAGCGCCATCATCACCGTCTGGTTGACACCCAGGATGAGCGTCGGCAGGGCGGCGGGCAGGCGCACGAAGCGGAAGGATTGCCAGGGCGTGCAGCCCGACATCAGCGCGGCCTCGATGCGTTCGCGGGGCACATGCATCATGCCTGCCATGCCGTATCGCACAGCGGGCGCCACCGCATACGAGACGATGGCGATGAGCGCGGAAAAGTCGCCGTTGCGGAAAAGCATCACGGCCGGCAGCAGGTAGACGAGGGTCGGCAAGGTCTGCAACGTGTCGAGCACGAGCTGTACCGGATGGTGCAGCCGGGGATGGCCGGAGACCCAGATGCCGAAGGGCAGGCCGATGGCGAGTGCCAGCGCGACCGAAAGCGCCATCAGATAGATCGAGGACATGGCGGCCTGCCAGTAGCCCGTCACCAGAACGAAGAGCATCAGCAGGAGAACGGTCAGCGCCGTGCGAAATCCGCCCAGGGCATAGCCCGTCAGTGCCAAGAGGACGATAATGAGGCTCCAGGGGGCGGCCTGCAGCAAGTTTCGCAAGGGGTTCATGACGCCGAGCAGCATGCCGGTGCGGATCGCTTCCAGCGGCTCGTAGAAATTCTGGTTGATCAGGCTGACCGCGCCATTCCAGAAGGGTGCGGTCGTCAGTGCCCAGTCGCCGGGCCATGCGGAGAGCGCGGGCAGAGCGAGGCTGGCAACGGTCGGCAAGGCGAGCAGAAGGGCGGCGATCAGCGTATCGCGCCGGCTCCACAGCCCTTGCCTTCCGGTGGATTGATTGCGCGCGGCGACCTGTGTCAGCCGGTCCAGCACGACGGCAAGCGCCACGATGCCCATGCCAGCCTCGAAGCCGGCGCCGAAGTCGAGGCGGCGCAGTGCGCGAAGCACGTCGTAGCCGAGGCCGCCCGCGCCGATCATAGAGGCGATGATCACCATGTTGAGTGTCATCATGACGACCTGATTGAGCCCGATGGCAAGCCGGGGTGCGGCCACCGGCAGTTCGACTTTCCAGAGCGTCTGTGCACGGCTGCAACCGGTCATGCGGGCAAGTTCGAGCGTCTCCGACGGCACTGATCGCAATGCCAGCACGGTGGCGTGCACCATCGGCGGCAGGGCGTAGACGACTGTGGCGAAGAGCGCGGCGCTGGGGCCATAGCCGAAGAGCAGCAATGTCGGCAGGAGATAGGAGAAGATCGGCACGGTCTGCATCACGTTCATGATCGCACGCAACCACATCTCGGCGCGCACGGAGCGATAGGCCCAGATGCCCATGGCAAGGCCGAGCACGAGAGCGGCGATGACGCAGATGACGACGGAAGCGAGCGTTGTCATGGCCGAGGCCCAGAGGCCGAAGAAGACGAGATAGGCACCCGCCAGGAGCGTGAGGGTGGCAAGGCCGCGCCCGGAAAGCCTGAGGCCGACAAGGGCCGCGGCGAGGATGACGCCGAGCCAGCTGAGCGGCGGCGCGAGTTGCACCTTGTTGAAGCCTGCACCCTTCACCCAGCCATCGGCCAGTATGAATTTCAGCCAGTCGATCGGTATCTGAGCGACAGATGCCAGCGCGCGGGTGATATCGGCGATTTTCACGCCGAAGATTGCCGCGTCGCGGGCAAACCAGTTCAGGCCCGAGCCGA
>DATJLC010000241.1:0-11641 GCA_035490755.1 Sphingobium sp.
CTGTACATTTCCACACTCGTCCGGCTGAGGCCGGGTGACCCGGCCGCGCCCACGCTGGCGCTGGTCAGCGCGGTCGCGGCGCATGAGACGGCACAAGCGCTGCTGCCTGGGCAGCGTGTCATCATCAAATGGCCGAACGACCTGATGATCGGCGATGCCAAGCTCTGTGGCATGTTGCTCGAGCGGCAGGGTGATGCAGTCATCGCCGGTTTCGGCATGAATGTCGCCCATGCGCCCGTCTTGCCGGATCGCGCCGCCACCAGCCTGTCCGCAGCCGGTGCCGCGCCCAACGTTGACGTGGGGCAGGTGGCTACGCAGCTGGCCGCCGCCTTCGCGTGCTGGCTCGACATATGGCGCCAGGATGGATTGGAGCGCATAAGATCGGCCTGGCTTGCGGCTGCCCATGCGCCCGGCACGCCGCTCCGGGTTGTGCGCCCGGACGGCAGCGTGCTGGAGGGCGCGTTTGACGGGCTCGCTGCGGATGGAGCTCTCATCCTCGCCTTGGAGGATGGCGCGCGGCATGTCATCCATGCCGGCGATGTGTTCGCGCTTTGAGGAGGAACGGGACGATGCTTCTCGCGATCGATGCAGGCAATACCAATGTCGTGTTCGCGCTTGTCCGTGGCAGGGAAATTGTCGCCCGCTGGCGCATCGCGACCGATCCCCGGCGCACGGCGGACGAATATGCTGTGTGGCTGAACCAGCTGCTCAGCCTCGAGGGGTACAACTTGAAGGACGTGTCGCGGGTCATCATCGCCACCGTCGTGCCGCGAGCCCTGCACAATCTGAAAGTGCTATCCAACAAATATTTCAAGACCGAACCGCTTGTGGCGGGCGAGGGGGCGGCGCCATGGCGCATCACCCTCGATGTGCCGGAACCGCAGACCGTCGGGGCCGACCGCGTGATCAACGCCATCGCCGCCCATGCCGTCTATAGCACCGACCTGATCGTGGTCGATTTCGGCACCGCCACGACCTTCGATGTCGTCGACTATAATGGCGCCTACAAGGGCGGAATCATCGCGCCCGGCATCAACCTCTCGCTCGACGCGCTCGTCAGCGCAGCCGCCAAGTTGCCGCGCATCGCCATCGAGGCGCCCAGCGGCACGTCCGTGATAGGCCGCACCACGGAGGACCAGATGCATATCGGCGTCTTCTGGGGCTATGTAGCCATGATGGAGGGGCTGGTCGCGCGGATCCGGACGGAGATCGGACGGCCCTGCAAGGTCATCGCGACCGGCGGCCTGTCGGTCCTGTTCGACGCCCATACAGAGATTTTCGACGCGATCGAGCCGGACCTCACCATCAACGGCCTCGCCATATTGTTCGAACGGAGTACTTCCCCCGCATGACGCCCGGCAATGAACTGATTTTTCTCGCCCTTGGTGGTTCCGGCGAGATCGGCATGAACCTCAATCTATACGGATGCCAGGGCAAATGGGTGATGGTGGATCTGGGGCTGACCTTTGCCGATCCCGGCTATCCCGGCGTGGATCTGATCTTGCCGGATACGCGCTTCATCGAGGAACGGCGGGATGATCTGCTCGGCATCGTCCTGACCCACGGGCATGAGGATCATATCGGCGCCGTGCCCTATCTGGCGGCGGACCTTGGCGTACCCCTTTATGCAACGCCGTTCACAGCCGGCCTGGTTCGGGCGAAGCTGGAGGAGGAGGGACTGGCTCGCAAGGTGACCTTGCGCATCGTCAATGATTTCCAGCCTTTCGATCTGGGGCCGTTCGGTTTTCGCTATGTACCGCTTGCCCACTCCATACCGGAGGGCAATGCGCTGCTGATCGAGACGCCCTATGGCCGCATTTTCCACACCGGCGATTGGAAACTGGACGAGGAGCCGCAGATCGGCGTGCCGGCGACGGCCGAGGAGCTGACGGCGATCGGTGACGCTGGCGTTCTGGCACTGGTCTGCGACAGCACCAATGTCTTCAATGGCGATCCGAGCGGATCGGAAGGCAGTGTTCGCGCCGGGCTGATAGAGGCGGCATCCGCCGCTCGGGGCCGTGTACTCGTGACCACTTTTGCCTCCAACGCCGCACGTCTCAAGACATTGGGCGAGGTGGCACGCGTGACCGGGCGGACCTTGTGCGTGGCGGGGCGATCGCTTGACCGTATCATTGCGACAGCAAAATCCTGCGGATATCTGTCAGACTTCCCGCCGGTTGTGAACTTCGATGGCATCATGGCGGTGCCTCCGGCCGAAGCTATGATCATCGCGACCGGCGGGCAGGGTGAGGCCCGTGCCGCTTTGGCGCGTATCGCGGGTGATAACCATCCGATACGGTTGGATAGCGGTGACACGGTCATCTTTTCCTCGAAGCAGATTCCGGGCAACGAGCTGGCGATTGGCCGCATCCAGAACCAGCTGGCGGCAAAGGGCGTCATCATGGTGACAGACCGCCAGGCCGACGTGCATGTGTCTGGCCATCCCGGCAGGCCGGAGCTGGAGGCCATGTATGGATGGATCCGGCCCGAGATTCTCGTGCCTGTGCACGGCGAGGTCCGTCACATGGCGGAACAGGCCCGGCTGGGCGCAGCCAGCGGGGTCGCCCGCCAGATCGTCCAGAAGAATGGTGACGTCATACGCCTTGCCCCCGACGGCCCGACGAAAATCGGCGAGGCGGCGGTCGGCCGGCTCGTCCTGGACGGCGATGTCATCCTGCCAGCAGACGGCGGCACGATAAACGAACGGCGCAAGCTCGGGCTCAACGGCCATGTGAGCGTGGGCGTTGCCATCAACGGTAAGGGCACCGTTGCCGGCGTGCCAGAGGTCCGGCTCCAGGGCGTGCCTGTCGAGGAGGACAAGGCGGCCTTTCTGGAGGAAGCGATCGAAGCGGCGCGCGGCGCCGTCGCCAAGGCGCGGTCGCGCGATGCGGAATCGGTTCGCGAAGCGGTGCGGCTGGCGGTCAGGCGGGTCGCGACGGACTGGACGGGCAAGAAGCCGATCGTCGACGTGACACTGGTATCGGTGTAAGGTCAGCCAGCTCCTCCCGCTTCAGAAATCGGCCAAGACCATGCCCATCCCCTCTCTGATCGCCATCTATTTCCTGTTCTTTTTCCTCAGCCTGTTTCTCGTGCTGCCATTCGGCGTGCGTACCGCCGACGAGGCGGGCATTGAAAAGGTCCCGGGGCAGGCGGACAGTGCGCCGGCTCATTTCAGTGTCTGGCGCACTGCCTTGAGAACAGGCCTGCTGGCGCTGGTCTTCACCACTGTGTTTTACCAGAACTATCTGCACGGCTGGGTCACGCGCGAAAGCTTCAACGGGCTGGCCGATGCCCTCGGCGCGCCGAAGCACTGAGGGGCGTAGAAGATATAAGCTGGCGTGGTCAGCCGACCCGCAGCCTTTCAATGCCCTGGGCCAGCGCTACATAGAGCTTGCCGACATCGGACGAGAGCAGGGCAATCGCCAGATTATTGCCGTTGCGGCCCGCCAATATGTCGCGCAGCATCGCCTCAAAGGCCGCGACGTAACGGTTCACCTGTTCCTGGAACAACGGATCGTCACGATAATGCGCGTGCAGCTTGCGCATGTCGCTGGAGGATAGGAGCCTGACCGCGCGGCGAGTAAACAGAGACTTGTCCCCGTTGAGATAGGCGGCCCAGTCGCGCTCGCTGACATCCTGGTCGAGCCATTTGGCGACGTCGATTGCATTGTCCTGAAGCGATGCGATGATCTGGGCGGAGCGGTCGGCGACGAAATCCCGGCTAAGCCCGGAATCGGCCTGTGCCGCCTTGGCGATTCGGCCCTCCAGCTCGGCGGCGCTGTCTGTCAGCGCCATCATCTGGCGCATCAGATGGTCTGTTGCGCGATCGGCCGATTTTACCGCATTGTCGGCGATTTCCGCGATCTGCTGAAGTTGGTCGTTGACCTTGCGGCCGACAGCCGCCTCCAGCGCCGCGCCGCTGGCTTGTTCCAACTGGCTGGCGGCGCTGCTGATCGCCGTTTCAATCGTCTTGCGTGCATGGGTGGCCGCTGCATCGGCGGTTTCGCGCACCTGTTCGAGGGTATGCAGCACCTGTGGAGCGGCCTCCTCGTTCAGCTGGATCAATAGCGCGCGATTGTGGGTCAACGCCTGCCGCATGGTTTCGATATGGGCGGTCTGGCGGGCAAGGCCGTTGTCCCCGGCGCCCAGCGCCGTATCGATCGCCGCGGCCTGGGCGGCGACGGCGTCCTTCGTTTGCGTGAGGCGGCCCAGGATCGCTTCGGCATCGCCCTGCATGCGCGCCACCATCGCCATTGTCTCCTCCAGCCTGTCGCGCGTCGAGATCACGCGCGTGTCGACGCGGTCGAACGCGGCAGGCAGACTTTCGTTGATCTCCCTGATGTCCGCGTCGAGCGCAACCAGGAGCGACTCGGCCTGCTTGACGAATTGTTCCGCCGCGTCATTGCCTCGGCAGAGCGAGGTTTCGAGTTGTGCGGCTTCCGCGGCAAAGATGGCGAGTGCCTCACCGATCCTTCGTCCACCTGTTTCGGCATGACCTTCAATCGCAGCGAATTTCTCCGCGAGGACATCCACGGCGTTTTCGAGACTCTGGAACAATGCGGCGCCGTTTCTACCATGAGCCACCATGGCCGCCTCGGCCGTGGAAAGGTGCGCCAGGACTTCATCGACCCGTTCCGCCAAGGCAGTCGTGCTTTCCGCGCCCAAAGCGTGGATGGCCGTGCGACTCCGCTCGGTGAGCGATTCGAGAGCAGCATTGTTGCAGTCGATCTGCCGATGGGTCTCGGCCACTGCCGCGCGCGTGCGCTCGAGGGTGAGGTCGACTCGAGCCGATGCCAGTTCCGACAGCTTGGTGAGTTCATCGCCGAGCTGGCGTGTCTCATGCCGCAGGACATCGGCCTTGGTGGTGGTGGCGTCATGCGCCTCGATCAGCTGGAGTCTCGCTTCCTCGGCAATGATGGCGGCGGTCCGGATCTGCTCGTCGAGCGCCGCGCTCCGCGCCGCAATGTCATCGCAGCTTTGTGCCAGCGTGCCTGCGAAGGTGGACAGGCACTCGTCCATGCGCGGCGCCGCGGTCTCAAGCGCCCCGATCCGCACCAGCACGTCGTTCGCCCGGGCGCCGGATGCCTTGAGCACGGCGTCGACCCTCGCGCACAGTTCCTCAATTTGCGACGAAGCCGCACGCAGGGTGTGGACGCCGGCATCGGCAATCGCCGCCGCCTCGCGGCTCTGCTGGCCCATAGCGGCGTAGGCGTCCCCGAGACGAGCTTCCGCTTCGGACAGCTGGCGCAGAGCGTCCCCGGCCTCCTCTGAGAATGCTTGGGCATAGGCCCGCACCTTGCCGACCGAATCCTCGGGCCGGCGCGTTGCCACGATCCAGATCAGGACAATGAGGAGGGGGGGCGTGATGCCAGCGGCTAATGTCGCCAGCACCGGCAGTGCTTCGACCAGTGTGGCACGGGAGGCAGCCATCCACAGTACAAAACCGACCCAGCCGGCGGCCAGGACCAGCAGACCAGCCGTGACACCCAGCCTGCCCCTGACCAGGCTTCCCTCGGGTTCTACATTGTCCTCGTAAAGGTCATCGATGCTAACGCCGCGATCGGCGGGGGCCGGTATCGCAAAAATTTCGGTTTCCGGCGGTTCGCGGTAATCGGCCTGTCGCAGATGCGTGGCGATGCGCGCGACCGTATCGTCGCCGAATTCGTCGCCTGGCTGGGTGATTCGTCCTGGCGTGTTCATCTCAGATCCCCCGTCGCGCGGCCGCGAAGCATGCCTCATTTCAGCCGGCTGCAACACTTTCTTAACGCTGTCGTGCGAACAGCCGTGACATGGCCTACCAAAATACGCACCTCGAAGCCATTATCAGTGCAGCCATAGGCGATGATCCGTCGCTGATGCGGGATTTGCGGCAGGCCTTCATGGGTAGCGCCGAGGAATATGTGGCGGCGCTGGGCCAGGCCACGTCCATCCACGAATGGCAGATGGCGGCGTGGCGTTTCAAGGGCTTGTGCGCTACATTCGGTGTGCAGGAGCTGGCCGGACTGGCCGCTGAGGCGACCGCATCCTCCAATGGCGATATTGCGATCCTGCGCCGTATTCGGGCCGCGCTGACCGATCTTGCCGCGCAGGACTGAGCCGGCTGCTTCCTTGCATTCATCTTGCGGGACGGTAACAAGGAAGCATCAATCAAGGCGCCGATCCGAAACCCAATCAGAATGGCTTTAGTCGCCATCCTCAGCGTGCGTACCGCCACCCGTCATGTCCCAGGCGCCATGGACCCCAGGCGGCAGGGAGAGCTGATATTCGCGGGTCAGACCCTTGTCGAATATCAGGCTCGGCAGGTCCATTCCGCTGGCGCCACCCGGATCGTGATCCTGGTCGAGGAGGTCAACCCGGTTCTTGCTGGAGCTGTGGACCGCTTGGGCCATGATGGCATCCATGTCACTCTCGTCCGCGATATGCCCAGCCTCGGCAGGATGGTTGGTCTCGTGGATGACATATTGCTGTTAGGCGATGGACATGTCCTCCCGGGCGAGGACATCAGGCGGCTGGCCCAAGCCTCTGGACCCTGGCTGCTGGTCCTGCCGTCGGGCCCGGCGACGGTCGCCTTCGAACGGATCGATGCGGGCCAAGTCTGGGCGGGCGCGGCCCGCGCGCCGGCGCCGCTGTTACTCGGCATTCTCGACATGCTGGGCGATTGGGACCTAGCGTTGACTCTGGTTCGACGGCTGGTCCAGGACGGTGCCGGCCGGACAGCTTGCGAGACGAGTGACGTGTTCGACGGGCTGATCAGCATCATGACCGATCAGGCGACCGCCGATGCGGCGACCCAGGTCCTGACCCGTGCTGGACGCGGCCTCGATCAACCCGCAGGGGACCTTGACGATTGGCCGGTCGGCCGTCCGGCAACATTGCTGACGCCGGTAGTGGTACGGCGCGGGATCTCCGGAGCCACGCTGCGTGCCGGCGCTATCCCCCTTGGATTGGTCGGCCTCGTTCTGATCGCCGCCTCCTGGGACATGATCGGCCTGTTGCTGAGCCTGGGCGCGCTGATTGCTGACAGGGTCGCAAGGCAGCTGGACCGCGTCCTGCGGCTTGCCCCCGGCACACGGCCAGTCGAGCATGCCGTGCGGGTCGTGGCGCTGGCCGCGATACTGGAGGTCGGTCTCCTTCGTGGCGGGGGAGGCGCTCTGGCAGGCGCTGGAGCACTTCTCTCGGTTGGCTTGCTCGCCCTGATGGAGGCCGCACAAAGCCGCGGCCTGGGCAGGGGGATGCCAAACTTCTTCAAGTTCGCACCCGGCTCAGCCTTGCTGGTGCTCATTGTCGGTGCGGCGCTCGGTATCGTCGGTCAGGCCTCGGCGCTCTGTGCGGTTCTGGCCTTTGCCAGCCATGCCTATCTGGTGCTGCGGACAGGGCAGGACAGCATTCGATCCCCAACTGCTGCAGTTTAGTCCAAATTAACTTCGTTTCCGTAATATTGGCGGGTCATGACTGCGACCACCGATCAGCTGAAGGCGGAGGCGGACCCGCCGAGCCGGGCCGCCCACGCCTATGTGGCCGGCGCGGTGGAATACGGCTTTCGGCACGCCTGGGATCTCTTTGCGCTGACAGACATTGGGCCGAGCCGTTGGACGGATGCTCTGCTGGGCGAGACGCGCGCCCATCTCAGCGGCTGTCTCAATGCAGTCGAATTGGCAATTTCCCTGCAAATGGGCGACAACTGGCTGGCAAGAACTGTAGAGGCCCTGGGCCCAAATTTCTGCCGGGACGCGGTCGAGCGCAGCCCGGCGCTCCTCTCACCCTTGCTGGTAGGCCATTTGCGTCAGAGGGCGGCCGCCGCGCTTGTACTCAGGACAGCGTTGGGCATGCCTGCGGTCGCCACCCAGATCGGGCCAGAAGCCGCGGAGACAACCGATCAGCGCTTGGGGGACGCGCTGGCGGCGCTGCGGCTTTCGCTTGATCCATGGTATGATCCGCAGCCGGTTGATCGACCCATGCGCGCTGACCTCCCCGCCGAAGTGTTCTGCGATCTGGTATGGACCGCTGCCGCACTGCTGGTCGACGGCTTGGCGGCGCGGATGGGCGTCGACAGTGCCGCGGCCATTCCCGATATTGGCCGCGCAGCGCAGGCGGTGATCGCGCGCCATGACGAGCAGAATGGACCTTTCGCTCGGGCTGTCTACGTGGCTCTCATACTTGCCGACGATGCCCAGGCGGATCGTCAGGCCCTGCAAGCAGCGTTCAGCCATGACCTGCTGCTCCTTGCAGCTATCGGCGCACGGCGTTGTCGCATGAGTATCGAACGCGCGCTCGCTCTTTTGATAGACGGTAATCATGATTTGCGCGCGGCCTTTGCCCGCGTCCTCCATCTTTCCGATGACGCCTATGCCGCGCTGTTGACCGGCCTTGGCATAGTGCGCGATGATATGCCTGATTCAGCCTTGCTTGACTTGGTCCCGAATTACCAGCGATTGACGCCGGATTTGGCAATGCAGGCGCTCACGCGGTGGTCTGGGCCGGAGCAACTGATTGAAAAGCTTGCGCGAATGGATTGGTCGCAGCCGTGAAGGGCTTCCCGCCCGACGCCGTCATCCGCGGCACGGTGTCAGCGGATGGCCGGCTGATCACCGCTGACGAGCCGCTGCTGTCGCTTCAGCGGGACGCCGGGGGCAGCATGGGTAGTGTGCTCGTCGTGCCGTCCCTTGCGCATCTTGTGCGTGTCGCTGGCCGCCTTGGCGTCACCATCGCGAGGTCCGTCATTGTCGGCGGGCGGGACCAGGATATTGTCCTCTGGGTCCGTATCAAGCCCATCGGCGACGGCGTCGAAATCGCCCTCGTCCGGCAAAGGGACGATGCCGCTGTTCGCCATGACAAGATCGATTTCGTGGCTATCGCGGCGCATGCTGACATGGCGCGGGAGGGATGGTCCTGGCAGGTCGATCGCCAGCTCCAGTTCCGCATCGTCAACAGCGAGGGCAGCGTCGTCGATCATGCCCTGCCGCAGATTGGCGAACCCCTTTCCGCCTATTTCCAGTTGGTGGACAGTACGCCGGCCGCCGGGATCCCCGTTGATTCCTTGCCATTGCTGACTGGCGTAGCTGGCGCCAGACCATTTTCGGGACAGCGCGCGCTGTTGCGCAATGACGAGACCATCGTCTACAGCCTTGCCGGCTTGCCCATGTTCGACGCGCGCGGGCGGCTGACCGGCTATCGGGGGAAAGCGCGGCCGTTCGGTGATGAGACGGCGCGGCAGCCTCCGGGCGAACAGCCGCTGGACGGGCCAAGCTACAATCCGGTCTTTGCAAGCAAGCTCGACCATGCGCTGCGCCAGCCGCTAGGACGGATCGTCGCCCATGCCAACTCGATCAGCGGACAGCTGGAGGGGCCGTTGCGGTCGGACTATGTGGCCTATGCGGCGGACATCGCCGTTGCCGCCCGGCATTTGCTGGAACTGGTGGATGATCTCGCTGATCTTCAGGCGATTGAGCGGCCTGACTTCACGGCTGCGCGCGAGCGCGTCGATCTGGCCGATCTGGCATGCCGCGCGGCGGGCCTGCTCAAGATGCGCGCTGCGGATCACAATATTGCCATAGAGGCGCCAAAGAACGGCGAACGAGCGACGGCTGTGGCGGAATATCGCCGGGTTCTGCAGATTCTTGTCAACCTGATCGGCAACGCTGTACGCTACTCACCGGACGACAGCCGGGTCTGGGTACGGGTGGACGAGGACGAGGACATGGCGAGCGTGATCGTCGCCGATCAGGGGCGAGGCATCGATCCAGCCGATCATGAACGCATTTTCGCCCGCTTCGAGAGGCTCATTCCCGACGATGGCGCGGGCAGCGGCCTTGGCCTGTACATTTCCCGCCGCCTGGCCCGTGCCATGGGCGGCGAGATCAGCGTGGAAAGCGCGCTGGGGCAGGGCTCGCGTTTCAAGCTGACCCTGCCCCGCCACAAGGGCTGATCGATCAGCGCTGGCTGATCGGAACGTAATCGCGCTGTGCCGGGCCAGTGTAGAGCTGGCGCGGACGGCCGATTTTCTGCTCGGGATCCGAGATCATCTCGTTCCACTGCGCGACCCAGCCAACGGTGCGGGCGAGAGCGAACAGCACGGTGAACATGTCCGTCGGGAAGCCGATCGCCGACAGGATCACGCCGGAGTAGAAGTCCACATTGGGATAGAGCTTCTTCGCGATGAAATATTCGTCGTGCAGCGCGATCTGCTCCAGCTCGCGGGCGACGTCGAAAATGGGATCGGTGACGCCCAGCTTGTCGAGCACTTCCTTGGCGGTCGCCTGCATCACCTTCGCACGCGGGTCGTAGTTCTTGTAGACGCGGTGGCCAAAGCCCATCAGGCGGAACGGGTCGTCCTTGTTCTTGGCGCGAGCGATATATTCGGGAATGCGATCGACGGTGCCGATCTCGCGCAGCATGTTGAGCGCGGCCTCGTTGGCGCCGCCATGGGCGGGGCCCCAGAGGCAGGCGATGCCGGCGGCGATGCAGGCGAAGGGGTTGGCGCCCGACGAACCGGCAAGGCGCACGGTCGAGGTCGACGCGTTCTGCTCATGGTCGGCATGGAGGATGAAGATCTTGTCCATCGCCGCCTCGATCACAGGATCGACGACATATTCCTCCGCCGGTACCGAGAAGGTCATGCGCAGGAAATTGCCGGTATAGGACAGGTCATTGCGCGGATAGACGAAGGGCTGACCGACGGCATATTTATAGGCCATGGCCGCGATCGTCGGCATCTTGGCGATCAGGCGGTGGCTGGCGATCATCCGCTGCTTGGGATCGTTGATGTCGGTCGAGTCGTGGTAGAAGGCGGACAGCGCGCCGACCACGCCGCACATGATCGCCATCGGGTGCGCGTCGCGCCGGAAACCACGATAGAAGGTCGTCAGTTGCTCGTTCACCATGGTGTGGCGCGAAATCGTGCGGGTGAAGTTTTCCAGGTCTTCTGCGACGGGAAGCTCGCCCTTCAGCAGCAGATAGGCGACTTCCATGAAGCTTGAATTCTGGGCCAGCTGGTCGATGGGGTAGCCGCGGTGGAGCAGAATGCCCTCGTCGCCATCGATATAGGTCAGCGCGGAATCGCAGCTCGCCGTCGACGTGAAGCCGGGATCATAGGTGAACATGCCCGTCTGCGCGTAGAGCTTGCGAATATCGATGACCTGCGGACCGACCGAGCCGGAGAACACGCCATAGTCCAGCGTTTTGCCCGCAACGTTCAACGTAACTTTTTCCTCGGCCATCTGCGCCCCTTCTGTTCAATCCTGCCGGTCGGCGACATATGCAAATATGTCCGACAGGCGTGCCAATGTTTCGTCTTTTCCCAGCAGGAAAATGACGTCGAAAATCCCCGGCGAGGTTGTCCTGCCCGTCAGCGCGGCGCGCAGCGGCTGGGCCACCTTGCCTAGGCCTATGCCGGCATCCTCGGCCGCGGCGCGTACCGCGGTCTCGATCGTCTCCATTGTCCAGTGCGACAGCGCGCGGAATCGATCGGCCACAGACTCAAGAAGCGCCGCAGATGCTGCATCTAGCAGGGAAAGTGCGGCCTCGTCGATCGGAATCGGACGCTTTGCAAAGAGGAATTCAGCGCCCGCCGCCAGCTCATGCGTTGTTTTGGCGCGGGGCTTGAGCGATGGCATGGCGGTGGTCAGCAGCCGTTCGTCCGCCT
>DATJLC010000242.1:0-4659 GCA_035490755.1 Sphingobium sp.
ATCCAGGAAGGGATGGAACAGGCCGATGGCGTTGGAGCCACCGCCGACGGCGGCGACCAGCATATCGGGCAGGCGGCCCTCGGCGGCGAGGATCTGCTCGCGCGTCTCGCGGCCGATCACCGATTGGAAATCGCGGACCAGCTCGGGATAGGGGTGCGGGCCTGCGACCGTTCCGATGATGTAGAAGGTGTCGTGGACATTGGCGACCCAGTCCCGCAGCGCCTCGTTCATCGCATCCTTCAGCGTCTGCGTGCCCGACTCGACCGCACGGACTTCCGCGCCGAGCAGCTTCATGCGAAAGACATTGGGCTGCTGCCGGGCCACGTCCACCGCGCCCATGAAGATGGTGCAGGGCAGGTTGAACAGGGCGGCGACGGTCGCGGTCGCGACGCCGTGCTGGCCGGCGCCGGTTTCAGCGATGATCCGGGTCTTGCCCATGCGCTTGGCCAGCAGGATCTGGCCAATGCAATTGTTTATCTTGTGCGCGCCAGTGTGATTGAGTTCCTCGCGCTTGAGGTAGATTTTGGCGCCGCCGAGATCCTCGGTCAGCCGCTTGGCGAAATAGAGCGGGTTGGGGCGTCCGACATATTGGCGCAGCAGATACTGAAATTCATCCTCGAAGGCCGGATCGGCCTTGGCGCGCCTGTATTCGCGCTCCAGATCGAGGATGAGGGGCATCAGGGTTTCGGCGACATAACGCCCGCCGAACTGGCCGAAATGGCCCCGTTCGTCGGGTTGCGCGCGGAGGCTGTTCGATATGGTCATGATGCGGCAACCGCTTTGCAGAAGGCGGCGATCTTGTCCACATTCTTGACGCCAGGCGCGCTCTCCACGCCCGAAGAAACATCCACGAGCGGCGCGCCAGTTTCCGCTATCGCCAGGCTGACATTTTCGCAGTCGAGGCCGCCGGAGAGGCCCCACGGCGCCAGCCCTCGGTAGCCTCGGAGCAAGGTCCAGTCGAACCGGAGGCCCATGCCACCGGGCAGGGCGGCACCGTCGGGCGTCTTGGCGTCGAACAGGATGCGCTGAGCCGCGCCGACATAGGCGCCCCCGCCCGTGACGTCGCTGGCCTGCTTGACGGAGACGGCTTTCCAGATTTCGAGGCCGGACCGCGCGCAGATCTCGGCCGCTCGTGCGGGTGTCTCCTTGCCGTGCAGTTGCAGGGCGGTAAGAACGCCTGTCGCCGCGAGCGCATCGACGAGATTGTCATCAGGGTCGACCAGCACGGCGACGCGGCCGACATGGGCCGCCACTTGTCCGGCCAGGCCAGCGAGGGCGGGCAGGTCGACATGACGCGGGCTTTTCGGGAAATGCACGAAGCCGACATGGCTGGCCCCATGGCGCATGGCGGCGCCAAGGGTTTCAGCCGTGCTCAGGCCGCAAATCTTCACCTCGATTCGGGACATGGCGCCTCCTTAGCGTGCGCGAGCACGCAGGGCCATGCCGGCGCGAGCTTCAGGCGATCTGCTTGGTCTGGACCGCGCCGATAAAATCCGCCTTGCCGATCTCCAGCCCCAGATTGCGCAGGATGGCGTAGGCCATGCTGGTGTGGAAATAGAAATTCGGCAGCGCGAAGGACACGAGACAACCGGTGCCCGAAAAGCGCAGCCGTACCGCTCCGGCATATTCCAGGTTGACCTCCTTGTCCCGCACGGCCTCGAGCGCGTTCGCATCGACGCCCTGCACATAGGAAAGTGCATCCGTCAAAATGCCGCGCAAAGTCGCGAAGTCCTCGGGCGGCGGCGTCTGGTCGGGCCGTATGATACCTGCGAACACCGATCGAATCGCCCCGGCGGAGTGCTGGGCGGCCCAACGAAACTGGGATGCGAGCGGATGCATGTCCGGTGCTAGCCGCTTGCCGAGAATCTCTGCGTCGGAAAGACCCCGTTCTTTGGCCCATGCCTCCGCCCTGTCCAGGTTCGCCATGACGCCCGGCAGGATCTGCAGGAACTGCGGTACGGTCGCCTCATAAAGGGATAGGGCCATATTTCCGGGAATCCTCGATGTGTGTTTGTCGTTGTTGAACTTGCTTAAAGCGTAGCTTCAATCTCGCGCGCGGCAAAGTCGGGATCGTCGGCCTGCGTGATCGGGCGGCCGATGACCAGGATCGACGCGCCTGAATCGAGCGCCTCGCGCGGGGTCACGGCGCGCTTCTGGTCGCCCAGCACGCCGCCTGCGGGTCGCACCCCTGGCACCACAAGGAAACCGTCCGGCCATGTGTCCCGAATAGCCGCCACTTCGGCTCCGGAGCAGACGATCCCGTCCAGGCCGGACTTGCGGGCGAGGCGGGCAAGGCGCAGTGCCTGCCCCTGCGCGTCCTCGATCAGGCCGACCTCATCAAGGTCGGTATCATCGAGGCTGGTGAGCACGGTGACCGCCACGACCTTGGTATGCGCGCCCGCCGCTGCCTTTGCGTCCTCCATCATCGCCCGCCCGCCGGAGGCGTGGATGGTGATGATTGCCGGTTCCAATGCATTGATTGCCTGCACCGCTTTGGCGACAGTATTGGGGATGTCGTGCAGCTTGAGGTCAAGAAAGATAGGCAGACCGGTCTTCCTGATCTCGCGTACGCCGTGATGGCCATTGGCGCAGAAGAATTCGAGGCCGAGCTTTATACCGCCGATATGATTGCGGACCTTGGCGACGAGGGCCATGGCCCGTTCGAGCTGGGGCGTGTCGATGGCGACGTAGACCGCACTGCTCATGGCTGACCCGGCATGTCGGTGGTTTGGGGCAGCGCGGGCGGCGTGGCCAGATCGGCGGCCGGCTGTGTCATGGGCGCGGCGCTGACCGCAAGGGCATGTTCCGCGGATTCAAGCTTGCGTCGGATCCGCCAGCGGCTGACCCTCGCAAAACCCCACATCGGCAGAAGGCCGAGCAGAAACGCGGTGACAATCAGGACAGGCAAGCGGACCTCTAGGATGATGTCGGCCCAAAGCTTCACGGGCACCCGGCCGGAATAGCTTGGCGCGATATCCCAGTTGGCCTTGGAGAATAGCGCGATTGCCACCGCGACAATGACCCAGAAAGCTGTGCGCAGGAATTGCATGGTGACGGCCCCGTTCTGTTCAGCTTTTCAGGGAACCTTAATCACAAGCATGCCAGTTGCCTAGGGGCAAACTATTGGCAGGCGCAGCCCCTATTCCCCGAAAACCCTGGTGAATATCGTGTCGACATGGGCCAGGTGATAGTCCAGGTCGAACTTCTCCTCCAGTTCGGGCCCGCTTATATGGGCAGACACCTCTGGATCGGCCTTGAGAAGATCGAGGAGGGACAATGTGCCGTCGGACTCCCACACCTTCATCGCATTGCGCTGAACGATCCTATAGGAATCCTCGCGGCTGACCCCTGCCTGGGTGAGCGCGAGCAGGACCCGCTGCGAATGGACGAGGCCGCCCATGCGGTTGAGGTTCTTCATCATCCGCTCAGGATAGACCAGCAGCTTGTCGACAACGCCGGTCAGCCGCGCGAGCGCGAAATCGAGTGTGATCGTGGCGTCCGGGCCGATGAAGCGCTCGACGCTCGAATGGCTGATGTCACGCTCGTGCCAGAGGGCGACATTCTCCATGGCCGGCACGGCGGCGGAGCGAACCATGCGGGCAAGGCCCGTCAGGTTCTCGGTCAGCACCGGGTTGCGCTTGTGCGGCATGGCCGAGGAGCCCTTCTGCCCTGGCGAGAAATATTCCTCCGCCTCTAGAACCTCGGTGCGCTGGAGATGGCGGATCTCGACCGCCAGCCGCTCGATGGAGGAAGCGACAACGCCCAGGGTCGCGAAGAACATGGCATGGCGGTCGCGCGGAATGACCTGCGTCGACACGGGTTCGACGGCGAGCCCCAGCTTCGCCGCGACATGGGCCTCCACGCTAGGATCGATATTGGCGAAGGTGCCGACCGCGCCGGAGATCGCGCAGGTCGCGACCTCCGCCCGCGCCGCGACCAGCCGTGCCCGGCAGCGGGAGAATTCGGCATAGGCCTCAGCCATTTTGAGCCCGAATGTCACCGGCTCGGCATGGATGCCGTGGCTCCGGCCGATCGTCGGTGTAAGCTTGTGCTCAAAGGCGCGGCGCTTGATCGCGGCCAGCAGCGCGTCGATGTCGTCGATCAATATGTCACTCGCCTGGGCAAGCTGGACCGCAAGGCAGGTATCGAGCACGTCCGAGCTGGTCATGCCCTGGTGCATGAAGCGCGCTTCCTCACCGACCTGCTCCGCGACCCAGGTGAGGAACGCGATCACGTCATGCTTGGTGACGGCCTCGATCGCGTCGATCGCGGCCACGTCGATGGCTGGCTTGGTCGCCCACCAGGCCCAGAGCGCCTTGGCCGCCGAAGCGGGAACAACGCCCAGTTCAGCCAGCGCGTCGGTTGCATGCGCCTCGATCTCAAACCAGATTCGATAGCGGTTCTCGGGCTCCCAGATCGCGGTCATGGCGGGGCGGGCGTAACGGGGGACCATCGTAAATCCTGTCTATCTTGTGAAAAGCTGCGTCGAGGCCCGCTAGCGCATGGGGCGGCGGGCGTCGAGTCTCGTACAGCACAGGCGATCCGCATTGTCCGTTCCAGCTTGGAGGCACAACTCGTCGCGACGATGGGGCGGAAGAACCCAGACGCGCAAAACCTGCACGACAAGCTGAGCCTCGTCTCTCTCACGCCGTGCAACCC
>DATJLC010000243.1:0-3680 GCA_035490755.1 Sphingobium sp.
CGCACCATGAGGCCGCCCAGATCCTCGCTCTCCGACAGCGCGACGCTACCGCCATAGATCTCCGCGACGTCGCGGACGATGGCGAGCCCGAGGCCGGTGCCGGGCTTGCCGGTGTCGAGCCGCGTGCCCCTGTCGAAGATACGGGTGCGCTCGGCGGGCGGGATGCCGGGCCCGTCATCCTCCACCATGATGTCGACCATGTCTGACTTGTCCGCCTGACCGATCGTCACGAAGACGCTGCCGCCGCCATATTTGGCCGCGTTCTCAACGAGATTGCCGAGCATTTCCTCCAGGTCCTGCCGCTCGACCCGCACTACCGCCTCGCGGTCGCCGTCGCGATCGATGCGGCTGTCGGGATAGAGGCGCGAGGCGGCGCGCTCGACCGCTTCCACCGACGGCCAGACGGGCGCGCGGCTCTGCGCCGTGCCGCGCTGGCCCACCGCGCGGGCGCGGGCAAGGTGGTGGTCGATCTGGCGGCGCATGGTCGCCGTCTCGCGCATCACGGTCGGGCCGAGATCGGACCCGTTGGCGGTCGCCGCGTTCATGACGACGGTGAGCGGCGTCTTGAGCGCATGGGCGAGGTTGCCGGCATGGCGCCGCGCCTCCTCCGCCTGCTGCTCGGTATGGGCGAGAAGGGCGTTGAGTTCCTCGACCAGCGGCCGCACCTCGCGCGGCAGCGGTTCGGTCACCCGCGCCTTTTCGCCGTCGCGCATGCGGGCGATCTCCTGCCGGATCTTGCGCAAGGGGCGAAGGCCGTAGAAGACCTGCAGCGCGGCCAGGATGACAAGACCAAGGCCGAGCAGGGCAAAGCTCTTGACGAGAGTGGAGCGGACCGCGCCGATCTGGGCATCGAGGCCGGCGCGCGCCTCGGCGACTATGAAGGTCCATTGCGTCTTGCTGTCGGGCAGGATCACCTCCTGCTGCATGACGCGCAGGGGCTCGCCCGGAAATTGCTGGCTGTCATAGACCTGGAAGGCCGCCCCGCTCCGGCTGGGCCGGACGGTCAGCGCGCGGTCCCACAGCGAGCGCGAGCGCCAGTCCTCATGCCCCTTTCCGCTGATCTGGTAGTAAAGGCCGCTGGCCGGCTCCAGGAAGCGCTGGTCCGCGAGCGGCCGGTTGAACAGCACCTCGCCCTCCGGCCCGATCTCGGCCGAGCTGATCATTGCGGTGAGCACGTATTTCAGCCCGTCGTCAAAGCTGCGCGTGACCGCCGCCGACAGCACCCGGTCAAGCGCGACGCCGCCGCCGATCAGCAAGATCGCGATCCACAAAGCCGCGATGCCGATCATGCGCCGGCTCAGCGATCCGGTGGAACGGACCGGCATGGTGTCCTGCGGATCGGTCATGACAACAAGCCGCGTACCCCGGCCCAAACGGAAAGCGAAAGCCCTGGCGTCAACCGATCGGCTCGTCCAGGCTGTAGCCGAGGCCGCGTATGGTCGAGATCACATCGGCGCCCAGCTTTTTGCGGATGCGGGTCACGAACACCTCGATGGTATTGGAATCGCGGTCGAAATCCTGGTCGTAGATGTGCTCGATCAGTTCGGTGCGGCTCACCACCTTGCCCTTGTGGTGGAGGAGGTAGGAGAGCAGCTTGTATTCCTGGGCGGTCAGCTTGACCGGCTCGCCCTTGAGCGTGACCCGGCCCGAGCGCGTGTCCAGCCGCACGTCGCCCGCCGTCAGCTCGCTCGAGGCATTGCCCGAGGCGCGGCGGATCAGCGCGCGCAATCGCGCAATCAGTTCCTCGCTTTGGAACGGCTTGGCGAGATAATCGTCCGCACCCGCATCGAGGCCGGCGACCTTGTCCGACCAGCTGTCGCGCGCGGTCAGGACGAGGACGGGAAAGGACTTTCCCTCCTTGCGCCAGCGGTCGAGCACGGTGAGGCCGTCGATCTCTGGCAGGCCGAGGTCGAGCACCACCGCATCGTAATTTTCGGTGCTGCCGAGGAAATGGCCGTCCTCGCCGTCCGTCGCCAGATCCACGGCATAGCCGGCATCCTCCAGCGTCGACTTGAGCTGCGGCCCAAGGGTCGGTTCATCCTCGACGATCAACAGGCGCATGTGCGCTCCCTTCTGTAACTGGCGCCGGACACTGGTCGGTCAGCGAGCCCAACCGGTGATATCCCCCGTCCGCCCGTCGACATCAACCCACAGCACGTTGCGGTCGCGCATATATTTGAGCCGGTAGCTGTTCCTGTCGGGAATGAATTCGGAGCCCAGATAGTCGGCATCCCGGCCGATCTGCTGTTCGACCCGGCGCTTGAGCAGGGCGAAGGGCATGACATTGCCGCTGAGCATGGCGCGGCGCGCCTCGTTCTGGTCGCTATGATGGCGCGGCCGGCGCGGCTCCGGATCGGCGGAGGCGGGCACGGCCATGGTCGCGGCGGCCAGTATGGATGCCAGGGCAAGCAGGAGGGGGCGGGCTGTCTTGTTCATCGTCACGTTCGATGGCATAGCCGCCAGCCATTGAACAAGCGGTGAATGGCGCGATAGGGCATGGTTCAGGCTTGGCCAAGCGCGGGATTACCGTGCATCCTCAATGATTGTGGCCGCCATGATGGAGCGCCTCCAGCACGTCATCGAGGCGGGCCGGATCGCCCAAGGCGATGACGCGGCCGTCGCTGGCATCGGTCAGCGGATCGCCGTTCCAGTCGCACATGCGTCCGCCCGCGCCCTCCACAATGGGCACGAGAGCCGCCACGTCGTGGAGCTTGAGGCCGGTCTCGACGACGATGTCGACATGGCCGGTGGCGAGCAGCGCATAATTGTAGCAGTCGCCGCCCCAGACGGTGTCGCGGCATTGGCCCGCCAGGATCGCGAAATGCTCGCCGGTGCAGCCCGCGAAATATTGCGGGCCGGTCGAGGCGAGGATCGCCTGGTCGAGCGCGCGGCAGGGCCGGGTGCGAACGGTTGCGCCGCCCAGGCGCGTCGGCTGGCCCATCGTGCCGGTCCAGCGTTCGCCGGAAATCGGCTGGTCGATGATGCCAAGGACCGGCCAGCCATCATGGCACAGGCCGATCAGCGTGCCGAAGATCGGGCGTCCCGCGATGAAGCTGCGGGTGCCGTCAATGGGATCGAGCACCCATTGCCGTGACGCATCCGGCCGGACCGCGCCATATTCCTCCCCGATAATGCCGTCGCCGGGCCGTTCCTTCTCGAGGATGGCGCGGATGGCGAGCTCCGCTGCCCGGTCGGCTTCGGTGACGGGCGAGGCGTCGGACTTGTCCTCGATCGCATAGGGCGCGCGGAAAAAGGGCCGGATGGCGGCGCCCGCCGCGTCGGCGAGGGCGTGGGCGAGTGCGATGTCGTCGGAAATGGCCATGCTCCGTCCATTGGCGCGAGACGCTGCGCGAGGCAAGCGCCGCGTCTTAAAGGTTCGATCCGCCGATCCGTTATCCCCTCCGGCACAGGCAGGGAGGCTTCTGGATGCGGTTCATCGCGTGGTTCCTGACGATCGTTTTCGGACTGGCCGGCCTTGCCCTGCGCGTGCAGGGCGGCTTCGCCCAGGCGCAAATGATCGGCACAATCGTCATAATGCTCGGCGGTCTTGTCTGCCCCGCCTTCTGGATGAAGGATAGCGGTTTGCTCGCATGGGTGGGCGCGACCCGCCGCGACCGGCTAATGTTCGGCTTCGCCTTCGTGTTGGCGATGCCGTTGATCCTGTTCTGAAACAGCGCGCA
>DATJLC010000244.1:0-4140 GCA_035490755.1 Sphingobium sp.
CCTCCAAATGGCAGGCGCCGCAGGCCTCTCGCGCGACTCGGTAATCGCTGGGATTGACGAAGCGGACGAACTCGGGCGCCTCGCGGTTGAGGAGGGTATAGGACCGCTTGGGATTGGCCGAGGACGGGTAATGCCAGCTGCCGGGGTAGCGGGGCAGCACATGCGCCGCCTCGCGCGCCGCGACATAGGCGGGATCGTCGAAGCCGAGCGCGGGATCGCCGCGCACCGCCGCATTGCCGCCATGGCAATCGGTGCAGCCCAGCATGACGGCCGGCGTCGCGTGCATGCTCGGCTCGTCGGTCTGGACATGGCAGCTGTAGCAGCCGGAGGACTTGGCCTGCACCGCCTCGGCGGTCTGGGTCCGGGGCGCGGGCGGCGTTTTCACATAAGTGCGCGCGACCGGCTTTTCGCCCTCGCTGGCGCGCAGCATCGCGGCCGGAATAGCGATCGCGGCCAGGAGCATGAGGAGAAGGGAGACCAGCCGCTGCATCAGTAATTCAGGATCAGGTTGGCGAGCACCGAATAATAGTTCCGGTTACGGTCGCGATTGGTGAAGAGGTCCTTGAACCCCGCGCCCGGCAGCAGCGCCGCCGCGGAGAGGCGCAGGACGATGTTCTGCGTCGCCTTGGGCCGCCAGATCGTGGCGGCGGACAGGTCCCAGCCGATGTCGCGAGGGATGGAGCCCTCGTTGCGCAGCACTTCCAGCGTCGCGGTGTTGGCGAACCAGAGGTGATTGGCATTGGCCGACAGGCGAAATTGCGGCGTCAGGTCGAAGTCCGCGCCCGCGCCAAGCAGCTGCGTGCCCGGATTGTTGAAGTTGGACTGGCCCTGTTCCTTCGACGACCGCAGCGCGTTCAATATGCCGTTGCGGCCGCTGATCGCAATCACCCGTCCGCCGCCCGCGAAGGGGATGGACTGGCGGATCCAGTAGCTGGTGTCGGCGCCGGCAAAGATCGGGTTCTCGAAGATCGCGTCGAAGCCGCCTTCGGTGTCGTCATAGGGATCGCCATCGCCGCTGGCATAGAGGCCGGAGAGGCGGAGGCGAATCCAGTCGACGTCATAGGACAGCTCGGCAGCGCCGAAAAAGGCCCGGATATTTGCCTGCCGCCTGGTGAAGAAGCTGTCGCGGTCGGTCCCCAGCGCGCCATAGGCCGAGGCGGTGAGGTTCAGCCGGCCGATATGCCCATCGGCATTATAGCCGAGATAGACGACATCATAATTGCGGCCCCGGAGCGTGCCGAGCAGCGCCGGGCGGACCGGAAAGCCATTGTCGTCGAGCTTGATCTCGCCCCGCTCGCGGTTGCGGTTATAGACGACCGTGAACTGGCTAGTAAGGCTCGGGATCAGGAAGTCCTGGCGGTAGAGATTGGCGATGAAGACGAAATCATCGCGCGGCCGCTCGACCACGCTGTTGAGGCCCGAATTGCTGTCCTTCTCCAGCCGCCAGAAAGCCGCGAGATTATACTGGACCCGGTTGTTGTCGCGATTGCCGAACAGGCGGATGCCGAGCTGATTGTCGTTGAACAGAAAGCCGCGAAAATCGCTCTGGAAGGGCTGGATGCCGACGCGGATGGAGTCGAAATCGAAGCGGTCCGACGTGTTGCGGATATGATAGTCGATGAAGGCTTCCTGCACGCCCAGGAAATGGTCGGTGCGGTGGCTCGGCCGGTCGGGCTGGACGAACAGCACCCGGCGTTCCGGCACGTCGACATGGTTGACGTTGAAGGCGAGCGCGATGCGATATTCGATCTCGGGCGGCTTGAAGGCGGTCGAGCCCTTGATGAGCGAGGCGCCGAGGATGAAGGTCTGGGAGGCGACCAGGCTGGTGTCCTTGCCGAACACGTCGAGACTGCCGGATCGCTCGGTCGTCTGGACGCCCACGGGGATCGGGAAGGTGCGCGGCTCCAGCACGCTATCGCTGGTGGCGCTGAGCGCGACGAACCAGTCGTCGCCCTTGAGGAAGCCGGGGCGCTTGCCCTCCGGGAGCGGCAGGTCGCCTTTCAGGATATTCTGATGATAGGGGTCGGCCTTGGACCGGCAAACCGAGCGCAGGCCGCCGAACAGGGTGTAGAGCGACTGGTCCCCGCCCTTGGCCGGACACAGGCTGGTCATGATCCGCCATCGGTCGGGGACGGGGAGCTGGTCGGTCGGGAAGGCCTCGGGCGGCGGCGGGCGAATGGCGCCGGGATTGTCCTGCGTCACCGCCTCGGGGAGCGGGGCCTGATAGCCGGGCTTGCGGCGGCCTTCGATCAGCGCTTCCGGCGCATCCTGGCCGATCAGCTTTTCCCAGTCTTCGGGTGGCGGCGGCGGGACCGGGTCCCCGGTGCCGGCTCTATTGGCGAACACATCACCGTGCTCCTGCGAAGGCAGGAGCCCAGGAAAGTACGGCATTTCCCAACCCTGGACTCCTGCGTTCGCAGGAGCACGACTTTCCTCCGAAGTGGGCTGTGCTGTGAAGGCGAGCAGAGGGATCAGGGCAGCCTGTACCGTCACGCCTCAGAGCCCCTGGCAGACATTGTTCGCGCTCGTGTCGAGGAAGGGCGCAAAGGGGCAGCTCACATAACGCAGCCTGACGCCGGCCCCGACCGCCACGACGATATTGTCCGCACGCATGGCAGCGGGCGCGTTGGCGATGCCGCCGCCCACTCGCGTCCCCGCATTGCTGAGGCCGAGGAAGCTGATCATGTCATCCTGGTCGATGCCGTCGCCCGACACGCCGATCGCGCCGACCAGCACAGATCCGCGATAGATCGGCACCGATCCCGGGAAGATCTGGATGCCGTTCTGGAGCCGGTTGCGGCCGGCCGCCGCGTCGGGGATGAAGGTGCAGCGATGCGGCGTGTCGGTCGCGCTGGCGCCCGTCACATATTGCAGATGCTGGGCAAGGTTGGTGAGCACCAGCGCCGACTGGAGGCCGGTGGAGAAGGGATTGAACTGTGCGATCGGGCGCGACAGCGGGCCGTTGGGCGTGCCGAGCTGGCCGTCCGGGAAATAGGGCCGGGCCAGATTGCCGATGGAGCGGTCGGCGAAGGCGTGGGTGCCGGTCAGTGCGTTCTGGTCGTTGAGGAAGCTGCGCGTGGCGGCCACGAACTGGCGCACGTCCGCGCTGGGATCGGCGGAGAGCTGCGTGCCCGCGACCGGGTTGGAGAAGAAGGCCGCCGTGCGCGCTTTCTGCAAGGACACGTCGGTGCCGAACAGCGGTGCGTCGGGCGAGCGGACGACGCCCAGTACCGCGCCATGGGTATCGACGAGGCTGATCGTCACCTGGGCGCGGCTGTCGAGCGGCTGGCGGATCTGCGCGCGCGCCCGGCTCATGATCTTGAATGCTTCCTCCAGGATCGCCTGCGCCTCGGCCCTGGTCAGCGGCTGGGCGACGTCGGCGTTGTCGGTGGCGGCGCGCAGAGGGAAGCGGTCGTTCCCCGCGCCGTCGGTCAGCACATAGGCGTCCGTATTGGCGAATTCGGTGCTGGTGGCGGGGCGCAGGCCCGAAGCCTCGCTGCCATAAGCCGTGCCGGCGATGATCGCGCCGGCGAAATAGCCAGTAACTGGCACGAGGCTCCCCGGTGCCGCCGCGAAGGGCGCGGTGCCGTTGGTCAGGATCTGGGCATAGCCGATGTCGCTGTAGCGCAGCTGGGTGCCGTCGACATATATCCGGTCGGCGCGCACGCCCTCGGGCGCCTCGAAGCCGAGCGTGCCGGCGAGGGCGATGGCCTCCTCCGCGTCGCTGTCGACATCGAGCACATTGGAATCGAAGCCATAGACGCCGTCCGCCATCACGCCGATGCCGCCGACCACCACGCCGTTCTTGTAGAGCGGGAAACCGCCCGGATCGGCGGCGAGGCCCAATGGTGAGCGCTTGGGGCCAATCATGGCCGCGCTGGCTGCGATGGCGCCCGTCGCCGCGTTGACGTAGCTGCTGCCGCCGCCCGCGCTGAAGCGCGCCGTCAGGTCCGAGCAGGGCAATTGGCTGAACTGCACGCCGAACAGCGGCCCGCTCTCCAGCCCCGCCGTGGAGGGCGAAGGGGGGAAATGCGGCTGCACGATCATGCTCGCCGTGCGGGTCGAAAAGGCATTGCCGCCGCTCGACAGATAGGCGCCGGTGATGGCCTTGGCGATCGCGCCGCCCGCCGCCGGGATGGT
>DATJLC010000245.1:0-2116 GCA_035490755.1 Sphingobium sp.
CGCAATGGGTGTGATAGCGGTCGGCCAGGCCCTCGTCGGTGATCGCGATGGCGCCGCCGGTGCATTCGGTCACGTTCTGCCCGGTCATCTCCGCATGGATGCCGCCGCCAAAGCTGCCCTCGGCCCGGTGCACTGCGAAGAAGCCGCGCACCTCCGCCAGGATGCGTTCGAACGGCCGTGTCTTGTAGCCATTGGCCGCCTTGACGACATTGCCGTGCATCGGATCGCACGACCAGACCACCGGATGCCCTTCGCGCAGCACCGCACGGACGAGCGCGGGCAGGCCCGCCTCGATCTTGTCATGGCCATAGCGCGTGATGAGCGTGATCCGCCCGGCTTCGCGCGCCGGATTGAGGATGTCGAGCATGCGGATGAGCGCGTCCGGCTCCAGGCTCGGCCCGCATTTCATGCCGATGGGATTGGCGATGCCGCGCAGATATTCGACATGCGCGCTGCCCTCGAACCGGGTGCGGTCGCCGATCCACAGCATGTGCGCGCTCGTGTCGTACCAGTCGCCCGTCGTGCTGTCGCGCCGGGTCAGCGCCTGCTCATAGGGAAGCAGCAGTGCCTCGTGGCTGGTGTAGAAGCTGGTGCCCTTGAGCTGGGGCACGCTGTCCGCGTCGATGCCGCAGGCGCGCATGAAGGCGAGCGCGTCGTCGATGCGGTTCGCCATCTCCTCGAACTTGGCCGACCAGGGCGAGCGGCCCATGAAATCGAGCGTCCAGTTGTGCACCCGCTCCAGCGTCGCATAGCCGCCGCTGGAGAAAGCGCGCAGCAGGTTGAGCGTCGCGGTCGCCTGATGATAGGCGCCGAGCATCCGCTTCGGATCGGGCTCGCGGCCCTCCGGCGTGAACGCGATGTCGTTGATGATGTCGCCGCGATAGCTGGGCAGCTCCGCATCGCCGATCACCTCCGTCGGCGCCGAGCGCGGCTTGGCGAACTGACCCGCCATGCGGCCAACCTTCACGATCGGCAGCTTGCTGGCATAGGTCAGCACGACCGCCATCTGGAGGATGACGCGGAAGGTGTCGCGGATATTGTCCGCGTGGAACTCGGCAAAGCTCTCCGCGCAGTCGCCGCCCTGGAGCAGGAAGCCCTCGCCCGCCGTCACCTTGGCAAGCTCCGCCTTGAGGCTGCGCGCTTCGCCCGCGAACACCAGCGGAGGCTGGCGGGAAAGCTCCGCCTCCGCCTCGCTCAGCGCCTTCGCGTCGCGATAGTCGGGCATCTGCCGCCCTTCATGTTGCCGCCAACTGGCGGGCGACCAGTTCGCCGCCATGATTCTCTTGTCCTTCCGGGATGTGGATTTGGGAGCGCATATGGCGACATGCGGGGGTTTAGGCAAGGGATCGGACCGCATGGACCGAACGGCGCAACTATGAGGGCTGTCCTACAGGTGGATAACTGGAATAGGAACGGTGCGGTGTCGTGCTGGAATCAGGACCAGCGAGAAAGCCAACTCGATGCGGACATGATTGAGGCGCACCATACGCCAGGCACGGTGCGCCTCAACACTGTTTACTCGTAGACTGGGGAGTTATACGAGTTTTTCATGATATTGATGCCATTGATTGCATCCTGCTTGTTCCAATAGCCTTCGGCGCTATCGGCAATCGTGCGTCCGTTGCTGGACACGTAACGCCAGCGCCAGTAGCCGGAACTGTCTTTGTAGAGCTTGTAATACATAACTTGGAAATCCCATGTCTGAGTTTAAACGCTATTTGGTGAGCTACCGTCATGACGGTGCGCAGTGGAACATTGAGCTTCCGGCAACGTCATTTGAGGACGCGCAACGCCGTCTCAGCCAATTACACTTCGGCCAAGTGGATGGCGAAATTGTCGCCTCGATACCGGGGTCTCTTGGGCCACTGGCGATGCTTGCGGTGGGAGTAAGGAACCTACTCCGTGGCGCAAGCCGGTAGCGCCGTCTCTGAATCTGACTGTTTTCTGCGGAATTCCTTCGAGCTATAAAGCCCGAAGGGTGTTGACCGTCATACACAGTAAGCGTATAAACTCTTTCGTGATCACGACCAGCGACGCCTTCGGGCTCGTTGTTTTCTCAAATGGGCCAGTAAGGAGTTAGCCCTCCTTGCTGGCCTATTTTGTCTCTACCTGAAAC
>DATJLC010000246.1:0-8591 GCA_035490755.1 Sphingobium sp.
TCCCCAAGGAGGCTGTGTTCGATTTCGACATGCAGTTCGATGCCGCCCTCCTGGCCGATCCCCATGAACGGGTGCGCGCGCTGCTGCGCGATGCGCCGCCGGTGTTCTGGACGCCGCGCAACGGCGGGCGCTGGGTCGCGATCGGCCATCCGGAGATCTTCAAGGCATCGCGCGATCCGGAGAATTTCTCCAGCTCTCCCATGCCGCGCGAGGTGATGCTGCAGATGCGCGCCGCGGCCCGGCCGGACGGGCCGCGCGTGCCCCAGGCCCTGCCGATCACCCTCGATCCGCCCGAGCATGGCAAGTTCCGCGGCCCGCTCCAGCAGGCCTTTTCGCCCAAGGCGATCATGGCGCGCAAGGACGAGATTCGCGACATGGCCGACAGCCTGATCGACACCGTCATCGACCAGGGCCATTGCGACTTCATCCCGGCGATCGCCGAGCCGCTGCCGGTCCAGGTGTTCCTCAAGATGATGGGCCTGCCGGGCGAACGCCAACCGGAATTCCGCGCCCTGGTGCACGAATATCTCGGCATGACGCTGTCGGCGACGCCGCAGCAGCGCGCGGCCCTGTCGCGCAAGGTCGCCAATGCGATGCTGGACGTCATCAAGGCGCGGCGGGATGATCCGCGCGACGACCTCATCAGCCTGCTCTGGCAGACCGAGATCGACGGCCAGCCAATGACCCTGGAGACGATGGAGGATTATGCCGTCCTCCTGTTCGTCGCCGGGCTCGACACCGTCATCAACGGGCTCGGCTTCGGCATCCGGCATCTGGCCGCCAACCCCGATTTGCAAGACCAGCTGCGCGCCAATCCCGCGCTGATCCCGGATGCCGCCGAGGAACTGCTGCGGCGCTACACCTTCACCATCCCGATCCGCAGGGTGGCGAATGATGTCGAGCTGGGCGGATGGACCCTGAAGGCGGGCGAGTGGCTCGCGCTCTATCTGCCGGGCGCGGACCTTGATCCGCGTGAATTCCCGGAACCCGAACGTTTCGATCTCAATCGGGAGAACAAGGTCCACATCGCCTTTGGCGCCGGCGTGCACAGATGCCTGGGCTCACATCTGGCGCGAGTCGAATTGCAGGTTCTCTATGCGCAGGTCCTGAAGCGGCTGCCCCGCTTCCGCCTCGATCCCGATAAACCTGCGCGATTCCATGCGGGCTATATTCTCGCTATGGATTCCCTGCCTCTGCGGTGGGACCGGTGACGAGCCAGGGGGTGCATTCCGCGCGACAGGCGCTAAAGAGCCTGATGCGCGGCAGCGGGGCCAGGATGCTTGCGTGCCTGACGAAGGGGGGAAAATGCCAGGATATGATTCGCTGCCATTGCGATCGGCGGTCTCGGTAAGGCCGTCCGTCGAATCAGGAAGGCCATAGACTTTGCCGCCCCGTCCCAACGCATCCGCTGATGAAATCCTGTTCATCACCGTCGAGCTGATCGCCGAGCATGATATCTCCGGCGTCACTGTCGACATGGTGGCCGAAAAGGCAGGCGTCAGCAAGGCCACCATCTACCGGCGCTGGCCCTCGCGCTCGGAACTGATCTACGACGCCCTGGCGAGCCTGGCTCGCCCTGGCGGCAATCATCCCGACACGGGCTCGCTGCGCGGGGACCTCACCGCCCTGCTGGAGGAGCTGGTCGAATATCTCGACCGGCCGCAGGCGGGCCTCGTCTTTGCGTCCTTCCTCAACGCCGCCGTTCGCGACCCGCAGCTTTCCGAGCTGCGCCGTCAGACCACGGTCCGATCGCGCTCCGCCTATGAGCATGTGCTGCGCCGCGCCATCGATCGTGGCGAGCTCGACCCCAATGTCGACGTCGCGTTCCTCGCCGACATCATCGTCTCGCCCTTCCTCTATCGCGGCATGGTTGATCCGACGAAGACACGGCCCGGTGACATCCAGCCGGTCATCAACCTCATCATCGCCGGCTATGGCCGCAATCGATCCGAAAAACCGAACAACTCGGCCTGAGGACAATCACCGAGAATCCGACAAGCCGGCGGATGTCGCCGCCGGCACTTGAGGCCGAACAGATGGGACTAGCGGGACTACGCACGGAAGCGCCAAAGGGCCGCCCATGACGGGCGCGGGCAGCCAGCTCCCGTCAGGTGGCAGGGGAATGCCTGTCTTTGCGCTGATCGTGGTGCTGGCAGTCATCGCCTGGGTCCACATGCTGGCCTGGGCGCAGCACCCGCCCGACGTCGACCCCATCAATTTCGTGGTCAGCCTGCACGAGTTCGACATCAGCCGTGATGCCCCGCATCCACCCGGCTATCCGCTTTATGTGGGGCTAGCCCGGCTCGCTCAGTTGCTTATCGGACCGGATCACGCGTTCCAGCTGGTCAATCTGGTCATGATGCTAGCCACCTCGGCCTTGTTGGCAGTGATCGGCAGCCAGCTTGGCTCGCGCCAGGCCGGCATGCTCGCGGCCATCCTGTTCGCGCTTCATCCGCTGGTCTGGGCCGGCACGGTCATTCAGGAATGCTATGTCAGCGATGCCTTGGGCGGCGCGGCGCTGGTCGCTTGTGGACTGGCTTTCGGGCAGTGGCGCTACCGCGCGCTTGCCCTGTTCTTCGTCATCGAGCTGGCCATCGGCTTGCTGCGACCCACCAGTTGCCTGCTGCTGCTGCCCGCCGGCCTCACCGCGATCTGGTTGTCGGCCGCAGACGATCGGGACCGGCTGCGCCTGTTGGCGCTCGCCACCGGCGCGGCGGGGATCGCGCTCGGCATGGCCTATGCCGCGACAGTTACGCTGACCGGCGGTCTGGAGGTCTACAGGTCCGCGATTGACCGGGTCATGGGCGCCGCCTTCCGCTCCAATTCGGTGCTGGGCGGGGCCACGCTTCGCACGCACATCGCCATGGTTAACAGACTGCTGTTCTGGTTCGCGCTTTGGTCCGCCCCGCTGATCTTGCTGGCGGCAGTCAACCGGATGGTCGGGTCGAATCGGGACTGGCGACCGGTCACACTGCTACTCCTGGCATGGATCGCACCAGCGCTGTGCTTCTATACCGCGATTTATTACCTCAAGCCGACCTACCAGATCGTGTTCGTACCCGCACTGAGCCTTGGCTGTAGCTGGTGCCTGTCTACGCTGGCGCGGCCGCAACGGGTCCTGACCGGTGCCATCACCGCTCTGGCCAGTGTCGGGCAGGGATTCTTTTGGTTAGGCGGCGATCACCTGTCCGAGCCGCTCTATCGCCTGACACACGCCTATTTCGCGAAGCAGGACAGGGCGTGGGAGCAACTGGCCGGTGCGGTCAAGGATGCCCCCGTCGACTGCGTAATCATTCACCCCAGCTGGTCCGATCTGACTCCTTCAGCCCTGCGCCTGATCACCCATGATGGCACATACGCCGTTCGTGATGAACAGGGGCAAACCATGATCAACGCCAATGGGCTGTGGTTGACACGCCCTCTTTCCGACCACCGATGCCTGCGCACTCTTCCAACGCATTAGGTGAATGGTGCCCGGGGGCGGGATCGAACCACCGACACTACGATTTTCAGTCGTATGCTCTACCAACTGAGCTACCCGGGCACGGGCGTCGCTGCGACCGGCGATGGCGGTCAGCGCGTGAGGAGGGATGCCTATGGCGTGGGGCGAAGCGCCTGTCCAGCCCCAAATCGCCGCTTTTATTCCGGCGCGGTGCCATCCTCGTCTTCCGCGGGCCTTGCCGGCAGGCGATAGCCTTCGCCGAGCCAGGCGAGCAGGTCCTTGTCCCGGCAGGCCCGGCCGCAAAAAGGCGTGTAGGCCGGATCGCTCGGTCGCTTGCACAGGGGACACCGGGTCTTAGCCGGCATGGCAACCTCCCGCCGCGTGCGCGGCATCGGCGCGGAGCGTCACCGCCCCTCCGCGCCGCCGCTCCAGACTACGCAGCCATTGGGGATTGCGTTCCATCAGCCTGCCGATCGCCGGCGTCACCGTCAGCGTCACCGGCCCCACCCCGCCGCCATGGCGCTCCCCGAGCCTGAGGGCGGCAAGGGCAGCTGTGCGATCCGCATCGGCGCGCAGCACCTCCATCATCGAGGCGCGCTCCCGCTTGCGGATGATCTGGACGAAGCCGAAGCCGTTGACCGCCGTCCGCTCGAACGGCTGCGGTAGATATTTGTCGATCTGGGCGGCCGCGATCAGCCGCTCGTCGCGATTGTTCATGGTCGGCAGGTCGATGCCGATCGAGCCCGCGATCCCCAGCCGCCGGATCGCCTGCGCCGCGAGCTTCGCGCCCTTGGGACCAAGCTGCGCCGGAGGCGCCACGCCGTCCACGTCGATCAGGGTCATGGCGGGTGTGGGAAAAATGCGCAGCGACGCATCCTCCCGCGCGATCTCGCCGGTCATGGCCTCCTCGCACAGCGCGCTCCAGCCATGCTGCTCCAGCCAGTCCGGCTCATGCGCGGCGCAGACCCGCACCGGCACATCGCCCTCGGCCAGCCGCTCGCGCAGCAAGAGGCCGGGCGCGGCCCTGGCGCCGGGTGCTGCGATCCGCCCCACGGCGCGCTTCGCCCGTATGCCCTCCAGGCCGGCTTCCGCGATCGCCTCGCGGCTGATTTCGACCAGTATCGCGGCGCCTTCCGCCACCTTGGGCGGGATCGGCTCAATCAGCACCTCCTCGCCACCGTCGAGCCGGGCAATGCCCCGCCGGCGCGGCACGATCGTCTCGACAAGGCGGCCAGACACCACGGCACCGGCACGCGCGCCAACATCCTCGCGCTCGATCACCGCCTCCAGGATGCGGCCATTGGCGACGAGCGCGGCGCGCGCCTCGCCTATGCCATCCTCATAGAGCCATTGGGCCTGGGGCGGAAAATCAGCCATTGTCTTGGATCAGCCCGGCCGCGACCAGCAGGGCGCGCGTCTCGTACAGCGGCAGGCCGATGACGCCGGACGGGCTGCCCGACATCCAGCGGATCAGTGCCGCCGCCCGCCCCTGGATCGCATAGCCGCCCGCCTTGCCATGCCATTCGCCGCTTTCGACATAGGCGTCGATCTCGCGGGCATGGAGCGGCTTGAACAGGACGATGCTGGTCGACAGGCGATGGCGCGCGGTGCCGGCCGCGTCGATCAGCGTCACCGCGCTCAGCACCCGGTGGCGGCGGCCGGAAAGGAGCTTCAGGCAATCGCGGGCCGTGCCTGCATCTTCCGCCTTGGGCAGGATGCGGCGTCCGGCGGCGACCACGGTATCGCCGGACAGGACCATGGCGCCCGGATTGCGCGCCGCGACCGCAGCGGCCTTCTCGGCGGCGACGCGCGCGGCATGCGCTGCCGGCAGCTCGCCCTTGTGCGGAGTCTCGTCGATATGGGCCGGGTCGATGGCGTCCGGCGCCAGCCCGATCTGGGCCAGGAGGTCAAGGCGTCGCGGTGATGCCGACGCCAGTATCAGGCGCGGCCGCTCGCTGGTCCGATCGGTCATGCGGTTGGGGTCAGGCCGGCCCCGGCCCGCCGCGTCCGGGCATATAGCGATAGGTGATCCGGCCCTTGGTGAGGTCATAGGGGGTCAGTTCGACAAGAACCTCGTCGCCGACCAGCACGCGGATGCGGTTCTTGCGCATCTTGCCGGCGGTATGTCCCAATATTTCGTGGTCATTTTCCAGGCGGACGCGGAACATGGCATTGGGCAACAGCTCAACTACCTGTCCGCGCATCTCGAGAAGTTCTTCTTTGGCCATAATCATCCGATATCTGGGCGAATCCGCGCGCCATAGCTGCAAATGGCCATCAAGGGAAGAACAGACGGCAAAACGTCTAAACTATGATATCGGCCGCTTCACCGATGGCGGTGAAGATGCGGGCGATGTCCTCGTCGGCCGTGCAGTAGGGCGGCATCGCGTAAATGGTGTTGCCGAGCGGCCGGAGCAACAGCCCACGCGCCAGAAAATGCGCGCGCAAGGGGAGCGCCGCGTCGGAGAGATAGCCCGCGTCCTCGGCCGCCAGGTCGATCGCCGCGATGCCGCCGATGCGTCGGGGATTGATGAGGCGCGCGTGGCCGGCAAGGCTGGCAAGGCCGGCATCCAGCGCCTTACCCAGCGCCGCCACCCGGCCCGGCACATCCTCGGCCTGCCAGATCGCAATATTGGCGTTGGCCGCGGCGCAGGCGATCGGATTGGCGGTGAAGCTCGACGAGTGGAAGAACATGTCGGCGCGGCTGGCGCTGTAATGGGACGCAAAGATCGCCTCGCTCGCCAGCGTCACCGCCAGCGGCACGGCGCCCCCCGTCAGCCCCTTGCCCAGGCACATCAGGTCCGGGCTGATGCCGGCCTGCTCGCAGGCGAACCGTGTCCCCGTGCGGCCCCAGCCCGTCATCACCTCGTCGGCGATGAAGAGGACGTCATGAACCGCGCATATCTCCGCCATCGCCCGCAGCACGGACGCCGGATAGACCAGCATGCCGCCCGCGCCCAGCACCAGCGGCTCGACGGTGAAGGCGGCGGGCCGGGGTGTCGCTGTGCAGAGATTCTCCAGCGCGTCCAGCGTGTGCTGCTCCTGCCCGGCGGCCGGAAAGGGCACCGTCTCGACATCGAACAGCAGCGGCGCATAGGGCCGGTTGAAGGCGCCGCGCGCACCCACCGACATCGCGCCGATGGTGTCGCCATGATAGCTATGCTCCATCACGAGGATGCGGTGCCGCCCCTCGCCGCGATTGTGCCAATGGCCGAGCGCCATCTTGAGCGCGACCTCGACGGCGGTCGATCCGCTGTCGCTGAAGAAGACATGACCAAGGCCCGCCGGCGCTATCGCCACCAGCGACAGCGCCAGCATTTCGGCGGGTGCATGGGTGTAGCCCGCGAAGATGAGCTGATCGAGCAGCCCCGCCTGCGCGGCGATGGCAGCGGCGATGCGCGGCTCGCAATGGCCGTGGGTGATGACCCACCAGCTTGAAATCGCGTCGAGGAGAGTCGTGCCGTCCGCGCACTGCAAATGCGCCCCGGCGGCGGAGACGATCTGAGGGATCGGCTCGTGCAAGCCATGCTGGGTGAAAGGATGCCAGACCGGCGAGCCGCCGCTCATGCCATCGCTTCCCGGATCGCGGCGAGGTCGATATGGTCGGCCACCGCCCTGGCGAGGTTCGAGCCATTGAGCGGCTCGAGCATCGGCAGGCGGCCGAGGCGCCGGACATGCCCCAGCGCCGGAATGACCACTTCATTGTCAGGGTCCGCATCGCCCACGAACACGATCCCGGCCACCGGCACACCGCGCGACCGCAAAGCCGCGATGGAAAGCAGGCTGTGGTTGATCGTGCCGAGCGCGGTGCGGGCGACGATCAGAACCGGCGCATTCCATGCCGCGAACTGATCGAGATAGAAATAGGGCGGATCGCGCTGTATCGGCACCATGATGCCGCCCGCCCCTTCCACGATCAGCGGCCGTGGCCCCGCCGGCAGGGCGAGCGCCTCGGGATCGATCGTCACCCCTTCGACCTCGGCCGCGAGATGGGGAGAGGCGGCATGGGACAGGCGATAGGCCTCCGGCAGGACCAGCCGCGCGGGAACGCCCAGCAGCGCCGCCGTGGCGCTATCGGTGCCGCCTTCCGTGCCCGCCTGTATCGGTTTCCAATAGGCCGCGCCCAGCGCCGCCGCGATGCCTGCCGCGACCGCCGTCTTGCCGATGCCCGTGTCGGTGCCCGTCACCACCAGCACGCCCTCGCTCATGGATTGGCCTCCAGCGCCGCCTCGAGCACGGGCGCCAGCGCATCGATGTCGGCGGGCGCCGCGTTGAGCGTCAGCGTCACGCGCAGGCGCGCGGTCCCGGCCGGCACGGTGGGCGGACGGATGCCGCGAATGTCGAAGCCCCCGGCCTGGAGCGCCGCCGCCACCGCCATGGCGCGCCGGTCGTCGCCCAGGATGATCGGCAGGATCGGGCTTGGCGGTGCCGGCAGACCGCGCGGCGCGCACAGCACCCGCCCCGCATGGGCGCGCAGCGTATCGAGGCGCGCGCGCAGGTCGTCCGCCGCCGCGATCCGGTCGATCGCAGCGCCCGCCGCCACCGCCATCAGGGGCGAGGGCGCGGTCGAGAAGATGAAGCCGCGCGCCCGGTTGACCAGATAGTCCACCACCAGGCGCGGCGCGGTGACGAGCGCGCCCTCCACCCCCATCGCCTTGCCACAGGTGTGGAGCGCGATGACATTGCCCCGCCCTTCGATGCCGGCGCACAGGCCGCGCCCGCCGGGGCCAAAGATGCCGGTCGCATGCGCCTCGTCCACCACCAGCACCGCCTCGTGCCGGTCCGCGACGGCCAGAAGGTCGGCAAGCGGCGCAAGGTCGCCGTCCATCGAATAGACGCTCTCCACCGCGATCCAGGCGGCGCCATGCCCGCCATGCTTGCGCCATGCCTCGATGGCCTGCGCCACGGCCTCCGCATCATTATGCGCGGCCAGCACATGCGCCGCACGCGACAGGCGCATCCCTTCATGCGCGCTGGCATGAATGAGCTCGTCCGCGACGATGAGGTCTCCCGCCTGCGGCAGGGTCGACAGCAGCGCCGCATTGGCCGAGAAGCCGCTGCCGAAAAACAGCGCCGCCTCCGCCCCGAAGAAGCGCGCCGCCTTCTCCTCCAGCGCCTCATGCTCGGGCGCATTGCCGCGCAGCAGCCG
>DATJLC010000247.1:0-3770 GCA_035490755.1 Sphingobium sp.
CCGGCTCGATCTCGAGGCGATCGAGGCGGCGATCCGGCCGGAGACGAAGTATGTCTCCGTTACCTATCCGCACAATCCGACGGGCGTGATGATCTCCGAGAGCGAGATGAAGGCGCTGGTGGCGCTGGTCGAGCGCAAGGGCACGCGCCTGCTCTTCGACGAGACCTATCGCGAGATGACCGCGGGCGCGATGCTGCCGGTCGCGGCCAGCCTGTCGGATCGGGTGATCAGCGTTTCCTCGCTTTCCAAGACCTACGGGATCCCCGGCATCCGCATCGGCTGGCTGATCACCCGCGATGCCGAGCTGATGGAAACGTTCCTCGCCGCCCGCGAGCAGATCGGCATTTCCGGCAGCACGGTGGACGAATACATCGCCTATGTCGCGCTCAGCCAGCGTGACCAGTGGCTCGCCTTCAACAATGCCCGTATCGCCAGCGCCTTCGCCATCGTGAAGGACTGGATCGCCTCCGAACCGCTCGTCGAGTGGGTCGAGCCGTCGGGCGGCTGCGTCTGTTTCCCGCGCATCGTGCCTTCGGCGAATGTCGATCTCGCCGGTTTCCACGAAAGCCTCTACAGCCGCCACCAGGCCTATGTCGGCCGCGGCCGCTGGTTCGAGCAGGACGACCGGCATTTCCGCATCGGCTATGCCTGGCCGACCGAGGACGAGTTGAGCAAGGGCCTCGCCGCCATCTCCGCCGCCATCCGCGAGAACCTCAGGGGCTGAACGATATCGGGGGCGACCTGTTCGCCCCCTTTCTCCTCACGGATCGAGGCTGCCCAGGCGTCTCACAGATTGAGGCTGCGCAGAAAGGTGGAAAACAATTCCTGCTGCGTGGAGAGATTGAGCTTGGCATAGAGCTTCTGCCTGTGCGTCTTCACCGTCGCGATCGAAATGCCGAGGTGATAGCCGATCGATTCGCTTGAATGCCCCTTGAGGATCAGCAAGGCCACCTCCCGCTCCCGCGGGCTGAGGAGGCCGCGGCCGAAATCGCTGAAGAGGTGATCGATCGGGCGGGCCTGCGGAGTGTTGTCGCTGCGCAGGAGATGCGTCCAGAGCCGCCGGAAGATCGCCGCGATCATCGGATGCGCTTCGCGCAGCCGCGCGATGGACGCCGCGTCGAACCCGCCTTCGCTGCGGATGCGCGACAGGCTGATCTCCGCCATTTCCCCGTTCGGCAGCTCGATGGCGATCAGCAACTCCTCCATCCCCTCGGGCCAGCCATGGGTGCGATAGCCCAGTTCCTCGTCTTCATGGCGGCGGATGTCGAGGCCGCGGTGGAGATCGGAGCCGAGATATTCGTCGGGCGCCAGGTCGCGCATGAGGTAGATGCCCGCCGGCAGGCCGGCGAGATAGGCATTGTAGAAGGGATTGAGCAGATAGGTGCCGGCGATGAAGAGCTGCACCGCCCGCTTGGCCTTGGGGCCGGAGAACGTGTCGAAAACGTAGGTCGGCCCGCCATTCTTGCGATGCACCACCGACAGCGCCAGATGGAAGCGCGCTACCGAACCGATGGCCGCCAGCAGCGCCGAAACGCTGTCCGGCTGGTCGAAACGATCGAGTGCGTGTGCGAAGGGTTCTATCCAGCCGGCGGTGTCTGTCATGGGCTCATCTGCAAGATTCCGGGAGGAAAACGCGGCTTATGGCCCCTTTACGCCAGTCCGCCTCACGCAACAAGCTTGTCGATCGCCGCAAGCGTGCGCTCGATTTCGTCGGCGGAATTGTAATGGGCTATGCCGATGCGGACCACCCCTTCCTCCTCGGAAAGGCCGAGATGGCGGGCCGGCTCCAGTGCATAATTGTGGCCGGACCAGACAGTGATGTCCTCGGCCGCCAGCGCGTCCGCGAAGCGGTGGGTCGAGATCGTCTCATGCGTGAACGAGATCGTCGGTACGCGGTGGGCGAAGAGGTTGGGATTGGCGATGCCGACCAGCCGGACGCCGGGCAGGGCGGTCAGCCCGCCGATCAGCCGCCGGGTCAGGCCGGCTTCATAGGCGTCGAAGGCCTGGTAGGCGCCGGCCATCTTTTCCCGACGCGTCCCGGTGCTCCCCGTCGCCTCGCCCGCCGCGGCAAGATAGTCGATGGTCGCCGTGAGGCCGGCCAGAAGCTCCGTCTGCGGCGTGCCGGTGCAGAAGCGGTCCGGGATGTCGTCGCTTTGGCAGCGCACGCGGTGCGGCGGCAGCGCCCGCAGCAGGTCCTGACGCCCCCAGAGCACGCCGAGATGCGGCCCGAAGAATTTGTAGGACGAGCAGACGAGGAAATCGCAGCCGATCGCCTGCACATCCGGCAAGCGGTGCGGCGCAAGCTGCACGGCGTCGATCCAGACGAGCGCGCCGGCTGCCTTGGCAAGCGCCGTCAGCGCGGCGACGTCGTTGATGCTGCCGGTCATGTTCGAGGCGTAGTTGAGTGCGAGGAATTTCGTGCGCGGCGTGAGAAGGGCTGCGAGGCCTTCCGGCTCGATGCGCCAGGTCTCCGTGTCGAAGGGCAGCCATTTCACCACGAGGCCGTATTCTTTGGCCATGGCAAGCCAGGGCGAGACATTGCCTTCATGATCCATGCGCGTGACGATGATCTCGTCGCCCGCCGAAAAGGTCTTGCCGATAACCCGCCCCATCTGGAAGGCCAGCGTCGTCATGTTCGGGCCGATGATCATTTCCTGCCAGGAGGCGGCGTTGACGAATTCGGCCGCGGCCTCATGCGCCAGGCGCCAGGTGGCATCCGCCCGCTGCGAGGCCGCAAAGCGCCCGCCGAGATTGGACGAAGCCGTCGCCATGGCCTCCGCCACCGCCGCGACGACCGTCCCTGGAACCAGCGTTCCCGCCGGGTTGTCGAGATAGGCGGTGCGGGAATTCTCCAAGGCGGGGAAGGAGGCGCGGATCATATCGATCGGATAGGCAGTCATGGGCGGCACCCTTTGCTGAACGCTGTTGTCGGCCCTTTGTGTCGCTTTCCGCCCCTGCTCGCTATCCTCCCAGGAGATGATGGGCGCTTTGCCGCTGTCCCGGGAGGATTGCGCATCCGCGTGTTCCCGGTTTCCGCCCCGGGACCGGCTTTACGGGATGGGATCTTCTCGCGGGGCGCGCCGTGCCAGCTGGTGTTCCCGCCAGATGGTGAAGAGGCCCGCGCCGACCACGATGAGCGCGCCGGCGATCATGTTGAGCGTGACGATCTCGCCGAACAGCCAGACGGCGAGGATGACGTTGAGCACGAGCTGGAAATAGGTGACGGGCTGAACCTCCGCGGCCGGCAGCAGTCCATAGGCGCGGATCAGGAAATAATGGCTGAGGGTGCCGCAGACGCAGAGCGCGGCGAGCGCATACCAGTCGGAGGGCTTGACCTCGGTCCAGTGGAACGGCCCGATCAGCGAGATCGCCACCGCGCCGGCGATGCCGGCGTAGAAGAGGCTGGTCACGGCCGAATCCTCGCGGCTCACCGCGCGCGTGGCGATGCTGTAGAGCGCAAAGAGCACCGACGCGCCGAGGGGCAGGAGCAGCGACAGGTCGAAATGGACGTCCACGGGGTTGATGATCACCAGCACGCCGAGAAGGCCGACCAGCACCGCGGTCCCGCGCCGCCAGCCGACGGCCTCTCCGAGCAGGGGAATGGACAGGACCGTGATGATCAGCGGCGTAGCCTGGAAGATCGACTGGCTCATGGCAAGCCCGGCATGCACATAGGAAAAGACGATGAGGACGATTTCCGCGACGAGCAGAAGCCCCCTGGCGATCTGCAGCCAGGGACGGCGTGTGCGGACCGCCTGGCGGATGCCGCC
>DATJLC010000248.1:0-4869 GCA_035490755.1 Sphingobium sp.
GGACATGGAAATGGATATTGCCGTCGCCCAGATGCCCGTAGCTGGTTGCGCTGCAGCCGGGAAAGGCGGCCTCGCAGGCGGCGCGCGCCTCGATCATGAAGGCGGGCATGGCCGTGACAGGCGCGCTGACGTCGAACTGCACCGCCGGACCTCGCGATTTTTCGGCGAGCGAGACTGTTTCGCGCAGATGCCAGAACGCCTCTGCCTGGCCCTCGCTGCTGGCGATGGCAGCGTCGCGCACGATCCCCTGCTCGAATGCCTCCGCTAGCGCCACCTCGACCCGCTCGTTGAGGCGCTCGGCCTCGGCAGGATCGCCTGTCACCGTCTCGATGAGGGCGTGCCATGCGGTTGTGGTTTCGATGGGCCGGCGAGCGCCCTCGATCTCCGCAACCACCACGTCGAGTATGTCGTCGGCCATCACCTCGAAGCCCTCGATCGCATCGCCCAGCGCGCGCTCCATATGGCGCAGCAGTGCGAGCGTCTGGTCGGGGCTGTCCACGCCCGCCCAGGCCACCACTCGCGACGCGATGGCGGGCACCAGGCGCAGGCTGGCCGCGGTGACGATGCCGATCGTGCCCTCCGCGCCGATCAGCATGTGCCGCAGGTCATAGCCGCGATTATCCTTCTTGAGGGCGGCGAGGCCATTCAGGATGCTACCGTCGGGCAGCACCGCCTCGATGCCCTCGACCTGCGCGCGCATCGTGCCGTGGCGCAGGACCTGGGTGCCGCCGGCATTGGTCGAGATGAGGCCGCCGATGGTCGCCACGCCCTTGGCGCCGAGGCTCAGCGGAAAGCGCCGCCCCGCGGCATTGGCGGCCTCGTGCAGGGTCTGGAGGATGACGCCCGCCTCGCACACCGCCAGATTGGCATCGGGATCGATCGAACGGATCCGGTTCATCGCGCGCAGCGACAGGATCAGGGCGCTGCCGTCCGGCGGCGGCGTTGCGCCGCCGACCATCGAGCTGTTGCCGCCCTGCGGCACGAGCGGCACGCCATGCGCCGCCGCCAGGCGCACCATCGCCGCCACCTCCTCGGTCGATCGCGGCACCAGCATGGCGAGCGCCGCGCCATGGAACTTGCCGCGCCAGTCGGTCGTCCACGGCGCGATCAGATCAGGATCGTCGATCACGCGGCCGGCCGGCAGCGCGTTTCTGAACAAGCCAAGCGTTTCAAATGTAATCATTGCAATCGAGATAGGACGCGATCAGGGCCTTGACCAGATTAATCGCCTGTTCAAGAGCTTGTGTTAGGCGCATGCCGGGGCTTTGGGGGCAAGTAACGGGAATAAGGCGTGTCTGCGGTTCTGGGATTATTGATCGGCATCGCGGCGGACCCCGGCCCGGCGTTCGTCGCGCTGTTGCCGGCGCCCCGGCTCGATGTCGCATGCGAGCTTTCCCCGAGTGATCGCCGCAAGGAGCGGGAGGGCGTGCTCGATATCGAGAGTGACAGCCTGCCGCAGTCAAACGTGGTCACGATCCGGCGGCGGATCATCATTCGCATTCCAATGGTGCCAATGGCTGTTCCCCTGCCACCCGATCCTGGCCGTTCCGCCACACGCGCCATGGCTCCGCGGACGGAACCCGGCCCGCCATGCGTCGCGCACCGCAAGATCCAGGGCGCCTCTTTGTCCGAGCGCAATGGCTTGGTCCTGCTGGTGGCCGGGAACACGCGCTATCAGGCCGGGCTGGAACGCGGCTGCCGGCCGGCGGATTTCCAGTCCGGCTTCTACATCAACCCGGCCGCCGATGGCGCGGTCTGCGCGGGCCGCGATCTGCTCCACGCGCGCAGCGGCGCCAACTGCCGGATTACCCGCTTTTCCCGGATACGACCTGGCAAATAGGGGCCCGCCCAAGTCTATGCGCTTGACAGAACCCGCGCGTTTCCGCATGGCGCGCGACAAAGGCGCCCCTTGACTTTTTCGACGACCGCCTCAACCCCGGATCAATTATGCATTTTGCCGATCTCGGCCTTTCCGATGAATTGCTGAAAGCCATCGCCGAGGCGGGGTATGATACGCCGACCCCAATTCAGGCGCAGGCCATTCCTTCCGTTCTGATGATGCGCGACATCATCGGCATCGCGCAGACCGGAACAGGCAAGACCGCCAGCTTCGTGCTGCCGATGATCGACATTCTCGCCCATGGCCGCAGCCGCGCGCGCATGCCGCGTTCGCTCATCCTCGAGCCCACGCGCGAACTTGCCGCCCAGGTTGCCGAAAATTTCGAGAAATATGGCAAGCACCACAAGCTTTCCATGGCGCTCCTCATCGGGGGCGTTTCGATGGGCGATCAGGTCAAGGCGCTGGAAAAGGGCGTGGACGTGCTGATCGCGACGCCCGGCCGCCTGATGGACCTGTTCGAGCGCGGCAATATCCTGCTCAACGGCTGCAGCATGCTGGTGATCGACGAGGCCGACCGGATGCTCGACATGGGGTTCATCCCCGATATCGAGAATATCTGCACAAAGCTGCCGGCGACGCGCCAGACGCTGCTGTTCTCGGCGACCATGCCGCCGCCGATCAAGAAGCTGTCGGACAAGTTCCTGTCCAACCCGAAGTCAATCGAGGTCGCGCGGCCGGCGACGGCTTCGGCCAACATCACCCAGTGGCTGGTCAAGGTCGAGGAGCGCGCCAAGCGCGACACGCTGCGGCACTTGCTGAAGGCGGGCGAGGTCAACACCGCGATCATCTTTTGCAATCGCAAGACCATGGTCCGCGAGCTGAACAAGAGCCTCAAGCGGCACGGCTTCGCCTCGGGCGAAATCCATGGCGACATGGATCAGGGCGCCCGGCTTGCCGAGCTGGACCGGTTCAAGACCGGCGGCATCAACATCCTGGTCGCCTCCGACGTCGCCGCGCGCGGGCTGGACATCAAGGGCGTCAGCCACGTCTTCAATTTCGACGCGCCCTGGCATCCGGACGATTATGTCCACCGCATCGGCCGCACCGGCCGCGCCGGCGCGACCGGCATCGCCTATACCTTCGTCACCAAGGCGGACGCCGAGGCGCTGGCGAATATCGAAAAGCTGATCGGGACGAAGATCAATCCATTCGATCTGGCGGTCAACACGGGCGAAAACGGCGAGACCCGCGCCCGCCCGTCGCGCCGCAAGCAGGACGATTCCCCCCGCGACAAGGCGGAACGCCCGCAGCGCGAGGCCGCAAGGCCTGATCGCAAGCCCGAACGCCGGCCGGACAGCAAGGCGCGTGACAACAGGCCGCAGCCCGTGGAGGAGCCTGATGACGGCTGGAACGGCCCGATCCCGGATTTCCTGAACTTCGGGGCCAGCGTCTGAGCTATTCCTTTCCTTCTCCACAGGGGGAGGTGGCAGCCTGGTCCAGTTTATGCGTGTTCCTGCGTGGGCAGGAACCCAGGATGGCAGGGCGCAGCGTCAAGGTTCCCTGGACTCCTGCTTTCGCAGGAGCACGAACCTATTTAACCGTTCGTCCTGAGTGCCACTGAGCTTGTCGAAGTGGCGTATCGAAGGACTGGCGCGGATGCTTCGATACGGAACTTCGACGGGCCTGTCCTGAGCGCCTGCCTTGGCAGGCAGTCGAAGGGCTCAGCCCCTACTCAGCACGAACGGGGGTGGGTTATGGTTACCCCAGAGCCGCCGCCGCCCTTGCCGCCGCCTCGATGGCGGCCGGATCGGGTTTCCCCTTGGGCAGCAACCAACTGCCGCCCACGCACAGCACGGACTTAAGCGCGAGCCAGTCGGGCGCGGTCTGGGCGGTGATGCCGCCGGTCGGGCAGAAGCGGACATTGCCGAATGGGCCGGCCAGCGCTTTCAGCGCTGCGATGCCGCCGCTGGTGGCGGCCGGGAAGAACTTGAAATGCGACAGGCCGAGGTCAAGCCCGCGCATGATGTCGCTGGCGCTGGCGACGCCCGGCAGGAAGGGAATGTCGCTGGCAACGGCGGCCATGCCGAGCGATTCCGTCAGCCCCGGCGAGACGATGAACTCCGCGCCGGCGGCGATCGATGCGTCGAGGTCGCGCTTGCAGAGCACGGTGCCGGCGCCGACGATCGCGCCCTCCACGCTCTTCATCAGGGTGATCGCGTCAAGCGCGCAAGGGGTGCGCAGCGTCACCTCCAATACCCGCAGGCCCCCCGCCACCAGCGCCCGCGCGGCCGGCACGGCATGCTCGATATCCTCGATCACGATCACCGGAATGACCGGCGACTTGCGCATGATGCTCTCGATCTCGTTCACGAATGCTCCCTTGCAAAGGCGGCTGCGGCGCCGAAAAGGCCGGGCTGTGGATGCGTGATAAGCTTGACCGGCATGGCGGCCATCAGTCGTTCGAACCGGCCCTTGGCGCGAAAGCGCTCCGGAAATCCTGAGGCGACCAGCATGTCCTTGATCCGCTGCCCCAGCCCGCCCGCGATAACAACAGCCGCCGCGCCCTGGGCAAGCGCGATGTCGCCCGCGACGCTGCCCAGCGACAGGCAGAAGCGTTCGGCCGCCGCCGCCGCGAGGCTGTCGCCGCCGCTCGTGGCGAGCTGCCAGATCGCCTTGTCATCATGCTGTGGCACGGCACGTTCCTCGATTGCCGCCAAAGTCTCGTAAATCTCCACTATTGCGGGGCCCGAGACAACCCGTTCGACCGAGACCCGGCGATATTTCTTTCGCAGGCGCGAAAGGATGGCGTCTTCGATGCTGTCCAGCGGCGCGAAATCGACATGGCCGCCCTCGGTCGACTGCACATGATAGCGCTCGCCCTCCCGCAACAGCAGGCCGACGCCTAGGCCGGTGCCCGGCCCGACGATGCTGATGACGCCCGTTGAGGGCAGGGGGACGTCCGGGCCGCACAGGGCCACGAAATCATTTTCGTCCGCGAGGGCGGCGGCATGACCCACCGCCTCGAAGTC
>DATJLC010000249.1:0-15768 GCA_035490755.1 Sphingobium sp.
GAATAATGACTTCGCCAACGCCACGCTGCGTTTCGCCAATGGCATGACCATGCAGATGCAGATCTCCTGGAACGCCACGCTGGGCGAGGGCTGGCTGCTCGATGTGTTCGGCAGCAAGGGCCGGATGGTCGCGACCTCGCCGACCTTTCCGACGAGCCAGGACTGCGTGCTGCGCGCCGGCCAGCTCGGCGGCAGCCTGGAGGCCGTCGCTGTCCCGGACCGCCTCACGAGCGCGCCGCCCATCGCCATCGACTGGGCGTCCCAGCCGCAGCAGGCCTTTCCCATGGCGCTCGCCATGCAGTCGATGCTGGACGCGATTGAGGGCAAGGGCCGCGCCGCGCCCGATTTCGAGCAGGCCTGGGCCGTCGAGCGCATTCAGGAAGCGATCCGCCTGTCGAGCCTTGAGCGGCGCTGGGTCAGGATCGCCGAGATCGTCTGAACCCTCTCAGGAGTGACGGCATGAGCGGCTTCGACGAGATATTCGATTGGGTCGTGGTCGGCAGCGGCGCTGGCTCCATGAGCTCGGCGCTTGTCATGCGCAAGGCGGGAAAGTCTGTCCTGATCCTCGAAAAGTCGGAATTCGTCGGCGGCACCACGGCCAAGTCGGGCGGCGTCGTCTGGGTGCCCAACAACCGCTTCATGGACCCGGGCGAGGACAGCCCGGAAAAGGCGATCACTTATCTCGACGCCGTGGTCGGGGACGATGGCGACATGCCCGGCACGTCGCATGAGCGGCGCCTCGCCTATGTCGCCGAGGCGCCCCGGATGATCGATTTCCTGGTGTCGCAGGGGGTCCAGCTCGAACGCGGCTCTCGTTTCTGGCCCGATTATTATGACGAGCTGCCCGGCGGCTGCAAAACGAGCCGAACGGTCGTCGCCGTGCCCTTCAACACCCGGGAGCTCGGCCCCTGGCACGCGAAACTGCGCAAAGGCTTCCTCGAAGTGCCGGCGCGGCTGGACGACGGCATGAAGCTGGCCTTCGTGAAGAAGAGCTGGAAGATCAGGAAGCTGTTCCTCAAGATCGCGCTCGCCGTGGTGCTCGCCAAGCTGACCGGCAAGCACTTCGTCACCGCCGGCGCGGCGCTGCAGGGCCGCATGCTCCAGGCATCGCTCCAGGCTGGCGTCGATATCCGCACCGAGGCGCCCGTTTCGGAGCTGATCGTCGAGGACGGCCGGGTGGCCGGCGTGGTCTCGGTGAAGGACGGCAGGCCATGGCGCGTCGGCGCCCGGCTCGGGGTTCTGGTCAATGCCGGCGGCTTTTCCCGCAACCAGGCGATGCGCGACAAATATATGCCCGGCACAAGGGCGGAATGGTCGAACGTGCCTCGCGCCGACACCGGCGACATGCATGTCGAGATGGAGCGGATCGGCGCCGTCCTTGCCCAGATGGACCAGATGGTCGGCTTCCAGACGACCCGCGCGCCCGGTTTCGACACGGATTATGTCAAGCCGTCCGGCCAGAGCCTCACCGGCAAGCCCGGCGCGATCCTGGTCGACCAGTCGGGCGTCCGCTACATGAATGAGGGCGGCTCCTACGAGCTCTATTGCCAGACCATGCTGGAGCGGAACCGGACCGTGCCCGCCGTGCCGAGCTGGGCGATCTTCGACCAACGCTATGCCGAGGATTATCAAATCGCCGGCAGATGGGCAGGCAAAAAAGCCAAGCCCGATGGCTGGGTCGAGGCGGGCTATATGAAACAGGCGGACACGATCGAGGGGCTGGCCCAACAGATCGATGTGGAGCCGGCCGTTCTCAAGGCGACCGTGGAGCGCTGGAACGGCTTTGTCGACAAGGGCGTGGACGAGGATTTCCAACGCGGCGCGCGTGCCTATGACCAGTGGCTGGGCGATCCGTTCGTCCAGCCGAACCCGGCGCTCGGCCGGATCGATAGGCCGCCCTTCTATGCAGTCGATATCGTGCCGGGCGATGTCAGCACCTGTGGCGGCGTAATAACGGACGTGCATGCCCGGGTGTTGAGGGCCGATGGCTCCCTGATCGACGGGCTCTATGCCACTGGCGTCTCCGCTGCATCGGTGATGGGCGGGGTCTATCCCGGCGCCGGCGCCAGCATCGGCCCCTCGCTCACCTTCGGCTATGTGGCGGCGAGGCATGCCGCAAACCTGGACAATCAGGGCGCATAGGGCTGATATCGCCGGGGCGAAACGCACCGGCCCCGAACGCGCCAATCTCTTCTTTGAAGATATCGCGTTGAACGTTACTGGCATCGGCAGGGATTGAGGCCGCCGCGCTCCCACGACAGCGCGACGCCCGTCAATCGGGGACAACCCAAACCGTACCCGGTGCCATTCCACGGAGATCGAGGACTATGCAGGCAGAACGAAGCAATTTAGCCAAACCCAGTCCGGAAACGCTGGTCGACATCTACCGCCGCATGATCCGGATCGAGCGCAACGACGACGCGACCCGGCAGCAGATCAAGCGGGGCCGTCTGCAGATGCCCTATTATTCGGCGCGCGGGCAGGAGGTGATCCCCTCCGCCATTTCGACGCAGCTGAACAAGGATGACGTGATCTGCACGATCTATCGCGGCATTCACGACATGGTGGCCAAGGACATGCCGCTGCGCCCGCTTTGGGCGGAGATCGCCGGCCGCGTCGACGGCACCTGCAAGGGCAAGGGCGGCGCCATGCACCTGACCCACCCGGAAACGGGCGTGATGGTCACGACCGGCATCGTCGGCTCCTCCATGCCGATCGCCAACGGCTTCGCCTGGGCCGCGCTGCTCGACAACAGCAAGCGCGTGTCCATCGCCTATTTCGGTGACGGCGCGTCCAACATCGGCGCCTTCCACGAGGCGCTGAACCTGGCCTCCGTCTGGAAGCTGCCCGTGATCTTCGTCTGCCAGAACAACGGTTTCGCCGAGCATACCCGTTATGAGAACGGCACCGGCTGCGCCAACATCGCCGATCGCGCGATCGGCTATGGCATGCCCGGCTATACCGTCGACGGCAACAATCCCGAGGAGATGTACGGCTACGCCCATGAGGCGATCCGTCGCGCGCGGGACGGGGAGGGGCCGACCCTGCTCGAATGCAAGACCTTCCGCTTCATGGGCCATGTCTTCGGCGACGACGACAGCTACATGACCAAGGAGGAGAAGGCCGCGGCGATCGCCGACGATCCGCTGCCCAAGTTCCGCGCCCGCCTGATCGCGGACGGCATCGCCACCGAGGAGCAGCTTGCCGAGATGCAGAAGGCGATCGAGGCCGAGGTCGAGGACGCCATCGAATTCGCGCTCGCCAGCCCGCTGCCCTCGATCGACGAACTGCGCCGCGACGTATTTGCCACGGAGATCCCCGCATGAGCACCGACACCATCGAAACCGTCAAGATGACCGGCCAGCAGGCCGTCTCCGCCGCTTTGTTCCAGGCGATGGAGGAGGACTCCAAGGTTCTCGTCTTCGGCGAGGATGTCGCCGACCGCGAGGGTGGCGGCGTCATGGGCACCACCCGGGGCCTTTCCGCCAAGTTCGGCGACATGCGCGTGCGCTCGACGCCGATCGCCGAGCAGTCGATCATCGGCGCGGCCATCGGCGCCGCCATGGCGGGCTACAAGCCGGTCGCCGAGATCATGCTGATGAACTTCATCACCGTGGCCATGGACATGGTGTTCAACCACGCCGCCAAGCTGCGCTTCATGTCGGGCGGCCAGAGCCAGGTGCCGCTCACCATCCGCACGCTGACCGGTGCCGGCTGGCAGACGGCGGGCCAGCATTCCGACCATCTCGAAGGCTGGTTCTGCCACACCGCCGGCATCAAGGTCGTCGCGCCCTGCTCGGCCGCCGACTATAAGGGCCTGCTGCTGTCCTGCATCCAGGATCCCGATCCCTGCCTGTTCATCGAGAACGGCCGCACCCTGTTCGTGCCCGGCCAGGTGCCGATCGACCAGGGGCCGATCCCGCTGGGCAAGGCACGCATCGTGCAGGAGGGCACGGACGTCACGCTGGTCACCTATTCCAGCATGACCCTGACCTGCCAGGCGGCGCTCGCCGATCTCGCCAAGGCGGGTATTTCGGCCGAGATCGTCGACCTGCGCACGCTCTCGCCCTGGGACAAGGACACGGTGCTGGAATCGGTCAGCAAGACCGGCCGCGCGGTCGTCGTCCACGAGGCCCTGCGCGCCTTCGGCCCCGGCGCGGAGATCGCCGCGACCATCCAGGAGGAACTGTTCGGCAAGCTCAAGGCCCCGGTAAAGCGCCTCGGCGGACCCTATTGCGCCGTGCCCTTCGCCAAGGTGTTGGAAGACGCCTTCCTCATCCAGCCAGCCGACGTGGTCGCCTGCGTCCAGTCGATCATGCGCTGAGCCATCCGAAAATCCTCCCCGACAACGGGGAGGTGCCCCGCAGGGGCGGAGGGGCCTTGCTCGCTACGAGCGTCCGCCCGGCTTTCGGCCCCTCCGTCACGCGCTTCGCGCGCGCCACCTCCCCGTTGCGGGGAGGATTTCCCGCGTAAACCGAAGGTTACGCGACCTCCAGCAACCGCCCCAGCAACAACCGCCCGGCCTTCTCCTCCCACGCATCCGCGCCGCCGCCCAGCGTGGCGTTCAGCATCGCGCGTTTCATGAAGAGGTGGCATTGATGCTCCTCGGTGAGGCCGATGCCGCCGTGGAGCTGGATCGCCTCTTCGGTGACAAACTGGTACACGCGCGCCGCCCGGGCCTTTAGCGCGCCGGCGCCGATGGTGGCTTCGGGCGATGTCGCGGCCTCTTCCTCGGCTTGGAGCCAGAACAAGGCGTCGGCGGCCGCCAGGACCGTCTTCATGTCGGCGCAGCGATGCTTGAGCGCCTGGAACAAGGCGAGTGGGCGGTCGAATTGGCGACGGGTCTTGAGATATTCGATGGTGATGTCGAGCATTGCCTCCGCCCCGCCCAGGGAATCGGCGGCGAGCGCGACGAGGAGGTTGGCGGTCAGCCGGTCGGCCAGCGCCACCGCCGCCTCGCCGCGCGCCAGCACCATGGAGGCGTCGGCCGGGGTGGCGTCCAGCGTCACGTCGAACAGCCGGCGGCTCTCGTCCCAGGTCGCGCGCTGCGCGATCGAGACCGACGCCGCGTCCAGCGGCAGCAGCAGGCACAGCGTCCTGTCCTCGGAGAAAAGCAGCAGCCGGCTCGCCTTGTCGGCGTCGGGCACCGCGCCCAGCGTGCCGGAGAGGGTGAGGGCGCCGTCCGCGCCCTCCGTGCAAGCCGCCGTGGCGAAGACGAGCGAGCTTGTCATCAGCGCGCCCGCCATGGCCTGTTCAAGCAGCGCCTGCCGCTCCGCCATCCCGTCCGCCGCCGTCAGCGCCTCGATCACCAGCATGTGCGCCATCACCGGGCCAGGGGCGAGCACGCGGCCCAGTTCGGTGTGAATGACGCCCTGCGCCACCCGGCCGAGGCCGAGGCCGCCCAGTTCCTCCGGCACCGTCATGCTGAGCCAGCCCATGTCCGCGATCAGTTCCCAGATACGGGCCGGGTCGGCGCCGATGCCCGCCTCGCCGAAGGCCTTGGCGGCGGCGTCCTGCAATTCCGCGCGGTCGATGCTCATGCGGCGTCTCCCTCGAGCTTCCAGCTTTTCGGTTCGCGCGGCATGCCCAGCATGCGCTCCGCGATGATGTTGCGCTGAATCTCGTCGCTGCCGCCCGCGATCGTCCAGGCATAGCTGTTCATGAAGTCCGCCATCCAGTTGCCCGTTTCCATGCCGCCGCCAAAGGTGATCGGGGCGCGATATTGCGATGCCATGTCCTCGATCCGGAGGCCGAGCTGGGTGAACTCGCGCAACACGCGCGAATAAGTGAGCTTGACGAGCGAGGCGTCGCCGACGCGCTCCTCCCCGGCGATGCGCCTTTGCAGGAAAAGGTCCGCGATTGCGCAGGCGCCGTCGACCTTGGTCGCGAGCGCGCCGAAATCGCGCAGCACGCCCTTGTCCTCCATGCGGCCATGGTCGCGGATCAGGGTCGCGATGCGCCCCAGTGCGCCGCGCATGCGTTCGCTCAGCTCGAGGAGGGTCAGGCCGCGCTCGGACGACAAGGTGGACTGGGCCACCGTCCAGCCTTCGCCTTCCTCGCCTAGTCGTTCGGCGACGGGCACCTCGACATCGTCGAAGAAGATCTCCGCGAATTCCTCGTCGCCGTGGATCTGGTTGATCGGGCGGACGGTGATGCCCTTGGCCTTCATATCAAGCAGGAGGAAGGTGAGGCCGGCCTGCTTGGCCTTCTCGGTGCTGGTGCGCACGAGGAGCAGGCATTTGTCGGCATATTGGGCGACGGTCGACCAGATCTTCTGGCCGTTCACCACATAGACGTCGCCGCGTCGTTCCGCGCGGGTTCTGAGGCCCGCCAGGTCCGATCCCGCGCCCGGCTCCGAAAAGCCCTGGCACCAGGTTTCGCCCTTCAGGATGGCCGGCAGGTAGCGGGCCTTCTGTTCCTCGCTCGCCCATTCCAGGATAGTCGCGGCGGCATGATAAGTGGAGACGAAGGACAGGAGCAGGCGCGGCGTGTCGGCGCGTGCGAATTCCTCATATATGACCTTCTGCTCGGCCAGCGAACGCCCGCCGCCCGGCCACTCCGCCGGCCAGTGCGGCACCGCATAGCCGCCCTCGACCAGCTTCGCGAACCAGGCGCGCTGCACCTCCAGGAAGCTGTCCTGATCGACGCTCCTCTCGCGCCAGCCCCTCGGCGCATTGGCGTCCAGCCACGCGCGCACTTCGCGCCGCAATGCATCAAGATCGCAACTGGCAGTCATTTCGTCTCCATGGCTCGGGTCGGCGGTGCGCCTTATGCATCGTCCAATGCCCCAAGTGTATCCGTTTCGACGAAAGCGGCGGCGTAGCGATCGATCAGCGCCTCTGATATCGCCGGGGCGCGCACGCCATCCTTGCCGCGCCGGGCCAGCCAGTTGGTCAGGCCCAGGACATGGGTCTGGCGATAGCGCCGCCAGATCTCGTCCATGGACGGGGCCTGCCCGTCGGGCAGTTGCAGCGCGTCGCGGTAGATCTCGAGCAGGCGCCGCTCATTGGCGCGCCGATCCTCAATCGTCAGCGCGCTCACCAGGAAATAGGCCGTGTCGCGCGCCCAGTTGCCGCGCCGGACCAACTGCCAGTCGTGAAAGCCGACCTTGTCGCCCGGCATGACATAGCTGTTGCAGATGCAGGCCTCGCCGTGCAGCAGCGTGGGTTCGCCTTCCATCAGGCTGTCAAGATAACGGGACCACAGTTCAATCACGCGATGGCTGCTGATATCCTTGATCGCTGCGGGCAGCCGGTCGTGCGTGCGGGCCAGGCCGATCGGGAGGCGATGCATCAGGCCAGTTCGCCAGCCCTCGTCGACGGACCATGGCTTGAGCCAGCGCAGCGGCGGGTGCGACTTTGGGGTGATGCCCCAATATTGCCGGTGAAGCCGCGCCAGTCCGCGCAGGCCGTCTGCGACCTGATCAACCGTCATCGGCCGCGTCGCATCACGAAAGTCGCCGCCGCGCGTGGTCATGTCCTCCATCACCAGCAGCGCGTTCACACGGGGATAGTCCGGCACGGCGCGATAGACGGTCGGATGCTCGATGGGCAGGGGCATGCCGCTGGCAAAGAGGCGCGCCTCGCCGAACAGCTCGCCGCTGCGCATATGCTCCCAGCGCATCGCAGGGCCATGCGTCTTCACGAAAACGCCGTCAGGCCCTGTCCCGCGCGCATAACGCAGTGCGAAACGGGCGCGGCGATTGATGTCCTCCGCCTGCTCGACCAACCTGACTTCGCTCACCTTCGCATCGGGATGATGCTGGCGGATCACGTCCGTCATCCACCTCGGGGAGACGGCTTTCCAGCACGGCGGGACGACCGGCTTCAGCGTCAGCCACCTGGGCCGCATCAGATAGCCACTTCAATGATGCCGTCGACGATCCGTACCGGGAAGGTCGCGATGGGCTCTGTCGCCGGCGGGTTGATCGCCTCGCCCGTCTCCAGGTCAAAGCGCGCGCCGTGGACAGGGCAGGCGACCCAGCCATGCTTGATGCGCCCGCAATCCAGTGCCTCATGGGCATGGGAACACTGGTTCTCCACCGCGTAAATGCGGTCGTCATGGCACAGCAGGATCGATTTTCCGCTGATGTTCACCGCTTTCGACTTGCCAGGTGGAACATCTTCAATCGCGGCTGCTTGAGACCAGCACTTCTCATCCATATCATACTCTCGAAACAGTTCTTTGCTGTCCTTATCGGCGCTGGGTCTTCGCGACCATAATTGTTGGCTGGCTTGTCCTGCAAAAGCAAGAACTTCCGCCCGGGCGGTGAATTCGAGGGGGCGGTTGGTCTTCCCAATCAGCGGTTGACACGGGTTGGCCGGGGCTGCACCGCATCACCCAAAGCAATGCTGGCGGAGCGCGTAGCAAGGTGGATTTCGAATGGACTGAAGAGCAGGCGGCGTTTCGCGCGCGCCTGCAGGCCTTCCTGGCCCAGAACCTCCCGGATGATTGGGAGGCGTTCTCCAAACACGGTCCCGCATCGCCCGCGCTGACCGAATTCGCACGCGGCTTTTGCCGCCGGCTCGCCGAGAACGGCATGCTCTTTCCGCATTGGCCAAAGGAGATTGGCGGCGAGGGGCTGGGGCCCTGGGAGCAGCAGATCCTGGCCGAGGTCATGTGGGAATGGGGCGAGCCGCGCGGCGGCCAGTACATGAATGTGAACTGGATCGGCCCGACGCTGGTGAAATATGGCACCGACGCGCAGAAGGCGAAATATCTGCCGCAGATCAGCAGCGGCGAGATGCTGTGGTGCCAGGGCTTTTCGGAGCCCGATTCCGGTTCCGACCTTGCTTCCCTGCGCACCCGCGCCACGCTGGACGGCGATGTGTACCGGGTCAACGGGCAAAAGATCTGGACCAGCTACGCCGGCCTTGCCGACACCTGCTTCCTCCTGACCCGCACCAGCGACGACAGGAAGAAGGGCATCACCATCCTGCTCGTCCCCATGGACACGCCCGGCATCACCGTGCGCCAGATCCCCAGCCTGATCGGCGAGGGCGATATTCATGAGGTGTTCTTCGACGATGTCGTCGTTCCCGTCGGGCAGCGCTTTGGCGAGGAAGGCCAGGCGTGGGAGATCATCAATTATTCGCTCACCAATGAACGGCTTGGCATTCCGCGCTATCATCTGGCGCGCGCCGCGCTCGACCGCGCCGTGGCCATGCTCAAGGACGCCGGCGACTTCACGCGCGAAGCGGTGCGGATAGAGGCGGGCAGATGTGCCGCCCTGTGCGAGGCGGCGCGCACGGCCAATTATGCGATCGTGCAGAAGCGGGTCGATGGCCTTGGCGTCGGCGCGGAATCCAGCTCGGCGCGCTTCGCCACGGTCATGGCCGAACGCGCGGTGTGCGAGTTCGTCGTCGAATTCGTGCCGGAGGCGCTGGCCGGCGGCTCCGCCTATCTCCAGATGCACCACCAGCGCGGCATCGTCGCGGGCGTCGCGGCGGGCGCGGCCGAAATCCAGCTCAACATTATCGCCAGCGACGTGCTGCAACTGCCGAGGGAGCCGCGCTGATGCACCTCTCACTCAACGAGGACCAGACCCAGATCCTCGACTTCATCGACAGCCTGGCCAAGCCCTTTGCGGGCGTGCCGCTGCACGACACCAGCTTCGCGCTTACCAGTGACGAACTGGACGGCGCGCTGGTGGAGAACGGCTTTCTTGACGTGGCCGCGATGCCGGAGCTTGGCGCCGTCACCGCCGCCCTGGTGGTGGAGAAGCTTGCGCGCCTGCCCTTCGCGGTGGAGGCGGCGGCCTCCGCGCTGGTGCGTCCGCTCCTGGACCCGGACCTGCCGCGCCCGCTCTGTCTCGTGCAGGAGGGCCAGTTGCGAAAGCCGGTGCGCTTCCTCAAGCCCGGCGCGACCGTGGTTGTGGTGGGCAATGGTAAAGTTAGGAGCTTCACCGCGACGGACGACATCATTCGTGGGGCGGGGGAGGAGGTGCTCTACGCCTATCCCATGGCGTATCTGACCGGCATTCCCGCCGAAACGCGCGCGCATGACGTCGCCGCCGACACGGTGCTGCGCGCATGGCGCGTAGCGCTGGCAGCGGAGGCTGCCGGCCTGTTGGCGGCGGCGCTGCAAAGCGTCACCAACTATGTGTCGGAACGCAAGCAGTTCGGCCGCCCGCTTGCCACCTTCCAGGCTCTGCGCCACCGCCTTGCCGAGGCGCAGGTGGTGACGAACGGCGTCTACTGGCTGGCGATGCGCGCAGCCGGCACGGCCGATCCAGCCGACGCTGCCATGGCAGCGCTCCACGCGCAGGAAGCGGCGAAGCGCGTCGGTTACGATTATCACCAGTTCCTGGGCGCCATGGGCATGACGCTGGAACATCCGCTCCATCTGTGGACCTATCGCCTCAAGGCGCTCACCAGCGAGCTGGGCGGCCGGGGCGAACAGGCGCTGGCGGCGGCGGATGCGCTATGGGGGTGAGGTTATCGGGTGCTACGATATGCCCGTTAACCATATCTACAGGCCGCGGCGTGACAATGCTCCCAGAACCCAGGAGCGGGAGGCCCCTATGGCCAGTAGCATTCCAGGCGCACGTGTTCTGATCGAAAGCCGAAAGCAGGATGCCCTGAAAGGTGATCCGGGGGCGTGTTTCGACATGGGTGTCGCCCACAGTTCCGGCAATCTCATTGAAGCGCACAAGTGGTTCGACCTCGCAGCGCTTGCTGGATACGGACCCGCCGAGAAATGCCGGGCGAATATCGCCTGGAACATGTCAGCGCGAGAGATCGCGGAAGCGAGGCGCAGGACAAGGGTCGTGCGGCAGGTCGCCCGCTTTTCGACGTCGCTATTCGCTTGACGGGAGCGGCTGAAGCACCCGGCCACTGTCCTACTCCCGCCTTCCATGTCAGCATCCGCTCGGGGTTGTCGCGGTGTCCGACGGGAAAAGAATTCGCCATGTGCGATACGGGTGCAGTCGAGAAGTTCGGGGGAAAATTCCCCCTGAACGTCAACATCCAACAGCTTCAGGCCGCCTCACCGGATTCCTCGGCGGCAATTTCGGCGTACCGTGCCTTCTCCTTGCCGATCAGCAGATGGGCGAGGAACCAGTAAGCTTCGCCCCAGGCGGCCAGCACATCGTCCGTCGCGGCGTCGCCCAGCACGTCCTTGATCGCCGGCAGGAGGGCGTTGGCGACATAGGGATAATGTTCTTCGCGCACGCCAGTCTCGACATGCCGTGTAACCATGCGCTCGACCGGACCGGTCAGGTTCTGGAGCTTGTCGATATTCTGGGCATAAGCGAGGATCGCCGCAGCCAGCCGCTTGGGCTGTTCCCCGCTCTCCTGCGTGGCCTGGTCAAACAACGCCTTGATGTCCTCGTTTACGAACAGCCGCTCATACATGCGCTTGGTGATGGCAAGGCCATGTTCCTGAAGCGCCGGAGCGGTAGTCTTGACGATGGCGATGGTGGCAGCGGTGAGGGGAGTGGTCACACAAATCTCCTAAAGATGTAGAAGAGATGCATCTATTAACAGCTCACTTGAAGATGTAAATAGAAAGCATCATTTAGCCCGTCAAAAAGGTCATCATGCGTCTTACCCGCCACACCGATTATGCCTTTCGGGCCCTGCTCGCCGCTGCCTCCGCGCGTGAGGGGCTGACCTCCATTGCCGAGGTCTCGGCGGCCCATGGCATATCGAAGAACCATCTCATGAAAGTCGTGAACCAGCTTGCAAATGACGGCTTTCTGCGCACGATACGGGGCAGGGGGGGTGGATTCACGCTGGCGCGGCCGGCAGAGGCCATCCGGATTGGCGATGTCGTGCGGCGCATGGAGCCCGATCTTCAGCTCGCCGAATGCGGCAGCTGCGTCATGCGCCTGGGCTGTGGCCTGACGCCGGTGCTGGGCGAGGCGATGGCCGCTTTTATCGATGCGCTCGACCGCTACACGTTGGCTGATGTCGTGGCGAGACCGGAAAGCCTGCTTGCCATCCCTTAGGCAAGGAAGCGCGCGATCGCGTCGCTGCACTCATCGGGCGCTTCGAGTGTCAGCATATGGCCGCAACCGGAATGATCGATCCGCGTCACATCGGGCACACTGCCGGCGATCAGGTCGGCGATCAGCCCGAAGTCGGGCATGTCGAGCGCGCCGGTGAGAAGGAGCGTGGGTGCGGCGAGGCAAGGCAGCCGGTCCAGGTCCGGCAGGCAGGGCCGTTCATGATCGGCGACCCACTGCGCGCCTGAATAGCGGGCAATGGACCGGGCAAGGATCGGTGCGGCGGGGCTTGTCCGCGTCGTCTCGAACAGAGGATGGGCCAGCCACAAGGCCCGCGCCTCGTCCATCCGTCCAGCTCGGGCGGCGCTGGTGATCGGGCGCCAGAGGGCCTTCCATTGCTCGGACCATTGCCAGCCCATCAGGCCGGGGCTGATGAGGACGAGACGGCGGACACGCTCCGGATGGTCGAGCGCGAAATGGAGGGCGATGCTGCCGCCCATCGAAATCCCGATGAGGTCGGCCTGTTCAATGGCGGCGACGTCGAGCAGGGCCAAGAGGTCGTCGCTGTGGCTGAACGGCGCATCGGACAGCGCGGTGGATTGGCCAAAGCCCCTCAGGTCATGGCGTATGCCATCGAGCTTGCCGTCCAGCCGGTCCCAGATGCCGTCCCAGCCATGCAGGTCGGAGCCGAAGCCGTGCAGGAACACTGCCGACGGCCTGGCTCCCCGCTGCTCGCCATGCAGCGTCGCGTCCGCCAGCTTGACGGCCAGGCGCATGGCGATCGGGCCCCGGTCCTTAGAAGACGAGGTAGCGCCCGCCGTTCACGCCGATCGTCTGACCGGTCACATATTTTGCGCCCTCGGACGCGAAATAAGAGACGGCGCAGGCGATGTCCTCCGGCTCACCGGCGCGCTTCATCGGCATGGTCGCGGCATAGCCGTCGATGTCGACCGGCGAGGCTTCCAACATGGGCGTGCGGACGAAGCCGGGCGGTACGTGGTTGACGGTAATGTTCTCCGCCGCCAACTCGATCGCCAGCGCGCGAGTGAGGCCGATCACGCCGCCCTTGGACGACACATAATGCGCCATGGCCGGTGCGCCGGTCTGCACGGAGGACGAGGAGATATTGATGATCCGCCCCCATCCGGCCGCCCGCATGTCCGGCAGCATAGCCTTGATGCACAGGAACGGCCCCTTGAGGTTGACGGCCATCATTCGGTCCCAATGTTCCTCGGTGATGTCCATGACCGGGGTGAAATTCGCCATGCCGGCATTGTTGACGAGGACGGTGACGGCGCCGAGGTCGGCATGGACCTTGGCGACCCCATCGGTGATAGCGGCCGAGGAGGCGCAGTCGACGACCATGGCGATCGCCCGTCCGCCATTGCCGGTGATCAGGTCGACAGTGCCCTGTGCGCCTTCGCCGTTCAGGTCCCATACCGCAACGGCGGCGCCATCCTTGGCCAGCTGGACCGCACAAGCACGACCGATGCCGCTACCCGCACCCGTGACGACAGCGACTTTCCCGTTCAATGACATCGTTTTCTCCTGAATCTGTTGATCGCTCAGAGCAGCGCCTCTTCGCCTTCGATCGTGGTGCGATGCATCAGGCGGCCGGCCTCCAGCGGATAGGGATCGACCCGGTGCATCGTGCCAGTATTATCCCACATCAGAAGGTCGCCCAGCGCCCATTTATGGCGATAGACGAACTGCGGCTGCGTCGCCCACTCGCGCAGTCTGTTGAGCAGGGCGCGGCCGGCTGGCAAATCCATGCCCTCGACATGCTGTGCGGTGGAACCGAGCACCAGCGACTTGCGGCCCGAGGCGTGAGTCCAGACCAGAGGGTGGATCTTGGGCTCGCGCATTTGCCACATTTCGAGTTCGGCGGAGGTGGGTTCGGGGTTTACGTAACGCTGCGAAATTTCGAAGCTGTGGATGACGCGAATTTTCTCGAAGCTCGCCTTATCGCTGTCTGGAAGATCGTCATAGGCCGCGTAGGTATTGGCGAAATAGGTGTCGCCGCCTTGCTCCGAAAGCACCTTGGCATTCAGCAGGGCGGCAAAGTTGGGCACGTCGTCGCTGGCGCCGTCGATGTGCCAGTAGAAGGAGCCCTTGAGATACTCGGCGCCGATACTTTCCTTGGGATCGATCGAGATCTTGAAAATGCCGCCTTCACCCTGCGGCTGGACCTTGCCCAGGGTGTGCGCGAAGGCGAGTTGCTGGTCCTTTTCGAGAAAAAGATTGCGGAACACCAGCACGCCGCGTTCCTGCAGCAAAGCCCGTAGATCGCTTGCATATTCGCCACTGATCAGCTGTTCGGCGGTGGCCTGGACCTCGGTTCCGATCCGCGGCGTCAGATCAATGCTGTTCAACGTCATGCACCCTCTCCGGAGTAGCGGCAACGACCGCAGGCGATTGTTGTGAACAACATTGTTGACTAGGATGTCAAGTGCCCGGTCTAATCCAGATGGGCAAACCCGCCATATTTGCCCTTGAAGAAGAGCATCGGGTCCGCGTCGCGGCAGCACTCCAGCGCCAGGACCCGACCAAGCACCAGATAGTGGTCACCGGTATCGATCACGTCATGGATCGCGCAGTCGATCCAGGCGATCGCCGCGTCGAGGATCGGCGATCCATTGCCGGAGAGGGTGAAGCCGACATCGGCATATTTGTCGCCGCCGGAAATGGCGAGCTGGCGGCAGAGGCCGCCCTGGTCCGCCGCTAGCACATTGACGCAGAAACGCCCCGCCCGCTCGATCTGCGGCCAGCTCGATGACTTCCGGTCGGGAAAGAAGCCGACCAGCGGCGGATCGAGCGACACCGAGGAAAAGGTGCCCACAACCATCGCGGCCCGCTCGCCTTCATCCGTAATGGCGGTGATGGCACATACGCCCGTCGGATAATTTCCGAGGACCTGGCGAAATTTGGCGGCGTCGATCATGAGATTCCTGTCTGTGGCGATTGTCGCCACGCTAATGCAAAAACACCGCCGCCGAGTCCATGCCGGCGACGGGCGAGCCCTTTGTTAGACGCGGCCGGTCACCGGCAGGCAGGCGCCCGTCACGGCCGAAGCGCCATTCGAGAGCAGGAAGGCGATGACGTTGGCAAGCTCGGCCGGGCTGACCCAGCGCGCCGCGTCGGCATCGCCCATGTCAGCGCGGTTCGCCGGCGTGTCGATGATCGAGGGCAGCACCGCGTTGACCCGCACGTCCTTGTCCTTCAGCTCTTCGGCAAGGCTTTCGGTCAGCCGCGCGACGCCCGACTTGCTCGCCGTATAGGCGCCCATGCCAAGGCCGGCCTTGAGGGTAGCGGCGGCGCCGACATTCACGATCGCGCCCTTTGACTCGATGAGGTTGGCCAGGAGCGCGCGCGACATGTGCAGCGCGGTCATGACGTTGATGCGGTAGAGAAAGTCCCAGCTGTCGGGGCTGCCGTCGGTGATGGTTTCCCAACGGAAGCCGCCCGCGACGTTGACGAGGCCATCGACCGGGCCGGCGCCCATCTGCGAGACCGCGCCCTGCGCGCCCTGTTCGGAGGTGAGGTCGATGCCGCCGATGAACTTGCCCGGAAAGCCAGGGGCCTCGGCCGCCAGATCCACACCAATGACGTCATGGCCTTGGGCGGCAAGAAAGCGGCTGACCTCGCCACCCAGAACGCCCGCCGCACCGGTCACAACAATTCGGCCCATCTGCTATTCTCCTAAAGACAAGATCGTGAACTTGGCGCTTGCCGATGTTCGACCGAAAAGCAAGCCCAACAGGCTGCGCCTGCGCCTTTTCGTCGGGAGTGATAATGGCCCTTCACCGGCCGCCGCACAAGCC
>DATJLC010000250.1:0-5468 GCA_035490755.1 Sphingobium sp.
GCCGTGTTGATTATCGAGGCTCCGGACGTGCGGATATCCATCTTGGCCACGGCGTGACCGTGAGACCGAATACGTTGAAGCAGACTGTTCAGGGATCTAAAATTCTACTTGCGAACAGGGCGGGCCATACGTTGCCACTGATGGGTTGGATGCCCCTCCCACCGGCATCGCAGTGTGCCAAGATGGTGATGCGTTACGTCACCCAAAGAGGAGGAGGCATCCATGGAGGAAGTTAGCATCGTCGGCGTCGACCTTGCAAAGCAGGTTTTCCAGGTTCACGGCGCAGCAGCGGATGGCCAGGTTTTGTTTCGTAAGAAGCTCTCGCGTCTTCAGTTTCCAAAATTCATGGCGACACTTCCCCCGTGCGTAGTCGCGATGGAGGCTTGCGGCACAGCCCATTATTGGGGGCGCGAGTTGGCAGGGTTCGGCCATGACGTTCGGCTGATCCCGCCGGTCTATGTAAAGGCTTTCGTCAAGCGCCAGAAGAACGATGCTGCCGATGCTGAGGCTGTTGCAGAAGCTGCGATGCGGCCGACCATGCGGACGGTCGCTGTGAAGACGTCAAATCAGCAAGCTCGGGCAATGCTATTCCGAACTCGCGATCTTCTTGTCGGCCAACGAACGCAGATGGTGAACGCTCTGCGCGGACATCTTGCGGAACATGGTGTCATTGTGGGCAAAGGACTGGGGAATGTGGAGCGCCTTTCAACCCTGGTCACATCGGACAATCTACCCGAGCTGGTACAGAGCATGAGCCGACTTTACCTGAGCCAGATCGCCCAATTGCACGAAGAAATTAATCAGATCGATCGTCGCATCGCTGCAGAGGCGAGGCAAAGCGACGTAGTCCGGCGGCTCCAGAAGGTGCCGGGCATCGGGCCAATCTGCGCCATGGCAATCACGGCCTTTGCGCCGTCGATGGAGGAATTCCGGCGCGGGCGCGATTTTGCTGCCTGGCTTGGCCTTGTCCCCCGACAGCACTCGAGCGGAGGCAAGCAAAAGCTTGGCCGCACCTCGAAGATGGGCCAACGAGATATCAGAAGGCTTCTGATCATAGGTGCGATGTCGGTCGTGCATTGGAAGGGCCGCGGCGGCGGACGACCTGGATCTTGGCTCTCGAATATGCTCGCCCGAAAGCCGCGTATGTTGGTGGCGATCGCGATGGCAAACAAGATGGCGCGGGTGGTTTGGGCTATGCTCGTACGCAATGAAGTCTACAGAGATCCGACTGGAGCGGTCTGCTGACGACGACCGTTTCAGTCGGAGTGTCGGCGATGTGAGGAGGACATGATCCGCATGGGCAAATGATCGAACAGATCGGGGTTGGATAAACCAGTAGTTCTCAGGGAGCCCTCAGCTCGTTGCACTGATATGGAATCTGATCCGCGTATCACCATACCGGCCCGCGGCATGTCATGGCCGCAACATGAGGTCTGAAACATGTACGCACCCGATCACTCGCTCAGCGGTAAAAAGTCCTTGCATCGAAAGGGGCATCCAAACATGAGAACTGATGGAGTGGATGCCCCCTCCCGACGGCATCGCAATGTGCCAGAGTGATGTTCGCCAGAACGTCACTTAGAGGAGAGAGCATCCATGAAGGAAGTTAGCATCGTCGGCCTGGACCTTGCAAAGCGGGTGTTTCAGGTTCATGCCGCCGGAAGCGATGGAAGTGTGATCTTGCGCAGGAAATTGTCTCGCGGCCAGGTCGTCAGCTTCTTTACGGAATTGCCCAGATGTACGGTCGCGATGGAGGCCTGCGCCACAGCGCACTACTGGGCGCGGGAGATCGGCAAACTTGTCGGGTTTGGCCCCCGCTCGATGCGGAGGTCTACCGAGTGCATCCGAGCCGCATATCGCTGCGCAGCATTCCATCGCTCTCATCACGGAATATGTCGCTGTCGGCAAGGGAGTCAGCTTCCTGACGTGGCTGGACGCGGTGGCAGGCGTGGCAGAGGGGCGCTTCCTGTTCGCCAAGCTGGCAAGCCGCCGCGTGTCTGAAAGGCTCTATCTCTGCGCAGCAGCCAATGCCCCGCTGGGGCCTTTCCAGGCGGCGCGCATACGTGCGCTTCTCCGCCGCGTTCCGGTGTCGCTGCGGGCGACCTCACTGACTTCATCTTGCAATTTCATGTCTCGATCGAATTCTTTCATGAACCCCTGGCGCAGCTTGCTTGACTCGCAGGAATCAAGCGCTGACAAATTAGCTTGTCAGACATCTTACATAAACGGGGATCCGAACTGACGGATCATAAGGAGGACCACATGAAAAAGCTCTTCACGCGACTGGCCGTAGGCGCCGCCTTCGCCGCCGCCGCCGTGTCGGCCCATGCCGGCGAAACGCTCGACCGCGTCATGGAAAAGAAGGCGATGGTCGTCGCCACCAACAGCGGCTGGCCGCCCCAGAGCTATCTCGACGACAACAACGAGATGGTCGGCTTCGACATCGACGTCTCGCGCGAGATCGCCAAGCGCCTCGGCGTCGAGGTGAGCTTCGAGACGCCGGACTGGGCGACGCTGACAGGCGGCCGCTGGCAGGGCCGCTATGACCTCGGCGTCGGTTCGGTTACGCCCACCAAGGCGCGTGCGCAGGTGATCGATTTCGTCGGCATCTACTATTACAGCCCCTATGTCTACGTCGTTCACAAGGACAGCGAGGCCAAGACCGTCGCCGACCTCAATGGCAAGGTGATCGGCGTCGAGACAGCCACGACCTCGGAGGATTTCATCAACCGCCGCCTCGAAATCGACGCGCCGGGCCTGCCGCCGATCGAATACAAGCTGGAGCCGGGCGAAATCCGCACCTTCGCCGATTCCATGCTGCCCTTCGACGACCTGCGCCTGGGCGCCGGCGTGCGCCTCGATGCGGTGATCGCGCCCGAGCAGACGGCGATGAACGCCATCAAGAACGGCTACCCGGTTAAGGTCATCGACGGTGAATATGCCTTCCGCGAACCGCTCGTCGTCATCGCCGAGAAGGTCGATGCGGAATGGACGGCCAAGGTCGGCGGGATCATCGAGGAGATGAAGAAGGACGGCACCCTGGGCACGCTCACCACGAAATGGTACGGCAAGGACTACAGCGCTGAATGACTCTTGCGGCGCGGGCGGTTTTTGCCCGCGCCCTGCTGCTTGAGGGGAGCATGCGATGGCCTATCCGGATACCTATTACAGACGAACCATGACGGACCAGACGGCGCGCCCGGCGCTTTCGGGCACGGTCGAATGCGACGCGGTGATCGTCGGCGGCGGCCTCGCCGGCCTTTCGGCCGCCCTGCAGCTTGCCCGTGCCGGCAAGATCGTCACGGTGCTGGAGGCCGAAAGCGTCGGCTTCGGCGCCTCCGGGCGCAATGGCGGCTTCGTCAGCCCCGGCTATGCGGTCGGCGGTGACGACATCGCCCGCATCGCCGGCAAGGATGCGGCGCGCGAACTGCACCGCCTCTCCGTCGAGGGCATGGAATTCATCCGCGAGAACATCCAGGCCCTCGGCATCGACAATGCCAGGCTGGAGCCGGGCATCATGAGCGTGCTGCGCTACGACGACGGCGCGAGCCTCAAGGCCTACGCGCAGGCGGTACGCAGGGAATATGGCTACGAACTCGAATATATGGAGCGCGACGCGGTCCGCGCCGTGTTGAAATCCGAACGCTATTTCCAGGCGTTGCGCAATCCAAACGCCTTCCACATGCATCCGCTCAACTATCTGCGCGCCATTGCGGCGGAAGTCGAGCGGCTCGGCGGGCGCATCTGTGAACACTCGCCTGCATCCTCCGCCGACCTCAACGGCGCCGAAAAGCGCGTGAAGACCGATGGCGGCGCGGTGAAGGCCCGCGACGTCGTCTTCACGACGGGCGGCTATACCGGACCGCTAAACGGCAGGTTGAAGCGCGCGTTCCTGCCCATCGCCACCTATGTCATGGTCAGCGAGGAGGCGCCGGAGCTGATCGCCACGGCGATCGCCACCAGAAGCGCCATCGGCGACAACCGGCGCGCCGGGGATTATTACCGCCTCGTCGACGGAGACCGCCGCATTCTCTGGGGCGGACGCATCACCACCCGCGCCGCCTCTACGGCCGGCCTCGTCAAGGAATTGCGCGCCGAGATGGTCGGCACCTTTCCGCAGCTTGCCGGCCTCAGGACGGACCTCGCCTGGTCGGGCCTCATGTCCTATGCCCGCCACCTCATGCCCCAGATCGGGCGCATGGCCCCGGGCGTCTGGTATTGCACCGCCTTCGGCGGGCACGGCCTCAACACGACGGCGATCGGCGGCAAGGTCATCGCCGAGGGCATCCTGGGGACTAGCGAGCGCTACAAGCTCTACGAGCCCTTCGGCCTCGTCTGGGCGGGCGGCCTTGCGGGGCTCGCGGTGGCGCAGCTTACCTATTGGAAACTCCAAGCGCAGGACTGGTGGCGCGAACGCGCGGCCTGAGAGACTTGAAACAGGGGAGCGGACCATGATCGGCCGACTGATACTCACCTATCCCGAGGCATCGCGCAGGGTCGGCGGCGTGTTGATCCTCATCATCGTCGCGGCGGCACTCTATGGCATCGGCGTCAGCTCCGCCTGGATCGGCCATCTCCTGCCGTCCTCGACCGGCTGGCTGACGGAGAATCCAGCCGTCAGCCGCATCGCCTCGTCGGTACTGATCGCGCTCATCCTCGCCACGAACTGGAAAGCGCTGCGCCAGCTATCACGCCGCCAGCAGATCATCGCGGTGTGGGTCGAGCTGTTCTCGCTGCTGATGCTGTTCTTCTATTCCTTCGACCTTTCCTTCGCCTTCATCGCCAAGAAGATCGGCTTCCTCATCACGCAGGGCGTGACGACGACGCTCTACATTTCCGCGATCTCCATCGTCATCGCCACGGTCATCGCGCTGGCCGGCGCGATCGCCAAGCTCTCCAACAATGGCGTCGTCTACGGGCTTGCGACCTTCTACACCTCGCTCTTCCGCGGCCTCCCGCTGCTTATGCAGATCTACATCATCTACCTCGGCCTGCCGCAGGTCGGCTACGTGATCAGCGCCGTGCCGGCTGGCATCCTGGCGCTGTCGCTCTGCTACGGCGCCTACATGACGGAGATTTTCCGCGCGGGCATCCAGAGCATCAACCGCGGGCAGACGGAGGGCGCCACCGCGCTCGGCCTCAGCCCCAGCCAGACGATGATGCTCGTCATCCTGCCGCAGGCCATGCGCGTCATCATCCCGCCGACCGGCAACCAGTTCATTGCCATGCTGAAGGATTCTTCGCTCATCTCCGTCGTTGGCGTCTGGGAGATCATGTATCTCGCCCGCACCCAGGGCCAGACCGAGTTCCGCCATATCGAGATGCTGATCACTGCCTCCATGATCTACTGGATCCTGTCGATCGGCCTGGAATATGCCCAGGCCCGCATTGAGGAACGGTTCGGCCGCTTCAATGCCCGCTGAGCGGTGCGGATTTCTAGGGCAACTGCTATGGCGGCCGGCCCGTAT